>JADGGZ010000181.1 GCA_019689675.1 Rhodospirillales bacterium | reverse complement strand
ACGGCCGACTGGTGCCTCACCTGCCAGGTCAACAAGAAGCTCGTCCTCGACACCGAGGAGGTCCGCGCGCGCCTCGCCGCGCCCGAGACCGTTCCGATGCGCGCCGACTGGACGAGGCCCGATCCGGCGATCGGGGAGTATTTGAGGAGCTTCGGGCGCTACGGCATCCCGTTCAACGCCGTCTACGGGCCGGGCGCGCCGCAGGGGCTCGCCCTGCCTGAGCTCCTCACGACGGAAGCGGTGCTGGACGCGCTCCGCCGCGCCGGGGGAGAACGCGGCCTCCCGGCTTCCGAGCGGCCGGTGGCCGCTGCTAAGGTCCTGAAATCGACAATCGAAGGGGAAAAGCCATGACGATCGAGGTAGGCACGAAGATCCCGTCGGTGAAGATCAAGCAGAAGACGCCAGAGGGCGTGAAGGACGTTTCCACCGACGAGTACTTCGCGAAGAAGAAGGTGGTCGTCTTCGGGCTTCCGGGCGCTTTCACCCCGACCTGCTCGGCCAAGCATCTGCCCGGCTTCATCGAGAAGCATTCGGAGCTGAAGGCGAAAGGCGTCGACAAGATCGCGTGCCTCTCGGTCAATGACGCGTTCGTCATGGAGGCCTGGGGCAAGGCTCAGGGCGCCGACGGCAAGGTCGACATGCTGGCCGACGGCAACGGCGACCTCACCCGCGCGCTCGGGCTCGAGATGGACGCGACGGGCTACGGCATGGGCAAGCGCTCGAAGCGCTACGCGATGGTGGTCGACGACGGGGTCGTGAAGTGGATCGCCGTCGAGCAGCCCGGCCAGTTCGAGGTGTCGAGCGCCGAGGCGGTGCTGAAGGCGCTCTGATCCGGCGGCGGCGCGGTTCCTCTCCCGGAGGTGCCGCGCCGCCTCAGGCGGCGATCGCTTTCGCTTGAAGCGGAAGCGCGATGCGGACGCGGGTCGGCGCGCCCGCGCCTGAGTCGATCTCGAAGCGGCCGCCGATGAGCTCGACGAGTCCGCGCCCGAGCCGGAGAGCGATGGCGCTGTCGGCGCGGCGCCTCGGATTGGGCACGGCGCTCCCGGCCTTTCCGTATTCGACGGCGATCTCGATCCACCCGTGCAAGGGCCGGGCGCGGAGCACGACGGCGCCGCCCGACGGCGTCGCGCACAGCGCATCGTCGAGGATGCTCGAGAGCGCCTGCCGAAGCCGGTGGGGATCGCTCTCGAGCGTCGGCAGCTCGCCCTCGATCTCATACCGCAACGCGATCCCGCCCTCTTCCGCGCGCTGCGTCCGTTCGCGCACGATTTCCTCGATGAGAGGCGCAAGGCTCGTCTTCTCCCTCACGACGGCGAGACGGCCCGCTTCGAGCCGCGAGAGGTCGACGGCCGTGTCGACGATCTTGAGGAGCTGCGTTCCGAGGGCGTGGATGGCGCCGGCGCCCTCGCGCCGGCCGTTCGCGTCGCGCCCCTCCGGTGAGGGCGCCGAGGAATCGATGAGGGCGCTCAAGGCAGGCCGGAGCTCGCGCCCGAGATAGAAGAGGAGCTCGGACTTGGCGCGGCTCTCCGCCTCCGCGCGCGAGGCGTGCCTGGCGAGGCGTAGATTGGAGCGGTGCTGACGCCGCATCAGCCGGGCGTTGCGCTGCACGATCGCGTAGAGAAGGAGGAGGACGACGGCGAAGGCGAGGGCGAGCGTGGCGAGCTCGACCGCGAAGGCGCGCCAGATGTCGACGTTGAAGTCGGTGACGTCGGTGTAAATCTCGAAGACGCCCCTCACCGCGCCTTCGGAGCTCCGCACCGGGACATAGCTCTGAACCAGATCGCGGTCGGCGACGAAGCCGTCGAACCCGTTCATCTGATCGCGGAAAACGGACGCGCTCACGATCGCGCCGGAAAGCGCGCCGAGGAACCCGGGGTTGCGGCTCTGGTCTTCCCCGATCTGTTCGGGATCGGTGGAAAAGACCACAATGCCGGCGCGGTTGTAGATCCTCACCTTGAGAACGCGGGTGCCCTGAACGGCGGTGGCGATATGCCGCCGGATCGTCGCGACGCGGATCGGCGGCGCCGGTTCGGGGCCGTTGTCCAGGAAATCGGCGACCTCGGCGCGAAGCATGTTGCCGAGGGCGCGGGCGAGCGCGGCGTTGTACTCCTCCGCCGATCGCCGCATCTGGCGCGTCGAGTTGATGTATTGCACCGTGCCGACGGCGGCCGTCGCGAGAAGGAAGACCGCCACGCCGACCGAGATGAAGACCTTCGAGAACGAAACGCCGGCCATGATCTCCTGCTGGGTCCGGCGGCACGCTCCGCCCCCCTGCTTAGCGGTAGCTTAAGCGCGTTGAGGGTCTCCCGCTTCGCGCGCGGGGAGCGGCGTCATGTCGCGCTTGCCGCGCGGGGGGTGCCCGGCGCGCCTCGGCCCTTGTCGCCGCCCCCGGCGATCCCGATACTCGGGCCGCCTCAACCCGGGAGAAGCTCCATGGCGCTCGCCGTCGCGATCCAGATGGATCCGATCGAGACCATCAACATCGACGCCGACTCGACCTTCGTGCTCGCGCTCGAGGCGCAGGCGCGCGGTCACGCCCTCTTCCATTACCTGCCGCAGCATCTTTCGCTGCGCGAAGGCCGGCTCAAGGCGCGCGGCCGGCGGCTCGAGGTCCGGCGCGAGCGGGGGCGGCATCACAGTTTCGGGCCGTGGGAGACCGTCGATCTGGCGACGATGGACGTGATCCTGATGCGCCAGGACCCGCCCTTCGACATGGCCTACATCACCGCGACGCATCTCCTCGAGCATGTCGCCGATTCGGTCCTCGTGGTGAACGACCCCGCGAGCGTCCGGAACGCGCCCGAAAAGCTCTTCGTCACGCGCTTCCACGAGCTGATGCCGCCCACTCTCATCACGAGCGACCGGGCCGAGATCCTGGATTTCCGCGCCGAGCACAAGGACATCATCCTGAAGCCCCTGTTCGGCAACGGCGGCGCCGGCGTATTCCGGATTCGCCCCGACGACGAGAACCTCAACTCGCTGCTCGAGCTGTTCACGCAGCTCTATCGCGAGCCCATCATCGTGCAGCGCTACATTCCGGCGGTCCGCGAGGGCGACAAGCGCATCATCCTCGTCGACGGCGAGCCGATGGGCGCCGTGCTGCGCGTTCCGCCGGAAGGCGAGGTGCGCGCCAACCTCCATGTCGGCGCTCGACCCGCGAAGGCCGAGCTCGACGCCCGCGACCGCGAGATCTGCGCGGCGATCGGCCCCGCGCTCAAGGAGCATGGGCTCGTCTTCGTCGGCATCGACGTGATCGGCGGCTATCTCACCGAGATCAACGTCACCTCGCCGACGGGCATCCAGGAGATCCACCGCCTCGGCGGCGAGCGGCTCGAAGCGCCCATCTGGGACGCGATCGAGGCGCGGCTCGCGGCCCGCGCCGTGCGGCGCCCGGTCTAGCGAAGCCGACGCGCCGGCCCGACCGAAGAGACGGCCGCCGGCGGCGTCACCGCTTCTGCCAGACCCGTATCCAGTCGACGCGGAGAATGGCGGGAAAGTCGCGCTCGCTCGTCGGCGCTTCGGGCCACTTGCCGCCGACGGCGAGATTGACGAGGACATGCGCGGGGCCCGCGTCCCGCCCGTCCTCGTGCACCCACTCGAACGGACGCTCGGCGACCAGGACGTCGTCGACGTAGTGACGCACGAGCTCCGGCGTCCACTCGACGGCGAAGCGGTGGAAGTCGTCCGCGTAATCGAAGTCCGGCCGGTAGGATCCCCACTTGTCGAGCCGCGAGGCTCTCGTCACGACCTTCGCGCCGCGCCGCCCGGGCAGCACGTTGTGGAAGCTGTTGCGGGTCGTATCGCGGCCGTTGTTCACGATCTCGACGACGTCGATCTCGGGCGGCCATTTCTGGTCCTCGGGATTAAGCCAGAAGGCGGGCCAGAGGCCGCGTCCTCGCGGCACCTTCATGCGGATTTCGTAGTAGCCGTATTTCCCGATCCACCTCGAACGCAGCATGCCGCTTTCGATGCCGCCGTTCCTGAGGCCGCGCCGCACATGCGCGACGAGCTGCAGCTCGTCGCCGACGATGCGGTGATTGTCGTGGTCGCGGTAGCGCTGCCACTCGCCGTTCGCGGGCAGCGTGTCGAGCCTGCCGTTCTCGTAGACGTACCGGGTGTAGAACTCGCGGCGGAGATCGGCGTCCGAGCGGATGTTCCGCCCGAAATCCCAGTTCTTGACGAGGGCGTACCCCTGCCCGCGGATCGGCGCGGGCGCTTCCTGGGCGCACGCCGCACCGGCGAACGGAACGAGAGCGAAGGCGGCGAGAAAGAAAAGAAGACGCATCAGAGCTCCCCGGAACGTCGTCCCCCGCGCGAGGGCGGGGAGACGAACGTTCGGGGAAGACCGATGTTGCGGTTCAGGCCGTCGGCTGCTTCGTCACGCGGAGATAAGGCTTCACCGCCTTCCACCCGCCGGGGAAGCGTTGCTTCGCCTCCTCGTCGCTCACCGTCGGGACGATGATGACGTCCTCGCCCTGCTTCCAGTTCGCCGGCGTGGCGACCTTGTGCTTGGCCGTGAGCTGCAGCGAGTCGATGAGGCGCAGCACCTCGTCGAAATTGCGCCCGCTCGCCATCGGGTAGATCAGCATCGCCCTGATCGTCTTGTCCGGTCCGACGATGTAGACGTTGCGCACGGTGAGGTTGTCGGTCGCGGTACGGCCTTTCGCGGTGTCGCCGGCCTCCGCCGGTAGCATATCGTAGAGCTTCGCGACCTTGAGGTCGGAATCGCCGATGATCGGATAGTTCGGCGCCGCGCCCATCACGTCCTTGATGTCCTGCGCCCAGCGCTTGTGATCCTCGACCGGATCGACGCTGAGGCCGATGAGCTTGACCCCGCGCTTGTCGAACTCGGGCTTGATCCGGGCCAGGTAGCCGAGCTCGGTGGTGCAGACCGGCGTGAAGTCCTTCGGGTGCGAGAACAGCATTCCCCAGCTGTCGCCCAGCCATTGGTGGAAGCGAAGCCGGCCTTCCGTCGTATCAGCCTCGAAGTCGGGAGCGATGGAGCCGATCCTTAGGGACATTGAAACCTCCTTGCGGTCGGTGAATGACGGTCGAGCCACGCCGCGCTCCAGCGCGCGATCTCCTCCGAGCCTGCGCCCGCCTCGCGCCAGCGTCGGCGCTGCTCGGCAAGCTCGTCGAGCCCGACCCCCGCCAGGAACTCTACTGCGTCGTTCGCGGTCGCGTCACACACGAGAATCATCATATATTCCCAGATTACATTGTCAAATATGACAATTCTACATGTGTTATGCGTTTAATGCCCGCCCGAGATCCGCCTCGAGATCCTCCGGGTCTTCGAGCCCGACCGACAGGCGCACCAGCTCCTCGGTGATCCCTTGCGCCAGCTTTTCCTCGGGCGCGATGCGCGCGTGGGTCGTCGTCCAGGGATGCGTGACGAGGCTCTTCGCGTCGCCGAGATTGTTCGAGATGTCGATGAGCGAGAGCGCGTCGAGGAAGCGGAACGCGGCGGCCTTGCCGCCCTTGATCTCGAAGGAGACGATCGAGCCGCCGGCGCGCATCTGCCGCCGCGCCAGCGCGGCCTGAGGATGGCTGTCGAGGAAGGGGTAGTAGACCTTGCGGACCCGCGGATGGTCCTCGAGAAAACGCGCAAGGCGCAGAGCGCTCGCGTTGTGGCGCTCGAGGCGCACGTCGAGCGTCTCGAGCCCCTTCAGAAGCGTCCACGCGTTGAACGGAGAGAGGGCGGGCCCGGTGTGGCGCAGATACGGGCCGAGCACCGTGTCGATGAAGGAGGCGCTGCCGAGGACCGCGCCGCCGAGACATCGCCCCTGCCCGTCGATGTGCTTCGTCGCCGAGTAGACGACGATGTCCGCGCCGAGCTCGAGCGGACGCTGCAGCAGGGGCGTCGCGAACACGTTGTCGACGATGAGCGCGGCGCCCGCGGCTCTCGTCAGTTTCGCGAGCTCGGCGAGATCGACGAGAGTCATCGTCGGGTTCGACGGCGTCTCGACGAAGACCGCCTTGGTCGGCTTCGCGAGCGCCGCCCGCCAGGCGTCGAGGTTTTCGCCGGCCACGAACTCCGTCGCGATGCCGTAGCGCGGCAGAAGCTCGGCGATGATCCACCAGCACGATCCGAAGAGCGCGCGGCTCGCGACGACGCGGTCGCCGGCGCGGAGCTGGCAGAGGAGCGCGGCCGCCACCGCCGCCATGCCCGAGGCCACCGCCCGGCATGCCTCGGCGCCTTCGACGAGACGGAGCTTCTCCTCGAAGATCTTCACCGTGGGATTGGCGAAGCGCGAATAGACGTAGCGCAGACCGTCGGTGACGAACGCGGCTTCCGCCTCCTCGGCCGAGGCGTAGACGTAGCCGGAGGTGAGGAACAGCCCCTCGCTCGTCTCCTGGTGTCCGGTGCGTCTGACGCCGCCGCGCACCAGTCTGGTGGCGAGACGGAGCTCGGTCTCTTCAAGGCGGGCGGATTCGGGCATCTTCTCTCTCGATCGTTGCGAGCCCGCCCGGACCGGACCAACAAAAAACCCCGGCGCGAAGGCCAGGGGTTCTCGATGAATCCCGACCTTTTAGCGCTTGGTTTTACGTGGCCGCAAGCCGGTCGGCTCAAATCACCACGGGAACACCGGCATCACTAGACCCGCGTGCGTGGCGCTGTCAATCGCGTTGCGCTAACGTTGCGGAAGACCAAGGGCGGGAGGCGGCACGATGAAGGTGAACTGGCGCGGCGTGTTCCCGGCTGTGACGACGCAGTTCCGGGCGGATCTCTCGGTCGACGTCGAGGCGACCCAGCGCGTCGTCGGCGCGCTCGTGCGCGACGGCGTCGACGGCCTCATCGTGTGCGGCACCGTGGGCGAGGGCACCTCGCTGTCGGCCGAGGAGAAGCGTCGCGTTCTCGCCGCGGCGAAGGAGGCGGCGGCAGGACGCGTGCCGGTGATCGCGGGCGTCGCCGAATACACCTCGGAGCTCGCCGCCGCGCTCGCGCGCGATGCGGAGAAGATGGGGCTCGACGGGCTCATGGTGCTGCCCGCGATGGTCTACGGCGGCAAGCCGCGCGAGCTCGTCCAGCATTTCCGCACCGTCGCCGCGGCGAGCGGGCTGCCGATCATGCTCTACAACAACCCGCCCGTTTACCGGGCCGACGTGACGCCGGCGATCGCTGCCGCGCTCGCCGACGTGCCGACCATCGCGGCGATCAAGGAATCCTCGGGCGACACGCGCCGCTTCGTCGATCTGCAGAACCTCGTCGGCGACCGGTTCACGCTCTTCTGCGGTCTCGACGACGTCGTCCTGGAGAGCGTTCTCCTCGGCGCGGTCGGCTGGGTCTCGGGCCTCTCGAACGTCTTTCCGCGCGAGTCGAACGAGCTCTTCCGCCTCGCCTCCGAGGGGCGCTGGGAGGAGGCCCGCGCGCTCTATCGCTGGTTCATGCCGCTTCTCCATCTCGACGCGCGCTCAGACCTCGTGCAGTGCATCAAGCTCTGCGAGCAGATCGCCGGGCGCGGCTCGGAGCGGACGCGGCCGCCGCGCCTGCCGCTCGAAGGCGAGGAGCGGGCGGAGGTCGAGCGCCTCATGCGCGAGGCGTTAGCGACGCGACCGCAGCTCGAGGCCGCGTGAGGCGCCCGGGGAGCTTGGCCGCCATCATCGCAAGGATCGTCGGGAACCGATGAGCCGCGTGGAGCCCGCCGCGGGACGGCGCTTCGGCGCCGACGTGCCGGTGGCGATCGTCGGCGCCGGCGCCTGCGGCCTCGTCGCCGCGCTCGCCGCGACCGAGGCCGGAGCCGACGTCGTCGTCCTCGAGCGCGATGCGCTCCCCGCCGGCTCGACCGCGCTCTCCTCGGGCCACCTTCCCC
>JADGGZ010000180.1 GCA_019689675.1 Rhodospirillales bacterium | reverse complement strand
CGCCCCGTTCGCGCCGCCCCTGCCCCGATCCACGCCCGGAACCGGCAGGGGGAGGCAAGACGCTCCAGATAAGGCACCCGCGATGGCCTTCACCGACATCTTCATCAAGCGGCCGGTCCTCTCGCTGGTCGTCAGCCTCCTCATCCTGCTCGTCGGGCTGCGTGCGCTTTTCGGCCTGCCGATCCGGCAATACCCCGAGCTCAAGAACACGGTCATCACGATCACGACCGCCTATCCCGGCGCCTCGCCCGACCTCATGCAGGGCTTCATCACGACGCCGATCGAGCAGGCGGTCTCGACGGCTCAGGGGATCGACTATCTGACCTCGACCTCGAAGGAGGGGCTCAGCACCGTCACCGCCTACATCCGGCTCAACTTCGACCCGAACGACGCCATGACCGACGTCATGGCGAAGGTGCAGCAGGTCAAGTACCAGATGCCGCGCGAGGCGAACGACCCGGTCATCCTCAAATCGACCGGCGAGACGACAGCGCTCATGTATATCGGGTTCGCCAGCTCGGAGCTCTCCGGCCCCGCCGTCTCGGACTATCTCTCGCGGGTCGTGCAGCCGATGCTGGCGACCGTGCCCGGCGTCGCCGAGGCCGAGATTCTGGGCGGCCAGACCTTCGCGATGCGAATCTGGCTCGACCCCGAGCGCATGGCGGCCCGCGGCGTCTCCGCGCTCGACGTCTCCGCGGCGCTCGAGGCCAACAACTATCAATCCGCCCCGGGCCGGGTGAAGGGCGTCTTCACCGTCGCCAACGTCACCACGAACACGGGGCTCACGGACGTCGACGAGTTCCGCGAGATGGTGGTGAAGGCCGATGGCGGCAGCCTCGTCCGCCTCAAGGACATCGCCACGGTCGGGCTCGGCGCCAAGAGCACCGACTCGAGCGTGTCGATGAACGGCCAGCACGCGGTCTTCATCGGCGTGAAGCAGAGCCCGACGGGGAACCCCCTCACCATCGTCGAAGGAATCCGCAAGCTCCTGCCGGAGCTCGAGCGCAACCTGCCGCCGAGCGTGACGATGAACGTCGTCTACGACTCGACGAAGTTCATCCGCGCCTCGATCGAGGAGGTGGTGAAGACGCTGGGCGAGGCCGTGGCGATCGTCGTCGTCGTCATCTTCCTCTTCCTCGGCACGGTGCGCTCGGTGCTGATCCCGATCGTGACGATCCCGCTCTCGATCATCGGCGCGGCGACGTTCATGCTGGCGCTCGGCTTCAGCCTCAACCTTCTCACGCTCCTCGCCATGGTGCTGGCGATCGGCCTCGTCGTCGACGACGCGATCGTGGTGGTAGAGAACGTCTACCGGCATATCGAGGAGGGAAAATCGCCCGTCCAGGCCTCGATGATCGGCGCGCGCGAGATCGTGCGCCCCGTCATCTCGATGACGATCACCCTCGCCGCGGTCTACGCGCCGATCGGATTCATGGGAGGGCTGACGGGCGCGCTCTTCCGCGAGTTCGCTTTCACGCTGGCGGGCTCGGTCATCATCTCCGGCATCGTCGCGCTCACTCTCTCGCCGATGATGTGCTCGGTGCTGCTGAGCCGCGAGATGATGGAGAGCCGCTTCGCGCGCCTCATCGACACGAGCTTCGCCAGACTCACGCGCTGGTACGGCCGCCGCCTTTCCTCGTCGCTGGACTACCGGCCGGCGACCGCGGTCCTGGTCGTCGGGATCTTCCTCGCGCTCGGGTTCCTCTTCGTCAACACCCGGGCCGAGCTCGCGCCCGAGGAGGACCAGGGAATCCTCTTCGGCATCACCAAGACGCCGCAGAACGCCAATCTCGACTACGCGGACGCCTTCGGAGCCGAGCTCGACCGCGTCTTCGCCTCCTACCCGGAGACGGACACGCGCTTCGTCCTCAACGGGGCGATGAACTTCGCCGGCATGATCCTGAAGCCGTGGGACGAGCGGACGCGCTCGGCCAAGGACCTGCAGCCGCTCGTGCAGCAGCAGCTCAACGAGATCGAGGGGGTCCAGATCTTCGTCTTCTCGCCGCCGGCGCTCCCGGGCTCGACCGGCGGCCTCCCGGTGCAGATGGTGATCAGCAGCACCGCGGGATACGAGAGCATCTACAACGTGATGGAGCAGCTGAAAGCCGCCGCGCGGCGCAGCGGGCTCTTCATGATCACGGACAGCGACCTTCAGTTCAACAGCCCGGTGATCCGCCTCAAGATCGACCGGTCGAAGGCGAGCAGCCTTGGACTCGACATGCGCGAGATCGGCAACACGCTCGCCCTTCTGGTCGGCGAGAACTACGTCAACCGCTTCAACCTCAACGGCCGCTCCTACGAGGTGATCCCGCAGGTGCCGCGCACCGACCGCCTCACTCCGGAGAAGCTGACGCAGTACTACGTCAAGGCCGCCAACGGCGAGCTGATCCCGCTCTCGACCGTGGTGTCGATCGCGACGGACGTGGAGCCGAACGCGCTCACCAAGTACAACCAGCTCAACGCCGCGACGTTCTCCGCCATTCCGATGCCCGGCGTCACCATGGGCCAGGCAGTCTCGTTCCTCCAGGAGCAGGCGGCGGCGCTGCTGCCGGCCGGGTTCAACCACGCGTTCCTTTCCGAGTCCCGGCAGTACGTGACCGAAGGCAACCAGCTCACGATCACCTTCGTCTTCGCGCTCATCGTCATCTTCCTGGTGCTGGCGGCGCAGTTCGAGAGCCTGCGCGACCCGCTCGTCATCCTCGTCAGCGTGCCGCTCTCGATCTGCGGCGCGCTCGTGCCGCTCTTCATCGGAGTCGCGACGCTCAACATCTACACCCAGGTCGGCCTCGTGACGCTGATCGGCCTCATCAGCAAGCACGGCATCCTCATGGTCGAGTTCGCGAACGAGGCGCAGCTCAACGAAGGGCTCGACCGCCGCGCCGCGATCGAACGCGCGGCGCAGGTCCGGTTGCGGCCGATCCTCATGACGACCGCGGCCATGGTCGTGGGGCTGTTCCCGCTTCTGACGGCCACGGGCGCCGGCGCGGCGAGCCGCTTTTCGATCGGGCTCGTGATCGTGGCGGGGATGCTGATCGGCACCGCCTTCACGCTCTTCGTCCTGCCGGCGGTCTACACGGTCCTCGCCAAGGACCATCGGGCGGCGGCGGGATCGCAGCGCAACGCGGAGATCGCCGCGCTGTCCTCCTGAGCCCGGACGGTCAGGCCCGCGCGAGACGGGCGGGCTCTGCCGGCCGCCGCAGAGCGCCGGCAGAGGCGCCGATATTGGCGTCGAGGAACGCGGCGATCAGGCCGTTGACGAGTTCAGGGTCGGTCACCGGCGCCATGTGCCCGGCACGGGGTAGGATCTCCCAGGTCGGATCGGGCAGCGCCGCGCACAGAATCTCCGCCGTGCGACGCGCGGCGAGCGGGCTGCGCCCGCCGCTCATCAGCAGCACCGGCATGCGGAAGCTCCGGTAGGCGCCGAGCCCGTGCTGGAGGCCAAGCATCATCCGGAACTCGGCCGCGACCTTGGGCATGACGGAGGCGACGCGTGCCTGCACCTCGGGCGCCATTCGCGCGAACGCCCCCGGCCCCATCCAATAGCGGGTGAAGGCCTCGGCCGCAGCGACGAGCGCGCCGTCGGCGACGAGGGCGAAGTGCCGCTGCGCCACGGCCTCGATCTCCTGCCAGGCGGCGGTGGCGCCGGCCGCCCGCAAGAGATGGAAGGCGACCGGCTCGAAGAGAGCGAGGCCGAGGACGCGCGGCCCGAGCGCGCGCGCCAGCTCGAGCGCGACGGCGCCGCCGTAGGAATGGCCGACGACGTGGAACGGGCGCCCGAGGCGCTCGGCGAGCGCTGCGAGACGCGCGATCTCGTCCGCCAGGGTCGGCTCGCCCGGCGTCATCGGCGTGCGGCCGTAGCCTACGAGGTCGGGCGCGAGCAGCCGATACCGGCCGGCGAGGCGCTCCATGTGCCTGCGCCACTGGCCGGACATGCTCGCGCTCGAATGGAGGAGAAGGACGACCGGCTTCTCGCGGTCCGCGCTGTCGCTGTCGAGGTAGGAAAGCGAGCCGTCGGGGAGCTGACAAAACTGCATGGCGATGTGTCCTTTTGCAGCTTCTCCGCCTCCTCGCCTTCCCGGGGCGAGGATGCGGGCGGCGTGCGGGTCTCGCCGACATGCCTTGCCGACGGCCCGATGCGGGCGATCGGACATGACTCATGCCTGCGATCGCAGGTCGGCGCAGTGACCGGGTTCACAGGTGCGCTCGCGCCGCCGCAGCCGGACTCGGCTCGTCTTCATGGGGTACTGCCGCGCGGCGTCGGGAGTGGCGCGGGAAATGCCGCGGCTCGCCGAAATCCTTGTCCGAGGGTCGACCGTGAATCGCGGGCGGCGATCAGGCTGCTTGGTTCCGCCGCACGCCGCGGCGCCGGGCGGGGGCGAAGGCCTTGCCCTCTTCCTCGAAGAGCTCGGCGAGCTTCTCCATCATCGTGCCGCCGAGCTGCTCGGCGTCGACGATGGTGACGGCGCGGCGGTAGTAGCGCGTGACGTCGTGGCCGATGCCGATGGCCACGAGCTCGACCGGCGAGAAGCGCTCGATCTCGGTGATGACCTCGCGCAGATGCTTTTCCAGGTAGTTGCCGGGATTGACCGAGAGCGTCGAGTCGTCGACCGGGGCGCCGTCGGAGATCACCATGAGGATGCGCCGCTGCTCGGGGCGGGCGAGGAGCCGGTTGTGCGCCCAGAGCAGCGCCTCGCCGTCGATATTCTCCTTGAGGATGCCTTCGCGCAGCATGAGGCCGAGACTCTTGCGCGCGCGCCGCCATGGCGCGTCCGCCGGCTTGTAGATGATGTGGCGGAGGTCGTTGAGGCGGCCTGGATTGGGCGGCTTGCCTGCCGCGATCCATTTCTCGCGCGCCTGGCCGCCCTTCCAGGCGCGGGTCGTGAAGCCGAGGATCTCGACCTTGACGCCGCAGCGCTCGAGCGTGCGCGCGAGAATGTCGGCGCTCATCGCGGCGACCGTGATCGGACGCCCGCGCATCGACCCCGAATTGTCGATGAGAAGCGTCACCACGGTGTCGCGGAAATTGGTGTCCTTCTCGCGCTTGTAGGAGAGCGGGTAGACGGGGTTGGTGACGACGCGCGAAAGCCGCGCCGTATCGAGGAGCCCTTCCTCGAGGTCGAACTCCCAGGCGCGCTGCTGCTTGGCCATTAGGCGGCGCTGCAGCCTGTTCGCGAGCCGCGCGATGACGCTCTGCAGATGCGCGAGCTGCTGATCGAGAAGATGCCGGAGGCGCGCGAGCTCGTCGGGGTCGCAGAGCTCGGCGGCGTCGATCGTCTCGTCATGCGCGGTCGTGAAGATCTTGTACGTGGCCTCCACGTTCTCGGCCGACGTGTTCCGCGGCAGAACGCCGGGCCTGCCGGGCTTCGTCGAATCCTCGTCGCCTGCGCCGGGCATCAGCTCGCCCTGCGCCTCGTCGGCGCCGGCCTCGCTTCCCTCGTCCTCGCCCTCGGGCGCGCCGCCTTCCAGGCTCGCCTCCGCGCCGGCGACCGCGCTCTCCGAGCCCTTGGCCTGCGCCTCGGTCTCCTCGTCCTCCTCGCCTTCCGCGTTCGGGTCGTCGGCATCGCTCGCCTCGGCCGGCTCGCCGAGATCGACGTCGAGATCCTGGATCAGCTTGCGCGAGGCGCGGGCATAGGCATCCTGATCCTCGAGGAGCCGCTTCAGCTCGTCGAAATCCTTGCCGATTCGCGCTTCGAGCCAGGGCCGCCACTGCTCCACGACCGCCTGGGCGGCCCGCGGCGGCGCGGTGCCGGTGAACTGCTCGCGCGCGAGAAGACCGATCGCCTCGGCCAGGGTGACGTCCGAGCGCTCGCGGATGCGCTCGTAGCCCTGGCGGCGATAGCGCTCGTCGAGCATCGCCTGGAGATTCTGCGCCACGCCCACCATGCGCCGCGCGCCGAGACTCTCGACGCGCGCCTGCTCGACCGCCTCGAAGATCGCGCGCGCCGTCTCGCCCGCCGGAAGCCGCCGGGCATGGACGCTGTCGTCGTGGTACTTGAGACGAAGCGCCATCGAATCCGCGATTCCGCGCAGCTGCGCGGCCTCGGCCGCCGACAGGTCGCGCCCCGGCTGCGGCAGCTTGACCCGCGCCGCCGAGAATGCGGCGCCTTCGGCCCCGAAGCTCACCTGCACGTCCTCGCGCTCGGCGATGGCGCGCACCGTCGCGGCGGTGGCGCGCTTGAAGACCTCGACCGGGCTTTCTTCCTGCGGCGGCTTGCTCAACCGGCGCGACCTCCTTCGCTCAGACCAGCGTCGCCTTGACGCCCGTTTCGGTGAGCTCGGTGCCGAAGCAGCGCTGGTAGTACTCCGCCACGGTCGAGCGCTCGACCTCGTCGCACTTGTTGAGGAACGTGACCCGGAAGGCGAAGGCGACGTCGTTGAAGATGCGCGCGTTCTCGGCCCAGGTGATCACGGTGCGCGGGCTCATGACGGTCGAGAGATCGCCGTTGATGAAGCCCGAGCGGGTGAGATCGGCGAGCGCGACCATGGCGCTGATCGTCCGCCGCCCCTCCTCGGTGTCGTAGGAAGGAGCCTTGGCGAGGACGATCTTCACCTCTTCGTCGTGCGGCAGGTAGTTGAGCGTCGCGACGATGTTCCAGCGGTCCATCTGACCCTGGTTGATCTGCTGCGTGCCGTGGTAGAGCCCGGTCGTGTCGCCGAGCCCGATCGTGTTCGCGGTCGCGAAGAGGCGGAACGCTGGATGCGGCCGGATCACGCGGTTCTGGTCGAGGAGCGTGAGCTTGCCTTCGACCTCGAGCACGCGCTGGATCACGAACATGACGTCGGGGCGGCCGGCGTCGTACTCGTCGAAGCAGAGCGCGGTCGGGTGCTGCAGCGCCCAGGGCAGAATGCCCTCCCTGTACTCGGTGATCTGCTTCCCGTCGCGCAGAACGATCGCGTCCTTGCCGATGAGGTCGATCCGGCTGATGTGGCTGTCGAGATTGACGCGGATGCAGGGCCAGTTGAGCCGCGCGGCGACCTGTTCGATATGGGTCGACTTGCCCGTGCCGTGATAGCCCTGGATCATCACGCGGCGGTTGTAGGCGAAGCCCGCGAGTATCGCGAGCGTGGTGTCGTGATCGAAGCGATAGGCCTCGTCGATGTCGGGGACGTGCTCGGTCGCCTGGCTGAAGGCCGGCACCTGCATGTCGCTGTCGATTCCGAAGGTCTGGCGCACCGACACGGTGATGTCGGGGAGACCGTTGGCATAGGCGGTCTGGCCGTTCTGGGGGCTTTGCGTCTTGGTCATAATCTTTCCAGGGCGGGGGACGCGACGGCGGAAGCAGCGGAGCTTACGCGTCTTCTCACGAGAAATAGGCCGCTTTCAAGGTCGAATAGGCCTGGTTGATGAGCTTGAGCCGCTCCTCGGCTGCTTTGTCGCCGCCGTGGGCGTCGGGATGATGGAGCTTCACGAGCTCTTTGTATCTGGCCTTGAGACGGGCGAGCGTGAAGGGGGGATCGAGCTGGAAGATGCGCAGCGCAGCTTCCTCCTTCGTCTCCGGGCGACGCCGCGTCTCGCGCTCACCCGACTCCTCGCCGTCGAAGAGCCCGAAGCGATCGCGAATGCGCCAATCGAGCCGGCCTACGCGCGCGCCGAGCGGCCAGGACGGGCGCCGGCCCACCATGTCGCGGCGGATCTCGAGCTCGATCTCGGCCTCGCTCATGCCCGCATAGTAGTTCCAGGCGGCGTTGTACTCGCGCACATGGTCGAGGCAGAACCAGTAGTACTGATCGAGCCGGTCACGCGCCTGCGGCGCCCGGAACTCGCCGGCCCCGCGACAACCCGGGCGGTCGCAGACCCGCACCCTCGGCGGGGCGTCGCCGAGGTCCCACATCCGGCTCTCGAG
>JADGGZ010000179.1 GCA_019689675.1 Rhodospirillales bacterium | reverse complement strand
CGGATTCCGGAGTTCGTCGCGCGCGCTTTCCGCACCGCGACCTCCGGCCGGCCGGGTCCCGTCGTCCTCGCCTTGCCCGAGGACATGCTCGACGAGACGGCGACGGTCGCAGACGCGCCGCCCTACACCCCGACGGAGAGCTACCCCGCAGCATCGCAGCTCACCGAGCTCGACCGGCTCCTCGCCGGCGCCGAGCGGCCGCTCGCGCTCGTCGGCGGCGCACGGTGGGACGAGCCGTCCTGGCTTGCGCTGCAGCGCTGGGCCGAGGCGAACGAGCTTCCGGTCGCCGCCGTCTTCCGCCGTCAGGACCGCTTCGACAACGAGCATCGATGCTACGTCGGCGACGTCGGGATCGGGATCAACCCTGCCCTGAAGCAGGCGATCGACGCGGCCGACCTCTTGATCGCGATCGGCTGCCGCCTCGGCGACATGACGACGGGCGGCTACTCGCTCTTGCGGATCCCGGCGCCGAAGCAGCGCCTCGTCCACGTTCATGCCGATCCCGCCGAGCTCGGCCGCGTCTTCCAGCCGACGCTCGCGATCAACGCGAGCCCGCGCGGCTTCGCCGCCGGCCTCGCCACGATGAAACGCACGGCGAACCCGGTCTGGAGCGGATGGTGCGCCGAGCTGCGCGCTGCCTACGAGGCCTGGCAGAAGCCGGTGAATCCGCCGGGCGCGCTCAACCTCAGCGTCATCGTGCGAGCGTTGCGCGAGCGGCTTCCCGACGACGCGATCTTCACGAACGGGGCGGGGAACTTCGCCACGTGGCTGCACCGTTTCAACCGCTTCCGGCGCCTCGGCACGCAGGCGGCGCCGACCAGCGGATCGATGGGCTACGGATTTCCGGCGGCGATCGCGGCGAAGCTCCGCTTTCCGGATCGGCCGGTCGTCGCCTTCACCGGCGACGGCGACTTCATGATGACCGGCCAGGAGCTCGCGACCGCGATGCAGTTCGGCGCCAACATCGTCGTGCTCGTCGTCGACAACGGCATGTACGGCACGATCCGCATGCATCAGGAGCGCGAGTTTCCCGGCCGCGTCCACGCGACCGCGCTGAGGAATCCGGACTTCGCCGCGCTCGCGAAAGCCTACGGCGCCTTCGCTGCGGCGGTCGAGCGGACGGAGGATTTCATGCCGGCGTTCGAGCGCGCGCTCGCCGCCGGGAAGCCGGCGCTCCTACATCTGAAGCTCGACCCCGAAGCGATCACGCCTCGTCAGACGCTCTCCGAGATCCGCGCCGCCGCGCTCGGACGATGATCCCGTGCCGGTTGAGCTCGACCTCTTCGGGGCGGCGCCGGGTCTGCCCGAGGGGTTCCGCTACGCTGCGAATCTCGTTGCGGCGGACGAGGAGCGCGTGCTCGCGTCGCACATCGCGAGCCTCGATCTGAAGCCGTTCCGGTTTCACGGGTACGTCGGGAAACGGCGCGTCGCTTCGTTCGGATGGAAGTACGACTTCGACGATCGCGCGCTCGGCCGTGCCGAACCGATACCCGAGTTCCTGCTGCCGCTGGGCGCGAAGGCGGCGAGGTGGGCGGGATTCGCGCCGACCGATTTCGAGCACGCGCTCGTCACGGAGTACGCCGTCGGCGCGTCGATAGGCTGGCACAAGGATCGTCCCGAGTTCGGAGAGGTGGTCGGCGTCTCGCTCCTCGCGCCCTGCCGATTCCGCTTCCGGCGCCGGCGGGACGGCAAGTGGGATCGCGCGGCGCTCGTCGTCGAGCCGCGCTCGGCCTATCTTCTCAGCGGCCCTGCCCGGACGGAATGGGAGCACAGCATCCCGGCGACGAATTCGCTTCGCCGCTCGGTGACCTTCCGCACCCTCCGCCAACCGCCAAGGGATTGAACGAGGTAGAAGCGTCCCCCAAGGAGAAAGGTGCATGCCGATCGCGACGAAATACGTCTTCATCGTGAGCATGGACGTGGCGCCCGAGAAGGAGGCGCTTTTCAACGAGGTCTACGACCAGGAGCACGTGCCGCATCTCCTGAAGGTTCCCGGCGTGCGGGGGGTGACGCGGCTCAAGACCGACCCCGCGAGCGTCTCTATCGGCGGCGAGAAGAAGCCCGTCACGGGCGACGGCGCGCCGACCTACACGGCGATCTACGAGATCGACAGCCCGGAGGTGCTGACGAGCGCCGCCTGGGCCGAAGCGGTCGAGAAGGGCCGCTGGCCGAAGGAGGTCCGCCCCTTCACGCGCAATCGCCACCACATCGTCCGCAAGGTCATCTGACGAACGCGTTCTCGGCTCGGAACGGTCGGAACATGTCGAGCGGCACCGGCACCGTTCCGGTGATCGAGGTCGAGGCGCTCGAGAAGCGTTACGGCGATGTCCATGCGGTGCGGGGCGTCAGCTTCGCCATCGCGCCGGGGACCTGCGTCGGTCTTCTCGGTCCCAACGGGGCCGGCAAGACCACCACGATGCGCATGATCCTGGCGCTCGCCGAGCCCACGTCGGGCCGCCTTCGCCTCTTCGGCAAGCCGCCACGGGCGCTCGGCCGGGCGATGCGCGAGCGGGTGGGGCTCGTCCCGCAGGAGGACAATCTCGATCCAGATCTCTCGGTTCGTCAGAACCTCGAGGTCTACGGCAGCTATTTCGGGATCGAAGCGCGCCTGATCGCCGAGCGCGTGCCGCGGCTCCTCGAGTTCATGCAGCTTTCCGAGCGGAGCGACGCCAAGGTGATGCAGCTTTCGGGCGGCATGAAGCGGCGTCTCGTCATCGCCCGGGCGCTGATCTCGAACCCCGAGCTCGTGATCCTCGACGAGCCGACGACGGGGCTCGATCCACAGGCGCGCGTCCTCATCTGGCGGCGGCTTCTCGACTTGAAGCGGGAAGGCAAGACGCTGCTCCTCACCACGCACTACATGGACGAGGCGCAGCGCCTGTGCGACCGGATCATCATCATCGACGGCGGAAAGGTGCTCGACGAGGGCGCGCCGCAGGAGCTGATCGGCCGGCACGTCCGCGCCCATGTGGTCGAGATCCCGAAGCCCCTGCCGGCGGGCTTCGTCGCGGACGGTCTCGAGCGCAACGACATCGGCGACGCCGTGCTCTTCTACGCGAACGATCCGGCGGAGATCACGCGCCGCCTGCCGCCGGACGCCAACTATCTGCGGCGGGATGCCAATCTCGAAGACGTGTTTCTGCGCCTTACCGGGCACAGCCTGAGGCAAGGAGGATGAGATGAGCGGGCGCTCGGGCGTCGCCGTCGTCAACCGCTACAGCCGCGCCGTGTGGCGCCGGAACTTCCTCGTCTGGCGTCGCCTCATGGGCCCGTCGCTCGCGACGAACGTGCTCGATCCGCTGATCTTCCTCTTCGCCTTCGGCTACGGGCTGGGGGCGGTGATCGACAAGGTCGGCGGGCTCGACTACCTCAGCTTCGTCGTTCCCGGGATGATGTGCTACGCGGCGATGTTCGCGGCGAGCTTCGAGTCGACGGTCAGCACTTACGCGCGCTACAGCCTGCAGAAGACCTGGGACGCGATCCTGGCGACCCCGGTGACCCTCACCGAGCTCATGGTCGGCGAGATGTCGTGGGCGACCACGAAGGGCGTCTTCGCCGCGTGCTGCGTCATCTGCGTAGGCGGCCTCTGGGGCGGCATCCCGAGCCTCGGCGGCGCGCTGCTCGCCGTCCCGGCGCTGGCGCTGGGCGCGGCCTGCTTTGCCTGCTGCGGCCAGGTGGTCGTGGCGCACGCCAAGAACTGGGACGTCTTCGCCTACTTCTTCACTTTCTGGGTCACGCCGATGTTCATGTTCTCCGGCACGTTCTTCGAGGTGTCCCGATTCCCCTGGTTCGTGCAGGCCTTCGCGTGGGTGCTGCCGATGACGCATCTCATCGCCGTGGTCCGGCCGCTCACCGCCGGCGTCCCTCTCGACCCCGTGGCGGCCGCCTTTCACCTCTCGTACATCGCGGCGCTCGCGGCCGCGGCGTTCGCGCTCGCCCGCTTCCGGTTCGGCCGCCGCCTGTTCGGCTGACCGGGGTATCCCGAGATCTTGGCCGGTCGCTTCGGTCGCGCAATTGCCGGATCGAGGCCGAAATGCCGGCGGCCGCGAAGGAGAGGGAAGGCGCCTGGCCGGAAATCGGCCCGCCGTCGTCCCGGTGGTGCGCCGTCGCCCCTTCGCCTAAGCTTCGCCGACAGAGGAGGGCGCCCATGGATCGTCGCTTCGACCGCGAAGAGGAGGATCTCGGCAACGTCGTCGCGCTCGAGCACGTCAACACCCGCGTTCCGGATCAACGTCTTGCTACGCTCTTCTACATCAGCGGGCTCGGCCTCACCCGCGACCCCTATCTGATGACGGGCGTCGACAACATGTGGGTGAACGTCGGCAAGAGCCAGTTCCATCTGCCGACGGGCGACGCGCAGGTCCTGCGCGGCCATGTCGGGCTCGTCGTCCCGGACATCCCGGCGCTGCTGCGCCGCCTCTCCGCTGTCGCGCCCGTGCTCGAAGGAACGAGCTTCGCCTTCCGCGAGGAGGGCGACTTCGTCGAGGCGGTCTCGCCTTGGGGCAACCGCATCCGCTGCCACGCGCCGAGCACGCGCTTCGGCGGCATGACGCTCGGCATGCCCTATGTCGAGTTCTCGGTGCCTGGCGGGACCGCCGCGCCGATCGCCCGCTTCTACCGCGAGATCCTGCGCACGCCGGCGGTCGTGGTCGAGGACAAGGCGGGCGAGCACGCGCGCGTTTCCGTCGGCCCCGGCCAAAGTCTCGTTTTCCGCGAGACGGAGAGGCCGCTCCCCGCCTATGACGGCCACCATATCCAGATCTATCTCGCCGATTTCTCCGGCCCCTATCGGCGTCTCATCGAACGCGGCCTCATCACCGAGGAGAGCGACCGTCACCAGTATCGGTTCCAGGAGATCGTGGATCTCGACACCGGGCGCCCGCTCTTCGTCATAGAGCACGAGGTCAGGAGCATGCGGCATCCGCTCTACGCGCGCCCCCTCGTCAATCGGAACCCGGCGCAGACCAATCGCGACTACCGCCCCGGCCACGATTCCTTTCGTGGCTGAGGGTCCGACGGGGCACCCGGCGCAGATCAGGCGCGCATCGCCGCCGCTCCCCAGGCGGGCGCTTCCGTGCTATCGCGCTGCCTCGTCATGGCAACGGTCGCGCGCGTGCCGGTGAGCGGCGTCGAGTCGAGTTACGCATGGCGGCGTCTCGCCGTCGCGGTCGTGCTCAGCACGATCGGCGGCGTCGGCATGTGGTCGGTCGTCCTGATGCTGCCGAGCCTCGAGAAAGAGTTCGGGGTTACGCGCGCCGAGGCGGCGCTTCCTTACACGCTGACGATGCTCGGCGTGATGGTGGGCGGCGTCGTCATGGGGCGGATCGCCGATCGCTTCGGCGTGATGGCCGCGACCCTCGCCGGGACATTCGCGCTCGCGTTCGGCTACGTGGTCGGCGGCGCCGCCGAGACGCTCTGGCAGGTGGCGCTCGTTCACGGCCTCTTCATGGGCTTTCTCGGCAGCTCGGCGAGCTTCGCGCCCGTCATTGCCGACATCTCGCACTGGTTCGATCGCAGGCGCGGCCTCGCTGTTGCCATCGCCGCCTGCGGGAGCTACCTCGCCGGCACGATCTGGCCTCCGGTCGTGCAGCGCCTCATCGACAGCTTCGGCTGGCGCCAGAGCTATTTCTTCATCGGCCTCTTCTGCCTCGCGACGATGCTGCCGCTCTCGCTTCTTCTGCGCCGTCGGCCGCCCGCTCAGGAGGGCGCGGCGAGCGCAGCCGAGGCTGCCCGGCACTCAGGGGAGACGCTCGGGATTCCGCCCAATCTCCTCCAGGCCCTCCTCATGGTCGCGGGCGTCGCCTGCTGCGTCGCGATGGCGATGCCGCAGGTCCACATCGTCGCCTATTGCGGCGATCTCGGCTACGGCGCCGCAAGGGGTGCCGAGATGCTGTCGCTGATGCTCGGCTTCGGGGTCGTGAGCCGTCTCGCGTCCGGCTGGATCACCGACCGGATCGGCCCGCTCGCGACGCTGCTCCTCGGCTCGGTGCTGCAGGCCGTCTCGCTCGTCCTTTATCTCCCCTTCGACGGGCTCGCCTCGCTCTACGTCGTCTCTTCTCTCTTCGGGCTTTTCCAGGGCGGGATCGTGCCGAGCTACGCCGTGATCGTGCGGCAGTATTTCCCGGCGCGCGAGACCGGGCTCCGGGTCGGCCTCGTCCTCTCCGCGACGCTCGCCGGCATGGCGCTCGGCGGCTGGATGTCGGGCGCGATCTTCGACTGGACCGGCTCCTATCGGACCGCGTTTCTCAACGGCATCGCGTGGAACGTGCTCAACGCCGCGATCGCCGCCTGGCTCCTCTGGCGGTCGCTGCAGACCCGCACCAGCCGGCCGGCCCTCGCCGCCTGACCTGCGATCGCCGCCGGCGTTGCCAGCGGGGCGGCGTTCTGCTCAACTTTTCACCAGAAGTTCCGGCCGCACGTTCGGTGTACGGCGCTTCGCCCTCGTGGCACAGCGCTTGCGACAGAGAAAGAGAACGACAGGGAGGCCCGGGATGAAACGACGCAAATTCCTTGCGACGACAACGGCCGCGGCGGCCGTCGGCATGGCGGCGCCGCGGATCGCGCGCGCGCAGACCCGCTTCGAGTGGAAGATGACGAGCGCCTATCCGCCGGGCTCGCCTTTCTACATGGACGGGCCGGGCAGCGCGACCGACCTCGCCAAGCGCATCGAGGCGATGTCGGGCGGGCGGCTCAAGATCCAGGTCTTCGGCGCCGGCGAGCTCATTCCCGCGCTCGAAGGCTTCGATGCCGTGCGGACCGGCGCGGTCGAGATGAATCATGCCAATGCCTATTTCTGGGCCGGCAAGACCTTCGCCGCGCAGTATTTCACCGCGGTGCCGTTCGGCCTCAATTTTCAGGGCATGAACGCCTGGCTCTACGACGGCGGCGGCCTCGAGCTCTGGCGGGAAGTCTACGCGCCGTTCGGTCTCGTCCCGTTGCCCTGCGGCAATACGGGCATCCAGATGACGGGGTGGTTCCGCAAGCCGATCCAGTCGGTCGAGGACCTCAAGGGACTGAAGATGCGCATCCCCGGGCTCGCCGGGAAGGTCTATGCGTCGCTCGGCGTCGACGTGAAGCTGCTGCCCGGCGGCGAGATCTTTCCCGCGCTCGAGCGCGGCGTCATCGATGCGGCCGAGTTCGTCGGCCCCTACCAGGACCGTCGCCTCGGACTCCACAAGGCCGCCAAGTACTATCACACGACGGGCTGGCACGAGACGGCGACCGTCTCGGAGCTCATCGTCAACAAGGCTGCCTGGGACAAGCTGCCCAAGGACCTTCAGGCGATCATCGAGAACGCGTGCGCCGCGTGCAACGTCGTCTCCGAGGCGTGGTGCCAGAAGACCAACGCCGAGGCGATGGAGGACCTCGTCAAGAATCACGGCGTCATCGCCCAGCCGCTGCCCGACGAAGTGGTGAAGCGCCTGCGCGAGGTCACGAACGAGGTTCTCGCCGACGCGGTCGCGAAGGACGCTCTGACGAAGAAGGTGCACGAGTCCTACATGGCCTTCATGAAGATCTATCAGCCCTGGGCGAGGCAGAGCGAGAGCGTCTACCACCAGCGGATTCTCGGCGCGTGAGCGTGATGGAGTCGCCCTCGCGCGAGCGCGGGGCAGGGAAGGCGGGAGGAAGGCCCGGCGAGGGCTTCTCTACCCTCGCTCTCGCCCTTTCCTGCCCGGCGGCGGGGGAATAGGTGGAAGCCTTCGCGCGCCGACTCGACGGCTTCATCGATTTCGTCGGGCGCATCGCCTCGTGGACGAGCCTCGCGCTCGTTCTCCTCGTGGCTGCCGACGTGTTGCTCCGCTACCTCTTCCGCATCGGCGCGGTCTGGGCCGGGGAGCTCGAGTGGCACCTCCTGTCGCCGATCGTCCTCCTCGGCATGTCCTACGCTCTCCTTCGCGACGGGCACCTCCGCGTCGACATCGTCTATGCGCGCTTTCCCGA
>JADGGZ010000178.1 GCA_019689675.1 Rhodospirillales bacterium | reverse complement strand
GGCGACGGGTGGATCGCGCCCTATTTCTTCGACGCCGCGCGGGCGCTCACCGAAGGCAAGCCCATCCTCGTCTCCGAATGGTTCTTCGCCGCCGACGAGAACCGCACGGGGAACGCCAACAACGGCCATCTCATGACGGTGGCGACGCAGGAGGAGCGGGCGCGGGGCGCGGCGGCGGCGACCTTGAACCTCGCCGCGGTGCCGGAAATCGTAGGGCTCCACTGGTTCCAGTGGGCGGATCACCCCGCGGGCGGGCGCCACGACGGGGAGGACTACAATTTCGGCCTCGTCGACGTCGAGGGGCGGCCCTACGAGCTTTTGACGGAGGCGCTTGCGGCGGCGAACCGGGCGGCGCCCTCGGTCCATGCGCGGGCGCGGCCGGGGGTCGAGGGGCGCGACTGGCGCGTGCCTCATGCCGCGGTGCGGCTCGGCGACGGGAGCCTCGCGGAGTGGCCGAAGCCGGCCTCGCTCTTGCCGGAGATGAAGCCCGTGCGCGCGGGCGATGCCGTGTTCGGCGAGGTCTATGCCGCCTGGGACGAGAAGGGGCTCTATCTCGCGACGATCGGGCAGGATTATTACGACATCCCGCTCTTCGGGCCGGTCGTGGGGGAGGAGGGGTTTCCGATCGGCGAGGCCTATCGCCTGGAGCTCCGCCTCGGGGGCCGCGACTTCACGCTCGCCTTCGTGCCCCCGCCGGTGAAGACGAAGGACCATCCGCCGATGCGGGCGCTCCTCTGCTCGGGCCGCCCGGCGCTCGCCTCCGCCTGCCGCCCGGTCCCGGGCGCGCGGGCCGATTATTTCGGCGCCGACCAGCCCCGCATCGCCACCGAACTTTTCTTGCCCTGGACGGCGTTGGGGCTTGATGCCGCGCCGACGCGGCTGCCCATCGAGATCACCGCGATCTCCTGGCACCGGGCGCGCACGATGCGGCTCGCCGGCACGCTCGTTCTCGATAAAAATGTCCCCGCCGCGTCGTCGGGGGGGAAGTGAGACGGGCGGCGGGGACGAGGAGACAAGCTACGGCAGCCTGCTGGGACTGCGACTAACGAACGCTTCGCGGCAAGAACAGTTCCGTTCCGCGCCTCATGCGGTGGCGGCGCCGTAGTAGAGCATCACCGTGTGCTTCGCCTCGGCGAAGAAGAGCCAGCGCTCGATGAGGGTGCCGATGAGGGAGGAGACGGCGCCGAAATAAAAGAGCAGCAACGCCGCGAGGCCGGCGAGGCCGGAGCCGCCGGGCGCCGGGGCGGGCGCAGAGAGGGCGAGGGTGGCGGCGAGCGGCAGGGCGAAGCCGAGGAGGAAGGCGAGAAGGCGGAGCCGCCCCGCGTGGCGCCGCGCCACACGGTAGCCCATCTCTTGGAGGAGGTAGTTCTCCTCGGTGTGCGGCGGGTCGAGGAGGCGGACCCGGCCGAAGCGGCCGAGCCCCGTCGCGCTCTCGGCGCTGCTCGCCGCCTTGCTCCGGTCGATGAAGCGCCAGTAGCCGAGCTTCAGCGCCGCCGCGAGGAGCACCAGGGCGGCGGCGAGAACAGAAAGAGCGCGCGGGATCGGCCCGAACGTCGCCGCGAGCGCCAGAACCCAGAGCGCGCCCGTCATCGCCGCGAGCGCGAGATAGTTCGGCACGACCCAATTGTTCGCCCAGCGCTGCACCGGCTTCAGCGTCCGGTAGATCATCGCGGTGGCGGTGACGGTCGCGACGGCGGCGAGCGCGGTGAGCGCGCCGAGGAGCGGCGAGACGCGGCCTGCGAAGACCCAGAGCGCGGCGAAGAGCCCGGCCGGCAGGTAGGCGAGGAGCGCCGCCACGCCCTCGCGCGAGAGCCACGAGGTCCGCCACTGCGAGAGCGCGCGCCAGGCCCGTTCGGGCCGGCCGAGATGAGCGGTGGAGGAGAGGAGCCCCGCGGTCACGAAGGCGAGGGCGAGCCCGTTCGCGGCGAGCCCGAAGGCGGGGCTCTCCGGCAGCGCGCCGTAGGGCGCGAGGAGCCCGAGCAGCGCCAGCATCCCGTAGCCGGCCCCGGACGCGGTGGTGAAGAAGATGACCGAGTAGGCGGGACGCAAATTACGGAGAAGGTCGCGACGGCGGCTCGAAGCGGGACCACCCGTCGGGCCCCAATGCCTCGAGCGGGCGGAAGCGGATCTTGTAGGCCATCTTCCGGCTCTCGGCGATCCAGTAGCCGAGATAGACCCAGGGAAGGCCGAGGGCGCGCGCCCGCTGGATCAGCCAGAGGATCGCGAAGGTGCCGAGGCTGCGGCCCGCCTCCGCCGGATCGTAGAAGCTGTAGACCGCCGAGTAGCCGTCGTCCATGCGATCGGCGAGGCAGCCGGCGACGAGCGCCCCCGAGGCGTCGCGGAACTCGATCATCCGCGTCATCACCGGCGTGTCCTCGACCATCGCGCGATAGTCGCCGTAGGTCATGTCGGCCATGTCGCTTCCGGCGTGCCGCCAGCGCTGGTAGCGGACGAAAAGCCGGAACTGCTCGGAGGTCGCGTGCGCCGGCAGCTCGCGCACGGCGAGATCGGCGTTGCGCGCGCGGACGCGGCGGAGATTGGCGGACCAGCGGAACGCGGCGGCATCGACCCGCACCGGAACGCAGCCGCGGCAGCTCGGGCAGGCCGGGCGATAGGCGAGGTGGTGGCTGCGCCGGAAGCCGGCGCGCGACAGCTCGTCGAACAGGGTCTGCGCCTCGTGCCCGGCAAGGTGCGTCACGACCTTGCGCTCGATCTTGCCCGCGACGTACGGGCACGGCAGCGAGGCGGTCCGATGGAAATGCTGCAGCGGCGCGAACCACGCCGCCGCCAGAGCCGATCCGCCGTTGCCTTCCGGCATGCCTCCTCCCGAGCGCCTCTTGCTCGCGCTAACGCGCGATTATGACCGATGACGCCGGCGCGGCGCTAGTAGCGGAAGCCGCCGCCGGAGCCCGGCCGTTGCCTCACGACGACGGTGCCGGAGAGAAAATCGTGCACCAGCCGGCGGCGCGGGTTGAGGAGCGCGACGAGAAGTATCAGCGAGCCGGTGAAGGGCACCGTGGCGTAGAAGAGGAGCGCCTGGAGCCCGGCCTGCAGCACCCCGGGCGGCGCGCCGTCGATCGTGCGCAGCTCGAGGTCGAAGAGCCGCATCCCGAACGTCGCGGCGCGCGGTCCGCCGGCGAGGAAGGCGTGATAGAGGATCCCGACGACGGGAAACGAGAAGAGCGCGCCGGGGCTCAGCAGCACCCAGGCGAGGCCGAGCGTCACGATGCCGAGGACGAAGAAGACGATCCAGAGCAGGGCGACCAGAAACCCGATGCAGAGGAAGTCGACGACGTAGGCGAAGGGCCGGCGCCACAGCACGCCCTCGAAGAGCGCGGGGTCGCCGGCGATCTCGGGTGCGAGAAGTCGCGTCTGGCTCACCGCCAATAGATGGGGGCGGCGGCCTCAGAAGCCCAGGAGGAGAATGAGCGCGGCGCCGGCGAGGACTGCGGCGGCGCGGCGGACGAGCGGCTCGGCGGTGCGGATCGCGGCGTACGAAATGAGCCACAGCCCCGCGCCGACCTTGACCGTTGCCGCGAGGGCGAGGAGCGGCGACGAGCCGAGCTCCAGGAGCGAGGGGTTGGCGATGAAGCCGACGGGCACGATGAAGAGGCCGATCCCGAGCCGGATCGCCGTGAAGGCGACCTGGAGCCACGGTGCGCCGGCGATCCCGGCGGCGATGAACACGTTGCCGCAGACCGGCGGCGTGATCGTGCAGAGAAGCGCGTACCAGAAGACGAAGAGATGCGCCTGGAGCGCCGGGAGGCCGAGCTTCTCGAGCGCCGGCCCCGCGACCGAGATGCAGATGATGTAAGCGGCGGTCGTCGGCAGCTCCATGCCGAGGAGGATGCAGGCGATCGCCGACCAGAGGAGCGCCGCCCAGAGCTCGCCGCCCGAAAGCGTCACGATCGCCGAGGTGAGCTTGACGCCGAGGCCGGTCGCGTTGAGGACGCCGGTGATGATCCCGGCGCAGATGATGATCGAGGCGACGAAGGCGATCTGCTGCGCGGCGCGCAGCGCGGCCTCGCGGCAGCGGGAGGCCCAGCGCGCGAAGTCGATCGTCCCGCTGCTGTCGACGAGCAGCATGAGCGCGCCGACGACCGTCGCGGTCGCCGCCGCGAAAGCGGCCGTGAACGGCGTCAGCGCGAGCGCCGCCGTCATGATCGCGAACGGCACGATGAAGAAGGGAAGGGTGCGCGCGACCGTCGGCCAGCCCGGAAGGTCTTCCTTCTGCTTGCCGACGAGCCCGAGCCGGACGGCGAAGAGATCGACGCCGAACCAGGCGGTGGCGAAGAAGAGCACGGCCGGGAGCGTCGCGACCACCATCAGCTCGGCGTAGGGAACGCGGATCAGCTCCGCCATGAGGAACACGCCGGCGCCCATCACCGGCGGCATGATCTGGCCGCCGGTCGAGGCGACGGCTTCGACCGCGGCCGCGAAGGATCGCGGATAGCCGGCGCGGATCATCGCCGGGATCGTGAAGCTGCCTGTGCCGGCGACGTTCGCCGAGGCCGAGCCCGAGATCGTGCCGTAGAGGGCGGAGGCGAGCACTTCGATCTTGGCCGTGCCGGCGCGATAGCGCCCGGCGAGCTGGGTCGAGAGGCTCATGAAGCCCCTCCCGGCTTCGCCGACCGCGACGAAGGCGCCGAGGATGAGGAAGGGGGCGACGAGCTCCGCCGAGATCCCGGTGAGGTCGCCCCAGATGCCGCCCTCCGCGATCGTGAGCGTGCCGAGATAGTCGGCGAGCGGAATGCCGGCGTGGCCCCAGCTTCCAGGCAGGTACTGGCCGAAGGCGCCGTAGAGGAGGAGCAGCGCGGCGAAGGACGGCATGTAGGGCTCGACCGAACGGCGCGCCATCTCGAGCACGAGGAGGAGGAGGAAGACGGCGACCGCGTATTGCAGCGGGCCTCGGAGCGAGCCGTACTGGTCGACGAGCGCCTCGCGGTTCCAGATGACGTAGAGGCAGGCGAGGATGCCGATCCCGCCGGCGACCCAGCTCTTCCAGCCCGTCGGGCGGCCGCTCGGTGCGAAGAAGAACACGAAGGGGATCGCCAGCGCGAGATGCGCGGGACGCGTCACGAGCGCGGGCTCGAGGCCGCTGAAGATCAGCCAGACGTGGAAGGCGACCGAGGCGAGCGCCGCGCCGAGGATCGCCGTCTCGCTCCAGACGGCCCGTCCGCGCGCCGCCGCGGCTTCGGCCGCCGTCACGGAAGGCCGGGCGGCATCGGCCGCCCGCCTCGTTCGTGCGCACCCGGGAGCGCGGCGATCATGCGGCGCCGGCGCGCGGAAGGCGCCCGAGGAGCGTGCGGCACCGCGGTCCCGGGATGAGACCCGCCTTCGCGGAGACGACGATCGAACGCGTGCCGAGCAACCGCCTTGCCCGCTACTTCATCGCGTCCGGTATCGCGATCCCCGCCTCGGCGTAGTAGCGCGCGGCGCCCGGGTGCAGCTTGATGCCGATGCTCGCGATGTCGGACGGCGCGACCCCCGCCCACCAGGGATTCTTCTTCGACATCTCGGCCTTCCGCTGCCAGAAGGACTTCGTGATCTTGTACGCGGTCTCCTCGTCGGTCGCGCTCGTCGTGTAGGCGCCGACCGGGATCGCGACCGTCTGCACGTCCTCGGTCTGGTTCGGGTAGGTGCCCTTCGCGATCACGACGCGCGCGACGCTGGGGTCGGCGCCGGTGATCGCGGCGACCTGCGCGTCGGTGAGCGAGAGCAGCTTGATCGGCATGCTGGAAGCGAGCTCGGTCACGTGGCTCGTCGGGTGCGAGGAGCCGGTAGCGAAGCCGTCGATCTGATTGTTGCGCATCGCCGCGACCGCGCCGGAAAGCTCGATCTCGCGCGTCTTCACCTTGTCCTCGATGCCGAGGAGCTTGAAGACGGCGCGGCTCTGCCGATCCGTGAAGGTCCCGCGGCCGCCGGGGACGAAGGTCTTGCCGGCGAGATCCTCGAGCTTCGAGATGCCGGCGTCGCCGCGCACCACGAAGTGCATCGTGACCGAGGGCATCACGAAGAGCGTGCGGATCGTGTCGTAGCCGGTCTCGCCCTCGAAGGGCTTTTCCGCCTTCTGCGCCTGGCGCACGAGCGAGGGCGGCGAGGTGAAGACGTAGCCGGCGCCGCGCCGCGGCGCCGCCTTGACGTTCTGCACCGAGCCCTGGCTCTCCTCGACCGTCGCCTCGATCTCGCCCCCGGTCGCCTCTTTCAGGGTCTCGGCGAGCTGGACCGTCATCATGTAGTAGGACGAGCCGGCGTTCGCGGATTTGAGCGTCACCCGCGTCTCCGCCGACGCCGGCAGCGCCGGCAATGCCGCGAGCGCGGCAACGGCCAGAATCCGTTTCAGCATCTCTTCCCCCCGGTTTCGGATTGGGCGGAGAAATTAGGGCGGCCTGCCGGGTCGAGACAACGAAAACCCGCGCCGTCCGGGCGTCGGGTCGAAAGCATGTGAATGCGGAAGCTCTTGCCGCAATGAGAAAAGCGTTAGCCTACGAGAGCTGGCGATGCCGAGGATCCGATGATCGAAGTGCTCGCGAGACCGATGAGCCGGCGTCGGGTCCTGATCGCCGGCGGCGCGATCGCAGTGGGCGCTGCTGCGGGAGCCCTCCCGCGAGCCGCTCGCGCGAGACCCGTTGCACGCACCCTCAGGGCAGGATCCGGCAGAGTTCATCTGGTCGGCGAGGATCATCCGCAGACCACCGTCTGGTGCTTCGATGGCCGGGTTCCTGGTCCGGAGATCCGGGCGAGGCAAGGCGACCGCTTGCGGATCGAGGTAACGAACGCCCTCGCCGAGGAAACGACGGTGCATTGGCACGGGGTGCGGGTCCCGAATGCGATGGACGGCGTCCCGCATCTGACGCAGAGGCCGATCGGTCCGGGCGAGACTTTCATCTACGAGTTCGATGTCGAGGATTCGGGGACCTTCTGGTACCACCCGCACCAGCGCAGCCATGAGCAGGTCGGGCGCGGCCTCTACGGCACGCTCATCGTCGAAGAGCGGGAGCTGCCCGAGGTCGATCGGGATATTACCTGGGTGCTGGACGATTGGCGCCTCAGGGACGACGCGTCGATCAGCGACGACTTCGGCAATCCGAGGGACCTCAGCCACAACGGTCGGATCGGGAATACCGTCACGATCAACGGGCAGGTCCCGGACGAGTTCGCGGTGCGCGCGGGGGAACGGATCCGGCTGCGCCTCGTCAATGCCGCCAACGCCCGCATCTTCGGGCTGATCTTCAGGGACCATCGCCCGCTCGTGGTCGCGATCGACGGGCATCCTGTCGAGCCGCATGTGCCGGAGAACGGCCGCGTCGTTCTTGCCTCCGGCATGCGGATCGACCTCATTCTCGATATGATCGGGTCTCCGGGCGACAGGACGGCGGTCGTCGACGACTTCTATCGCGACCTCGCGTATCGGCTCATCGACTTCGTGTATCGCCCGGACCGGCTGCGCGAGAAGCCGCCGGAGACGCCCTTCCGTCTCGCCCCCAACCCCGTCTCGGAGCCCGACCTGCACGACGCCGTACGGCATGAAGTCGCGCTTCAAGGGGGAATGATGGGCACGATGGCCCGCGCGATGATGGACGGACGGATGACGGACATACGCACCATGATGCGGCATGGCATGGCTTGGGCAATCAACGGGGTCGCCGCCTCCGGTCATGTGATGGAGCCGATCTTCACCCTCTCGCGTGGACGAACCTGCGTCATCGCGATGGTGAACGAGACGGCATGGCACCATCCGATGCACCTTCACGGGCACGTCTTCCGGGTCTTGTCCCGCAACGGGCAGCCGACTCGCTACCGCGAGTGGCAGGACACGGTGCTCGTGGCGCCGCGCGAGCGCGTCGAGATCGCGTTCGTCGCGGACAATCCGGGTGACTGGATGTTCCACTGTCACATTCTCGAGCATCAGGCATCCGGCATGATGTCGACGATCCGCGTGAC
>JADGGZ010000177.1 GCA_019689675.1 Rhodospirillales bacterium | reverse complement strand
GATTTTTCATGGAACTTTTCCGCGAAAAGCGCCGGTTATACCGAACCGGAGGTCGGGACATGCGAAAGCTCCACCTTGCGGCCGCCCTCGTGCTGCTGCCGGCTCTCGCCTTCGCCGACGAGGTCGCCCGCGTGGCGGTCGGCGCGCCCCATCCTGCCGCCGCGGAAGACGGGGGCGAGGAGGGCGACGCGCCCGCCGGATTCCTGGCAGGGCTCGCCGCCGAGCGCCCGCCGCTTCCCAGCGAGGCTGATCTCGTGCGCGCCTTCGTCGACCGGTGGGGCGTCCCTTGCCGCGAATACGTGCAGCGGGTCTACATCGACGATACCCCGGTGGAAGCGAGCGGCACGGTCTGCCGCACCGCCGACGGGAGCTGGGCCCTGCGCGAGTGAGCGCCCGCAACTCTCAGGCCGCGGGCGTCTCCATCACTTCCTTCACCTTGCTGGCGAGCTGCTTCAGGCTGAACGGCTTCGGCAGGAAGTGGATCTCCGCCTCGCTGTCGAGGCGCTTTCGGAACGAATCCTCCGTGTAGCCCGAGATGAAGATCACCTTCATCGTCGGGTGCGTCTCGCGCACGTGCTTGATGAGGCCGGGCCCGTCCATCCGCGGCATCACCACGTCGGTGATGAGGAGATCGATCGGCTCCTCGGCCGCATTGATGACCTCGAGCGCCGCCTCGCCGCTTTTCGCCTCGATGACCTTGTAGCCTTTGTTGCGCAGGGCCCGCGCGCTGAAGAGACGCACCGGGTCCTCGTCCTCGACGAGCAGCACCGTGCCGGTCCCGGTCAGATCGCGGATGGCCGCCCCCTCGCCTCCCTCCGCCCGGGCGGCTTGCTGCAGCTCCGCCTGGTGGCGCGGGAGGTAGATCGAGAACTGCGCGCCCTTGCCCGCCTCGCTGTCGACGAAGACGAACCCGCCGGTCTGCTTGACGATGCCGTAGACGGTCGAAAGGCCGAGGCCGGTGCCGGATCCGACCTCCTTCGTCGTGAAGAACGGCTCGAAGATGCGCGCGAGGTTCTCGCGCGGAATGCCGATCCCGGTATCCGTCACCTCGATGAGGACATAGTCGCCGGCGGGCATCACCTCGTGGCCGCGCCGCACCGGAAACTCGTTCCGCGCCGCGGCGGTGCGGATCGTCAAGGTGCCGCCGCCCGGCATCGCGTCGCGCGCGTTGACCGCGAGGTTGATGATCACCTGCTCGAGCTGTCCCTGGTCGACCTTGACCGGCGGCAAGTCGCGCCCGTGCACCATCTTCAACTCAATGTTCTCGCCGATGAGGCGGCGCAGGAGGTGGCTCAGCTCGGCGAGCACGTCGGTGATGTCGAGGACGCGCGGCTGCAGCGTCTGCTGGCGCGAGAAGGCGAGGAGCTGGCGCACGAGATTGGCCGCCCGATTCGCGTTCTGCTTGATCTGCATGATGTCGGCGAACGAGGGATCGCCCGGCCGGAAGCGCAGCAGCAGCAGATCGCAGAACCCGATCATCGCCGTGAGAAGGTTGTTGAAGTCGTGCGCCACGCCGCCCGCGAGCTGGCCCACGGCCTGCATCTTCTGGCTCTGCGCGAACTGCGCCTCGAGGCTCTTCTGCTCGGTGACGTCGATGAAATGGAGCATGAGCCCGGTCTCGCCCCCTTCGCCCGCGCCGAGCCGGCTGACGAAGACGGAGGCGGTGCGCCCGTGCTTCTTGAGCCGCACGTCGATCGGCATGGCCTGCGGCTTTCCCGCCGCGACCGCGGCGAGCGTCGCCGCCAGCGTGTCGCGGTCCTCCTCGGCGATGTAGTCGGCGAGCCGCTCCCCGGCGCCGTCGCGACCGACGATGTCGAAAAGCTCCTTCAAGGCGCCGTTGGTCTCATCGAGGCGCCCCTCGTTGTCGATGAGGGCGATGCCGACCGGCGCGTGGGCGAAAATGCGCTGGAAGCGCAGCCGGGTCTGGCGGAGCGCCTCCTCCATCGCGCGCTCGGGCGTGAGGTCGCGGACGACGGAGCGCGTGCGCAACCCATCGCTGCTGTGGACGACCGTCTGCGTGATGAGGGCGTAGACGAGGCGGCCGTCGCGCGCCTTCAGCATCGCCTCGCCGCCGCGGCTCGAATCGATGCTTTCCGGGAACGGCAGGTGCGGCGGGGTCCCGGGCGGGAGCTCGGTGATGAAGTCGTGGAGCCGCGCGCCGGAGCGCACGATCTCCTCGGGCGTGCCGCCCAGCCACTGCGCCAGCGTCTGGTTGACGAGGAGAAAGCGGCCATCGGCGTCCACCGAGTAGACACCGATCGGAGCGTTGTCCAGGAAGTCGACGAGCTTCTCCTGCTCGTCGCGGATCACCTGCTCCATCTCGTGGCGCGCGGTGATGTCCTGGAAGCTCCAGAAGCTGTATCCGGGGCGTCCGGCGATCGGATGCACCGCGACCGAGAACCAGCCGGCACGCATCGGCAGCGAGGCGATCGCGCGTTTGCCGGCGACGGCGCTCGCCCGCAGGCGCTGGAACTCCTCGGCGGCGTCGGTCGCCGTCGCGAGCGCGTCGAGCGGCGCCTCCCCCGCCTGCGGCAGGAGCTGCCGGAAGGCGGCGTTGGCGTAGGCGACGCGGCCCGCGGCATCGACGACGAGCTGTGCGTCGGAGGAGGCCTCGAGCGACTGCCGCAGGAGGTCGAGCCGGCCCGCGAGGGCGCGATGCACCCACCACGCCGCGAGCGCGGCGGCGCCGGCGAGCCCCGCGAGGCCGGCGAGCAGGTACACCGCCGGCAGCACGTCGCCCGCCTCGATGAACCGGCCGACGGCCAGCGCCATGATGATGGCGGCCGCGCCGGCGCAGGAAATCGCGGCGATACCAAGCCCGCGCACCCAGTCGCTGCGCGCCGGCCCCGCCGTCATGTCCATCACCGTCATGGCATCACCTTTTATCACAACGGACGCGCCGCTTGGCGAGGCTTGAGCTTGCCCTGCTGGCGCAGGACGAAGCCGATCACCTCGGCGACGGCCTTGTAGTGCTCGGGGGGAATCTCCTCGTCGATGTCGACGGCCGCGTAGAGCACCCGCGCGAGAGGCGGATTTTCGACGATCGGCACGCCGTGCTCCTTCGCCACCTCGCGGATCTTGGCGGCGATCGCGTCGACGCCCTTCGCCACCACCTTCGGCGCATTGGTCTTCTCGAGCTCGTAGTGGAGCGCCACCGCGAAGTGGGTCGGGTTCGTAATCACGACGGAGGCGTCCGGAACCGCGGCCATCATGCGTCTTCGGGCGCGCTCGGCGCGGATCTGCTTGATGCGCGCCTTGACGTGCGGGTCGCCCTCGGTCTGCTTGTACTCCTCCTTCACCTCCTGCTTCGACATCCGCATCGACTTCATGAACTGGAAGCGCTGGTAGACGTAGTCGACGATCGCGACGGCGGTCATGACCGCGGCACCCGCCAGAACCATGCGCAGGAGAAGACGATGAATGTCGGCGAGGAGCGCCTCGGTGGAAAGGCTCGGGAGAAGGTCGAGCCCGGCGGCATCGGGCAGCACCACCCAGATCGCGGCGATGAAGACGATGACCATCTTCAGGGCGCCCTTCGCGAACTCGGTGACAGCGCGCGCCGAGGCGATGCGCTTCCAGCCGCTCACCAGCGAGATGTGCGACAGCTTCGGCTTCAGCTTCTCGAGCGAGGCGAGCGGGCCGGTCTGAAGCAGCGTCGCCGCGACCGCCGCGGCGACCGCGATGCCGAAAATCGGCAGCATGAGGATTGCGACCTCGCCGAGCAGGGCGCCGCCCACCTTCTCGAGCGAGAGCGCATGCGCCTGCTCGACGATCGTGCCGAGCTTTTTCGCGAGCTGCGCGGCGAGGGGCGGCGCGAGCGCGACGATGCTTCCGATGGCGAGGAACATTCCCCAATGCACGACGTCGCGCGAAAGGGCGACCTGGCCTTTCTTGCGCCCTTCGTCGAGCTTGCGCTGCGACGGTTGCTCGGTTTTTTGTTCCTGGTCCTCGGCCATCAGGGCGTCACGTAGAGGGAGATGCCGTCGAGAAACGCCTGGTGGAACCAGCGCATCACGGCGGCGAGCGTCACCGCGAAAACGAAGACCCCGCCGACGATCTGGATCGGCACCACGATGAAGAAGATCTGGAGCTGAGGCATCAGGCGCGAGACGAGGCCGAGCGCGGTGTAGAAGACCACGCCTACGAGGATGAGCGGGGCAGAGAGCTCGACCGCGAGGCGGAAGGTGCCGGAGACCAGTTTCGACATCGCCTCGGCGAAGTCGCCGAAGGCGGAGGCGCTTCCGGGCGTGAAGAGAGCGTAGCTGTCGACGACTGCCCGGATCATGAGGTGGTGCGCGTCGGTGAGGAGGACAAGGAGCGTCCCGAGCATCATCAGGAACGCGCCGGTGATCGCGCCCTGCTGCGCCGCCGCCGGATTGAACACCGTCGCGGCCGAAAGCCCGAGCTGCAGCGAGACGATCTGTCCAGCGGTCTCGAGCGCGGCCAGGAGCAGCCGCGCCACCGTGCCGAGAAAAAGCCCGACGACGATCTCGCCGAAGAGCAGCGCGAGGAGCGTGGCGGGGCTCGCCGGCAGCGCCGGGAGGCTCGGACCGACCACGCCGGCGACGATGCCCGCAAGCGCCATCGCGAGAAGAAGGCGCCAGCGCTGCGGCACGTAGAGATCGCCGATCCCGGGCAGCACCATCATCGCCGAACCGACCCGCGCGAAGACGAGAAGGACCGGGAACGCCGTCGCCGGCAGGATATCGGCGAGGCTCATGGTCCCGCCCCGGCTAACGCCGGACGACGCGGATCGAAGGCGAGCGCGAGGGCCGCGGCGCGGCGGGCCGAATCCGCCCTCGCCCCTGCCCCCTCCCGCGCGCGGGAGAGGGAGATCGTCGTCATCCCGTCACGATCCGCCCGACCAGCTCGTGCGTGAAGCCGGTGAGGGTGGAGAGCATGAACGGCAGGAAGACGAGCATCGCGAGGAAGATCACCAGGATCTTCGGCACGAAGGAGAGCGTCATCTCCTGGATCTGCGTCAGCGCCTGGAAGAGGCTGATCGTGAGGCCGACGCCGAGCGAGACGAGCATGACGGGCGCGCCGATCTTCAGCGCGACCACGATCGCCTCGCGCGCGACGTCGACGGCGTCGGACGGAGTCATCGCTCAGATCGGCATCCGGAGGATTTCCTGGTACGCGGAGATGACGCGGTCGCGCAGCGCCGCCACGGTCTGAAGCGTCGCCTCGGCGTCCGCCACCGCGACCACGACCTCTCCGATATCGGCCTTTCCGAGGCTGGCCTTGAGGCTTTCCGTCTCGGCCTTCTGCAGCGTCTCCTTCGTCTCCGCCGCCGCTTGGCGCACGAGGTCGGCGAACCCGCCTCCCGCGGCGTCGCGCGGCGCCATTCCGGGTCCGATCGCGCGGCTGGCGTTGGCGTAGGCCTGGAGCGCGGTGGAAAGATTGATCGTCATGGGGCCTCCTAGGCCTGGAGGATCTCGAGCGTGCGGCCGATCATCGCCTTCGCGGCCTCGATGACGGCGACGTTCGCCTGATAGCTGCGCTGCGCCTCGCGCATGTCCATCATCTCGAGGAGCGGGTTGACGTTCGGCATCAGCACGTAGCCGTCGGCGCCGGCGGCCGGGTGCGCAGGATCGAAGCGGCGCGTGAAGTCGCCGGGTGCCGGCTTCACCGCCGCGACCTTCACGGTCTCGACGCCGAGCGACTGGTCGAGCGCCGAGCGGAAAGTCACCACCTTGCGGCGGTAGGGCTCCCCGCCCGGGACCTGCGCGGTCGATTCCGCGTTGGCGAGGTTCTCCGAGACGACGCGCAGGCGCGTGCCCTGCGCCGCCATGCCGGCGGCGGCGATCTGCATCGTGCGCGTGAGCTCCACGGGTCGCCTCCTCAGCCGCTCATGCGCCCGAGCGCGGCGCGGATCATGCCGAGATGCCGGCGATAGAGCGAAGTCATGAGATGATGGTAGGTCGCGGTCTCGCCGACCTTCATCATCTCCTGCTCGAGCGAAACGCGGTTGCCCGAAGGCGTCGGCTCGGCGGTCTTCACGCGCACGACGGCGAAGCCGCCGGCGCCGCGTGCCGCGCCTGCGAGGTGTCGCGTATGGGTCGTTGCGAGCGTCGGTCGAGCCGAGCCGCCCAGCAAATCCCGAAAGCTTTGTTGCTTCAGGTCCTGTGGGACATAGCCGGGCGTATCGGCATTGGCGACGTTTTGTGCCAGCACCTGCTGTCGCTCGCCCAGCCAGGACATCCGCTTCGCCATCGCCCGGAAAAGGGGGATGCTGCCGAAATCCATCGCGGCCGATCGTCCGCGGGTTCGCTTAACATCGGGTAAAGCCGAATAGCGCGAAAAATACACGCAAAATTAAGCGTAACGCCCGACGCTCCCGGCTCCATGACGGACTCTCCTCCGCGTCAGGTCGCGGTCGCGCTGCGCTACGAAAAAGGCGAGGACCCGGCGCCGCGCGTCGTCGCCTCCGGGCGCGGCTTCATCGCCGAGGAGATCCTCCGCCTCGCTTTCGAGAACGGCGTCAAGGTACGCGAGGACGCCGAGCTGGCCGATCTCCTCGGAGCGGTCGACATCGGCGAGATCATTCCCTACCCCGCCTTCGCCGCCGTCGCAGAGATCCTCTCCTACATCTACCGGGCACAGCGATGACAGACACGGACCGTCTTTCGCGAACGCTGGAGCAGCTTCGCGCCGCCGCGGCGAGCGGCGCCCTCGTCGATCTCTCCGGACTCATGCCGGAGATCGAGCGCCTCTGCGCCGCCGCGCGGGAGGCCGACGACCGGCGCCGCGCGGCGAGCGAGCTTCACGGGCTCGCCCGCGCGCTCGACGCCCTTCATGCCGAGCTCGCGCGCGCCGAGGAGGCGACGCGGCGCAGCGCCATGGAGGCCTACGCGCGCTGATGGCCTCGGTCGACCTCTACACGCGTTTTCTCATCGCCCTCGCGCTCGTCGTCGCCCTCATCGCGGGCGCCGCCTGGGCGGCCAAGCGCTTCGGCCTCGCGGGACGCATCACCGCCGCCGCAGGGGGAAGGCGCCGGCTCGCGGTCGTGGAGGTCGCGCCGCTCGACGGCAAGAGGCGTCTCGTGCTCTTGCGGCGCGACGACGTCGAGCACCTCGTCGTGCTGGGGCAGGAGAGCGCGACGGTGATCGAGACGAACATCTCCCCTCCCACGCGCCCCGCTGGACATCAACAGAATGTCGAAGCGCCGGCAGCGGAGCGCGCATCCCCCGCCTCCTCCCCTGCGGGTCGAGGCGCGAGGCTCGCGGCGGCCTTCCTCGGGCTCGCGCTGACATTCCTCGCGACGCCCGCCTTCGCGCAGTCGATGACGATCGATTTCGGCGACGGCGGCGGCACGGCGACCGGGCGCATCATCCAGCTCATGCTTCTGGTGACGGTGCTGAGCCTCGCGCCCGCGATCCTCGTCACCGTCACCTCCTTCACGCGCATCATCATCGTGCTCTCGTTCGTGCGGAACGCGCTCGGCCTGCAGCAGACGCCGCCCAACACCGTGCTGGTGAGCCTCGCGCTCTTTCTCACCGGCTTCGTCATGGCGCCGACCTTCGAGACCGCGTGGCGCGACGGCATCGCGCCGCTCATCGACGAGCAGATCACCGAGGCGGAGGCCTTCGAGCGCGCCGTGGCGCCGCTCGCCCGCTTCATGCTCGGCAACGTGCGCGAGCAGGACGTGAAGCTCTTCGCCGATCTCGCGCATATCGAGACGATACCCTCGCCCGAGGCGACGCCGCTCCGCGTGCTCGTCCCCGCCTTCATGATCTCCGAGCTTCGCCGCGCCTTCGAGATCGGCTTCCTCCTCTTCCTCCCGTTCCTCGTCATCGACATGGTGGTCGCCTCGATCCTCATGTCGATGGGCATGATGATGCTGCCCTCGGCGATGATCTCGCTGCCGTTCAAGGTAATCTTCTTCGTCCTCGTCGACGGCTGGTATCTCGTCGCCGGCAGCCTCGTGCAGAGCTTCGCCGCCGGCGGGTGACG
>JADGGZ010000176.1 GCA_019689675.1 Rhodospirillales bacterium | reverse complement strand
TGGGCCTCGGCATGGCGCTGGCGCTGACGCGCCGACGCTTCGGAGGCGAGCCGACATGACGGGTCCGATCGTGCTCGCCGCCGGCGGGACGGGCGGCCACATGTTCCCGGCCCAGGCTCTCGCGGAGGAGCTCATGGCGCGCGGCTGCGAGGTCGCTCTCGTCACCGACGCGCGCGGCGCCGCCTTCGCCGACGTGCCGACCCACCGCGTGCGCGCCGGCCGGATCGGCGGCGGGCTCGTCGGCAAGGTCGTGGGCGCTGCCGAGCTTCTCATGGGCACGGTGCAGGCGGGCGCGCTTTTGAAGCGCCTCGGCGCCGCCGCGGTGATCGGCTTCGGCGGCTATCCCTCGGTGCCGTCCCTGATGGCGGCCTCGCGGCTCGGCCTTCCGACCGTAATCCACGAGCAGAACGCGCTCCTGGGGCGCGCCAACCGGCTCCTCGCCCCGCGCGCACGGCGCATCGCCACCGGCTTTCCCGAGATCGCGATGGTGCGCGACCGGGACCGCGCGCGCCTCGTCCACACCGGCAACCCGGTCCGCGCGGCGATCGTGCCCACCGCATACGAGCCGCCGGCGGAGGACGGTCCCTTCGAGATCCTGGTTCTCGGCGGGAGTCAAGGCGCCCGCGTCTTCGCCGACGTGATCCCGGCCGCGATGGCCGAGCTGCCCGAGCGGCTGCGCCGACGCATCCGCCTCGCGCAGCAGGCGCGCCCCGAGGACGTCGAGCGCACCGTCGCGGCGCACCAGAAGATCGGCGTCGCGGCCGAGGTGCAGCCCTTCTTCTCCGACGTTCCCGCGCGGCTCGCCCGCGCCCATCTCGTCATCTGCCGCGCCGGCGCCTCGACGAGCGCCGAGCTCACGGTCGCGGGGCGCCCCGCGATCCTCGTTCCCAAACCGCACGCCGCCCACCATCACCAGCCGGCGAACGCCTCCGTCCTCGCGGGCGCCGGCGCCGGCTGGCTCGTCCCCGAGCCGGAGCTGACGCCGATGTCCCTCGCCCACCGTCTTTCCGAACTCGCGCGCGATCCGCAGCGCCTCGCCGCCGCGGCCGAGGCGGCCTTCTCGCTCGGCCGCCCCGACGCCGCCGCGCGGCTCGCCGATCTCGTCCTCGACGTGGCCGGCGCCAACGGCATGAGGAGCGCGGCATGAGAACGCTTCCGCTTTCGATCGGCCGCATCCACTTCGTCGGCATCGGCGGCATCGGCATGAGCGGTATCGCCGAGATTCTGCACAATCTCGGCTATCAGGTTCAGGGTTCCGACGTCGCCGACAGCTACAACGTCGCGCGGCTGCGCAAGCTCGGCATCGAGATCGCGATCGGCCACCGGGCGGAGAATCTCGGCAACGCCCAGGTGATCGTCGTCTCCTCGGCGGTGAAGAAGGACAACCCCGAGGTCGTCGCCGCCCGCGCCAAGCTCCTTCCCGTCGTCCGCCGCGCCGAGATGCTGGGCGAGCTCATGCGTCTCAAATGGGCGATCGCAGTCGCCGGCACGCACGGCAAGACGACCACCACCTCGATGGTCGGCGCGATCCTCGACGCCGCGCAGCTCGATCCCACGATCATCAACGGCGGCATCATCAACGCTTACGGGACGAACGCGCGGCTCGGCGCCGGCGAGTGGATGGTGGTCGAGGCCGACGAGAGCGACGGCACGTTCCTGAAGCTGCCGGCGACGATCGCGATCGTCACGAACATCGATCCCGAGCATCTCGACCACTACGGGACCTTCGAGGCCGTGCAGCAGGCCTTCGAGGCCTTCGTCGGGAACATCCCGTTCTACGGCTTCGCCGCGCTCTGCATCGATCACCCGGTCGTCCAGTCGATGATCCCGAGGGTCGCGGACCGCCGCATCGTCACCTACGGCATGAGCGCGCAGGCCGACATTCGCGCCATCAACGTCGAGCTCGGCCGCGCCGGCGCAATCTACGACGTGGTCATCACCGAAAGGGTGAGCCGCGCGAGCAAGACGATCGAGCGGCTGAAGCTGCCGATGTACGGACAGCACAACGTCCAGAACTCGCTCGCCGCGATCGCGGTCGCCGAGGAGATGGGGCTCGGCGAGGACGTGATCCGCCAGGCCTTCGCCGGCTTCAAGGGCGTGAAGCGCCGCTTCACCAAGACCGGCGAGTGGAACGGCGTCACCATCATCGACGATTACGGCCACCACCCGGTCGAGATCGCGGCGGTGCTGCGCGCCGCGCGCGGCGCGGCCGGCGAGGCGAAGGTGATCGCCGTCGTGCAGCCGCACCGCTACACGCGAGTCCACTCGCTCTTCGACGAGTTCTGCACCTGCTTCAACGACGCCGACGCGGTGATCGTCGCCGACATCTACGCCGCCGGCGAGACGCCGATCGAGGGCGTCGACCGCGACGCGCTGGTGACGGGATTGCGCATGCGCGGCCACCGCGACGTGCGGCCCCTTCCCCGCCCCGAGGACCTCGCGCCGATGGTGCGCGAAATCGCGCGGCCCGGCGATTTCGTGGTTTGCCTCGGCGCCGGCTCGATCACGAACTGGGCGCAGGCGCTGCCGGCGGAGCTCGCAAAATGATGGCGGCGTTGCGGCAACAGCGCCTTATCGAGCGCCTGCCGCCGGTGCGGGGCCGCATCGCCGAGAACGTGCCGCTCGGGCCGATGACGTGGTTCCGCGTCGGCGGCCCGGCGGAGGTGCTGTTCCGCCCGGCCGACGCCGACGACCTCGCCGCCTTTCTCGCCGCGAAGCCCGCCGACATCCCCGTGACGGTGATCGGCGTCGCGTCGAACCTCCTCGTCCGCGACGGCGGGATTCAAGGTGTAGTGGTTCGTCTCGGAAAAGGCTTCGCAGATATTGCGGTTGTAGGCGAATCGGTCCAAACCGGCGCTGGAGCCCTCGATTCCAATGTCGCGCTCGCATGCCAGCAAGCCGGCGTCGCCGGCCTCGAATTCCTGTCCGGCATTCCGGGCACGGTCGGGGGCAACCTGCGCATGAATGCAGGCGCGTACGGCACCGAGATCAAGGACATCCTCCAATCAGCGGTCGCGCTCGACGCGAGAGGCGCCCGGCACGAGCTTACGGCGGCCGAGATGGGGCTCGGCTATCGGCGCTGCGATGTTCCCGCCGACTGGATCTTCGTCGCGGCGACCTTCCGCGGGCGGCGCGGCGATCCGGCGGAGATCGCGACGCGCATGGACGAAATCCGGAGCGCCCGCGAAGCGAGCCAGCCCGTCCGCGCGCGCACGGGCGGCTCCACCTTCGCCAATCCGCCCGGCCACAAGGCCTGGGCGCTCATCGACGCGGCGGGTTGCCGCGGACTGCGGCGCGGCGGCGCCATGGTCTCGGAGAAGCACGCCAACTTCCTCATCAACACCGGCGAGGCGAGCGCCGCCGATCTCGAGGGGCTCGGCGAGGAGGTGCGCCGGCGCGTCTTCGAGCACAGCGGCGTCGAGCTCCAGTGGGAGATCAAGCGTGTCGGCCGGCCGTAAGCGCGTCGCCGTCCTGAAAGGCGGCTGGTCGGCCGAGCGCGAAGTCTCGCTCGTCTCCGGGCGAGAGGTCGCGAAAGCGCTGCGCGCGGAGGGCTACGACGCCTACGAGATCGACGTGACGCGCGATCTCGACCAGCTTCTCGCCGCGCTCACGCCGCGCCCCGACGTCGTGTTCAACGCGCTGCACGGACGCGGCGGCGAGGACGGCACGATCCAGGGCGTCCTCGAGTTCCTTCGCCTCCCCTATACCCACTCGGGCGTCCTCGCCTCGGCCGTCGCGATGGACAAGCCCGCCGCCAAGGCGGTCTTCGCGGCCGCCGGGCTGCCGCTCGCCAAGGGGAAGCTCGTGCGCCGCGCCGAGCTCACCACGCACGGCATTCCGACGCCCTTCGTGGTCAAGCCCGTGAACGAGGGGTCGAGCGTCGGGGTGCGCATCGTCCGCGAGAACGACAACTCCTGGGCCGAGGAGGCGCCGAACTGGCCCTACGAGGAGAGCCTCGTTGAGGAGTTCGTTCCGGGGCGCGAGCTCACCTGCGCGGTGATGGGCGACCGCTGCCTCGGCGCGCTCGAGATCCGCGCCAAGGCGGGCGCCTTCTACGACTACGACTCCAAATACGCCCCCGGCGGCTCCGAGCACCTGATGCCGGCGCCGATTCACGCCGACGCCTACGAGGAGGTCTGTGCCGTCTCGCTCGCGGCCCACAAGGCGCTCGGCTGCCGCGGCGTGAGCCGCGCCGATTTCCGCTACGACGATACGAAGGGCGAGCCGGGACGGGTCGTCCTCCTCGAAGTCAACACCCAGCCGGGGATGACGCCGACCTCGCTCGTGCCCGACATCGCCCGCCATCAGGGCATCGGCTACGGCGCGCTCGTCCGCTGGATCGTCGAGAACGCGGCGCTTGATCCATGAGCAAGGCCCCCGTCCGCCGCCGCCGCATCCTTCCCCGCGCGTGGATCCGTCCGATCGCGCTCGGTGGCGCCGCCGTGCTCGCGGCAGGCGGACTCGCGGGCGGCATCTGGTGGAAGGCGGATGCCCTGCGCGAGGGCGCTCTCACCGCCACCGCCGAGGCCGGCTTCGCAGTGCGCGAGGTCCGGGTCGAGGGACGGCAGAGGACGTCGCGCGAAGCGATCCTCCGCGCCGTGAACGCCGAACGCGGCACCCCCATTCTGGCGGTGAGCCCGGCCGAGGCGCGCGCGCGGCTCGAAAGCCTCGCCTGGGTGCGGAGCGCCTCGGTCGAACGCCTCCTTCCCGACACGCTGCACATCCGGCTCGTCGAGCGCGAGCCGTTCGCGCTGTGGCAGCGCCAGGGCAAGCTGCATCTCATCGATCGCGACGGCGTCGTCATCACGAGCGAGCGCCTCGAGCGCTTCCCCGGCCTGCTCGTCGTGGTCGGCGAGGACGCGCCGCGGCACGCGGCCGGGCTCATCGAGATGCTGGCGCGAGAGCCGGAGCTCGAGAAGCGCGTGACCGCCGCGGTGCGGGTCGGCGGACGGCGCTGGAACCTGCGCTTCGACAACGGCATCGACGTGCAGCTGCCCGAGAACGACGCCGCGGCCGCGTGGGCGCAGCTCGCCAAGGTCGAGCGGACCACGCGCGTGCTCGCGCGCGACGTCGAGGTGATCGATCTGCGGCTTCCCGACCGGCTGGTCGTGCGGACCGCTCCGGAGCCGGCGAAGGCGCCGGCCAAGAAGGGAAAGAACAGCACGTGATGGGGGCAGCGAGATGAAGGGCCTTGTCGCCGCGCTCGATATCGGCACGACCAAGGTCTGCTGCTTCATCGCCCGCCCCGAGGCGGACGGCCCGCGCGTCGTCGGCATCGGCCATCAGGTGTCGCGCGGCGTGCGCAACGGCATCATCGTCGACCTCGACGCCGCCGCGCAGTCGATCCTCAACGCCGTGCACGCCGCCGAGCAGATGGCCGGGGACACGATCTCCGAGGTCGTGCTGAACCTTTCGGGCGGCTTCCCGGCCTCGCGGCTCGTCAGCGTCGAGATCCCGCTCGGCGGGCGCGAGATCGGCGACGCGGAGATGCGGCGCGTGCTCGATCGCGGCTATCACACGCGCGATGCGGACCGCGAGGTGATCCACTCCATTCCCGTCGGGTTCTCGATCGACGGCAGCCGCGGCATACGCGACCCGCGCGGCATGGTGGGCGAGCGTCTCGCCGTCAACATGAACCTCGTCGGCGCAACGCCTTCGACGCTGCGAAACCTCATCGCCGCCGTGGGACGCTGCCACCTCGACGTCGCCGGAATCGTCGTCGGCCCTTACGCGGCCGGCCTCGCCTGCCTCGTCGAGGACGAGCAGCAGCTCGGCGTCACCGTCATCGACATGGGCGGCGGCACCACCTCGATCGGCGTCTTCTTCGACGGAAACCTCATCTTCTGCGACACGGTCCCGGTCGGCGGCGCGCATGTGACGAGCGACATCGCGCGCGGGCTCTCGACGCCGATCGCCCACGCCGAGCGGATGAAGACGCTCTACGGGCACGCGATCCGCTCGCCCGCCGACGACCGCGAGACGATCGCGGTGCCGCAAGTCGGCGAGGAGGAAGAGGGTCACACCAACCACGTGCCGAAGTCGCTCCTCGTCGGCATCATCGGGCCGCGCCTCGAAGAGACCTTCGAGCTCGTCCGCGAGCGGCTCGAGAAGAGCGGCTTCGACAAGCTGGCCGGGCGACGCATCGTGCTCACTGGCGGGGCCTGCCAGCTCCCCGGCACGCGCGAGCTTGCCGGCCTCATCCTCGACAAGCAAGTCCGCATCGGCCGGCCGCTGAGGATCAGCGGCCTCGCCGAGGCTACGCAGGGCTCCGCATTCTCGACATGCGCGGGGCTGCTGCACTTCGCCCTTTCCGAGCGCGCCGAGATCCCCCGTCCGGCACGAAGCGCGACCGAAAGCCTGGGCGGGCTCTTCGGCCGTTTCGGGTTGTGGCTGAAGGAGAACTTCTAACCCCTTTCCCCGCAGTGGAGGCAGCCGTGATCAACCTCAGCATCCCTCAAGAGGTCGAAGACCTGAAGCCGCGGATCACCGTGATCGGCGTTGGCGGTGCCGGCGGGAACGCCGTCAACAACATGGTCCGCGCCAATCTCGTGGGCTGCGAGTTCGTCGCCTGCAACACCGACAGCCAGGCGATCAAGAACTCCCTGGCCGGGCGCAAGATCCAGCTCGGCCAGACCGTGACGCGCGGGCTCGGCGCCGGCTCGCGCCCCGACGTCGGTCGTGCCGCCGCCGAGGAGGCCATGGACGAGATCCTCGAGGCGCTCCAGGGCTCGAACATGGTGTTCATCACCGCGGGGATGGGCGGCGGCACGGGGACGGGAGCGGCACCGGTCATCGCGCGCGCGGCGCGCGAGAGCGGCATCCTCACCGTCGGCGTCGTCACGAAGCCGTTCCACTTCGAAGGGACGCACCGGATGCGTCTCGCCGAAGCCGGCATCGCCGAGCTGCAGAAATACGTCGACACGCTCATCATCATCCCGAACCAGAACCTGTTCCGGGTGGCGAACGAGAAGACCACCTTCGCCGACGCCTTCAAGATGGCGGACGACGTTCTCCATGCCGGCGTGCGCGGCGTCACCGACCTCATGGTGATGCCGGGGCTGATCAACCTCGACTTCGCCGACATCCGCGCGGTGATGAGCGAGATGGGCAAAGCGATGATGGGCACCGGCGAGGCGGACGGCGAGCGCCGCGCGATCGACGCCGCCGAGGCCGCGATCTCGAACCCGCTCCTCGAGGACGTCTCGATGAAGGGGGCGCGCGGCGTCCTCATCAACATCACGGGCGGGTCCGACATGACCCTGTTCGAGGTCGACGAGGCCGCCAACCGCATCCGCGAGGAGGTCGACCCCGAGGCGAACATCATCTTCGGCTCGACCTTCGACGAGAGCCTCAACGGGAAGATCCGCATCTCGGTGGTCGCGACCGGGATCGACAGCGAGGCGGCGCGCGAGCCGAAGCCGACGCTGACGGTCGTCACCGGCGGCAAGGAACCCGTCGCGCCGGCCGCCGCCCCCGCCGCCGCGGCGGCGGCGCCCCTTCTCCGCGAAGCCGCCGCCTCGCTCGCGGCCGCCGCCCACCCCCCCGCGCCCGCCGCCGCGATGGCCGAGCAGGCGGCGCTCGCCGGCGGCGCCTTCATCGCGCCGAAGCCCATCGAGCCGGCCGTGCCGCGCCCCGTGCAGGTCGCATCGCCCGTGGCGCAGCCCGAAGCGCCCGCGGCTGCGCCGGCGAAGAAGCGCGGCCCGTCGCTCTTCGAGCGCGTCACCGGCGTCGCCCGCGCCCGGGTCTCGGCGGCGGCACCGACGCCGGCCGAGCGGCCCGCGCCGACTCAGCCGCGCCTCGGCGCGGTCGACCCGGCCGACCGGCTCGGCGTGTCCAAAGGCGACGACGAGCTCCTCGACATTCCCGCTTTCCTGCGCCGGCAGGCCAACTGAACGAGCGTTCCGCCGCGGCTCCTTCGGGGGCCCGCGCGGAACCGGGGTTACGGGGGGGACCCAGCGCG
>JADGGZ010000175.1 GCA_019689675.1 Rhodospirillales bacterium | reverse complement strand
TTGCGGGGGTTTTGGTTCATCACCGGGCGCCGCCCCGGTCCTCCCGGGGGGGGGGTGCCGTCCTCTCAAGCCTCTGGCGAGGGTCCACCTGTCGGGACCACTCGGTGAAAGTCCACGCTAGCTCGACGGCGGCCCCGAACAGGACGAGGCGCGTGTCCGCGGCGTCCGCGCCGGCGAGGTGGCCGTGGAGGTGACGCGCGCGCCCTCCTCGGTCTTGAGTGCGAGGTCCGGGGCCGCTCCGCGGCGTCCTACTCGGCCCGGTGCCCGGGCTCGCTCGCGCGCATAGGGGCACGCCCCCGGCGGGCAGTGCCGGTTTGCGCATCCGGTACAGATCGTCAGCAAGACTTGACGAAACGCGTAGCGATCTGTACAGAATCGGTCCGCATTGCGTGGCAGCGGGTCGATGTTACGACACGAGGCTGCGATCGCGACCGGGCCGTGGGCCTCTCCGGCGCCGCTGCTTCGCTGGCCGTCCCTCTCGCGTTCCCCCTAACCGACGAGGAGAGCTATGTCCACTTCGTCCAAGCGGGTCTCCCGGAAGCAGTTCGTGTCGGGCCTCGGTGCCGCCGCGGCCAGCGGCCTCGTCGTCGGCGGCGCCAGCGGGTTCTTCGGCGGCCGCGCGTCCGAGTCGTCGGCCGGTGGCAGCGCCGCTACCAGCAGCACCAAGCCGATCACGATCGGCGCCGGCGTCCCCGTGACCGGGGCGTTCTCCGGCGACGGCCAGGAGATGCTCCGCGGGCTCCAGCTCGGGGTCGCCGAGATCAACGCGAACGGCGGGTTGCTCGGCCGGCAGCTCAAGATCTCGGTGATCGATACGAAGGAGCAGGCGCCCGACGTGATGACGAACGCGATGCGGCAGTTCGTCTCGGCGAAGGTGGCGGCGATCTTCGCGCCGTTCCTGACCTACTCGTCGGTCGAGTTCCCGATCGTCGGCCCGTCCAACATCCCAATGTTCCATGTCAACACGTACCAGGGCAACCTCGACTACGTGCGCAAGCACGGGTACACGAACATCTACGAGGGCTGCCCCTCGCAGATCTGGTACGGCCACGGCTTCACCCTCGTCATCGACGAGATCCTCAAGTCAGGAGCGTGGACGCCGTCCTCGAAGACGATCGCGGTCGTCACGAGCAACGATCCCTACAGCCTGACGATCGCGCAGGCGTTCCGGGCCAAGATGGAGTCGGAGGGGTGGAAGACGACGGTCTTTGAGGAGTTCTCGATCCCGCAGGCCGACTGGGGGCCGGTGCTCGTGAAGATCCGGAAGAACCCGCCCGGGATCATCTTTTTCAGCGACTACACCGCGGGCGACGAGGCCTCGTTCATCAAGCAGTTCCACCAGGCGCCGACGAAGTCGCTCGTCTACCAGCAGTACGCGCCCTCGGTCCCCGAGTATCTGAAGCTGGCCGGCAAAGCCGCCGACGGCGTCCTCTGGTCGACGGTCATCGGCTCGATCACGACGGACGAGATCGGCAAGAAGTTCGTCGCCGACTACACGGCGAAGTTCAAGCAGGCGCCCGGCCTCAGCAACGCCGGCGCGCAGTACGACCTCGTGCGCCTCTGGGCGCAGGCGGCGGCGCTGGCCGGCGATCCGTACGACTACGCCGCCGTGAACAAGAACGTCCAGCAGCTGATCTTCCGCGGCGTCAGCGGCGCGTTCCGCTTCATGCCGGGCGACCTCGCCGCCTACGCCTACCCCGACCAGGTCAAGGATCCTTCGATCGGGATGCCACATCTGACCTTCCAGATCCAGAACGGCAAGCAGGAGCTGATCTCTCCGAGCCCCTACGCGACCGCGAAGTTCACGCTGCCCCCGTGGTTCGCGTAGAGACTCCTGCCGCCGCGCTGCGCGGTGCCGACCGCTTCCGCGTCGCGCAGGCCGCCACGCTCGAGCTTCGCGGCGTCGCGAAGAACTTCGGCGGCCTGCGCGCCGTGGACGGCGTGTCGTTGACGATCGAGGCCGACGAGGTGCTCGGGATCGCGGGCCCGAACGGCGCCGGCAAGACGACGTTGTTCGACGTGGTCACAGGCCTGACGAAGGCATCGGAGGGCGACGTGGTGCTCGACGGCAGCTCGATCGCCGGCGACAGCGTCCACCGCCGCTGCCAGCGCGGGATGGCGCGGACGTTCCAGCAGCCGACCGTGGCCGCGTCGCTGACCGTGTACGAGAACGTCGCGCTCGGCTGCAGCTTCGGACAGCCGCGACGGCACTGGGCCGGCGTCGACGATCTCAAGGAGTTCGCCGAGTTCGTGCTCGAGCTGACGGGCCTCGCCGACAAGGCGGAGCTCGTCGCGGGCCCACTGACGGTCTTCGACAAGAAGCGGCTGATGCTCGCCTCGGCGATCGCGACGGGGCCGCGCGTGCTGCTGCTCGACGAGCCGTTCGGCGGTCTCAACCCCGACGAGATCGACGAGACGCTCCGGCTGATCCGGCGGGTGCGGGAGTTCGGCGTCGCAATTGTCTGCATCGAGCACGTCATGCGCGCGCTCGTCCAGCTCGCGACCCGCGTCGCGGTGATGCACCACGGCGCCGTCTTCTTCGAGGGGGCGCCGCAGGAGATGATGCAGGACGAGCGGGTGATCTCGGTGTACCTGGGCCGGAGCGCCGCAAAGCCGCCGGCGCGAGGAGGGGACGGCGGTGCTGCTTAGCGTGCGCGGCCTGACGGCGGGCTACGAGGAGACGTGCGTCGTACGTGGAGTCGACCTCGACCTGCGCGAGAGCGAGACGTTCGTACTCGTCGGCCCGAACGGGCACGGGAAGACGACGCTGCTCCGCGCGATCAGCGGGCTGCTGCGCCCGCAGGCGGGCGAGGTGTGGTTCGACGGGCGCCGGATCGACCAGATGCGGACCGAGGAGCTCGCGCCGCTCGGGCTCGTGCACATCCCGCAGGGGGACCATCTCTTCCCGGATCTGACCGTCGAGGAGAACCTGCTGATGGGCGCGTTCCCGCGCGCCTCGTGGCGGGGGCGACGGCAGCGACTCGACCGTGTCTACGCGCTCTTCCCGCGCCTCGCCGACCGCCGCAGGCAGCGGGCGCGGACGCTCTCGGGCGGCGAGCGGCGCCAGGTCGCGCTCGGCCGCGGGCTGATGCAGGAGGCGCGCCTTCTGTTGGTCGACGAGCCCTCGCTTGGGCTCGCCCCCGTCATCGTCGACGTCGTCTACGACGCGCTCAAGCAGATCGCCGCCGAGCTGACCGGCGTCCTTCTCGTCGAGGAGAACTTCGCCCACATCGGCGAGATCGCCGACCGGGTCGGCGTCTTCGAGATGGGCAGGATCGTCCGCGAGGGCAGCGCGGCGGAGCTCGCCGCCGACCGGATGGTCGCGGAGTCGTACCTCGGGGGGATCGCATGACCGACTTGGTCGCGATCCTCATCAGCACCATCGTGCTCGGGTCGATCTACGGCCTCGTCGCGATCGGGATGACGCTCATCTACGGCATCCTGCGCGTCCTCGACATGTCCCAGGGGTCGATGGTGATGGCCGGCGGCTTTGTCGGGTGGGGGCTGCTCGTGTCCGCTGGGACGTCGCCGCTCCTCGCGCTCGCCGCGGCGTTCGCGATCGCGTTCCTGCTCGGCGTCGCGACGCAGCTCGTCTCGGTGCAGCCGCTGCTCGGTCGCAGCGGCATCGACTTCGAGATGATCACGTTCATCACGACGTTCGCCGTCGCGATGGTGATCCAGAACGTCGCGCTCGAGATCTTCGGCCCGCGCCAGCGCGACGTCCCGCCGGTGATCGGCGGCACCGTCGACGTCTACCGCGGCGTCAACATCTCCTACCAGTCGATCCTGATGGCCGCGGTCTCGATCGGCCTGATGCTCATGCTCGGCATCTTCCTAACGCGCTCCCGCTACGGCATGGCGATCCGAGCGGTCGCGCAGGACATCAGCGCGGCACGTCTGATGGGCGTACCGATCCGGTGGATGTTCCCGCTCGTGATGGGCCTCGCCTCCGCGCTCGCGGGCGTCGCTGGGGTCTTCCTCGGCGCACAGCTCTTCGCATCGCCGAACGCAGGCGACCTGCCGCTGCTTGAGGCGCTGATCGTCGTCATCTTCGGCGGCCTCGGCAGCCTTCCCGGCACCATCTACGCGGCCTACGCGATCGGCCTGATCCAGTCGACGGTCTCCGTGCTGATCGCGACGACGTGGTCGCTGCCGATCCTCTACGCCGTGATCCTGGTCGTGCTCGTGCTGCGACCGCACGGGCTCGCCGGCCGGCCGTCGGAGGCGCGACTGTGATGCGGCGTCGCCGCAGTCTCGTTCCCGCAGCGCCCGGCCGGATCGGGGCGGGCGCCGTGCTGGTCCTGCTCGTGGCGCTCGCGCCGCTCGTCTACACCGACCAGTACTACCTCGGCATCGTCGTCACGACGCTGATCCTGATCACGCTCAACTCGAGCTGGAACTTCCTGCTCGGGATGGTCGGCGTCTGGAACTTCGGCCAGCTCGCGGTGTACGCCGCCGGCGGCTACGCGGCCGGGTTGATCATGATCCACAGCGGCGTCCCCGGCGGCGTCGCGCTGCTGGGCGGCGGTCTTGCGGCGGCGCTGCTGTCGATCGCGCTCGCGTTCCCGACCCTGCGCCTGTTTGGGATCTACACGTCCCTGCTGACGTTCTCGTTCGCCCAGGTGATCCAGTTCGTGATCATCAACGACAACACGGGGATCACGGGCGGCCCATTCGGGCTACCCGAGGTGCGTGGCCTCTTCGGCTCCCTCTCGCCGCTCGACTCGATGCGGGCGTACTACTGGACCGCGCTCGCCGTCGCCGTCGCCACGCTCGTGCTGACGGCGCTCACGATCCGGTCGAGCCTGGGGCTGGCGCTGCGCGCCCTCCGTGACTCGCTACCGTACGGTGCCGCCCGCGGTGTCAGCCCGCTCCGGTACCGGGTGATCGCGTTCGCGCTCTCGGGCTTCGTCGCCGGCGTCGCCGGCGGGCTCTACACGAGCTTCAACACCAGCATCGGCCCTGGCGTGATGGGGCTGACGCCGATGAGCATCTACGTCACGATGATCGTGATCGGCGGCATGGGAACGCTGACCGGCCCGGTCTGGGGCACGGCGCTCGTGGTCGCGATCCAGCAGGCGCTGATCAACCACCCGGGTATCCAGTTGACGGTGCTCGGGGCGATCCTGCTCGTGATCGTGGTCTTCGTCCCGCGCGGCCTCGTCGGCGAGGTCGCAACGCTCGCGCGTCGCCTGCGCGCGTGGATCGCCGAGGGCGACGGGGACGAGGAGGCCGAGGAGCCGGAGCTGGTCGCGGATCGGCCTGCGGAAGTCAGGACCGTTCCCATAGAGCCCGCGCGGTCGCCGGAGGCACGATGACGACCGCGTCCGTCGCCTTCACCTTCGACTTCGATGCGGAGTCGGTCTGGATCGGCGACGATCCCGCCAACGCCGAGCGGCCCAGCGTTCTCTCGCAGGGCACGTACGGCGCGAAGGTGGCGATGCCACTGCTGCTCGAGCTGCTTGAGTGGCGCGGCGTGACCGCGACGTTCTTCGTCCCCGGCGTCGTCGCCGAGCGGTACCCGGAGCGCGTCGAGGCGATCGTCGCGGCCGGGCACGAGCTCGCCGTGCACGGGTACACGCACACCTCGCCGGCGAAGCTCTCCCGCGACGAGGAGGAGGCGGAGCTGGTGCGCGCGAAGGGCGTGCTCGAGGGCTTCGGCGCCGAGATTCGCGGCTACCGCTCGCCGTCGTGGGACTTCAGTCCGCACACGCTCGAGCTGCTCCAGGCGCACGGCTTCGCCTACTCGAGCAACTACATGGACGACATCCGCCCCTATGTCCACCCGGGCACGTCGATTGTCGAGCTCCCGGTTCAGTGGATCCTCGACGACGCCGCCCACTGGTGGTTCAGCCCTGCCGACTGGCTGAAGAAGATCTCGACGACGTCGGAGGTGCGGCAGATCTGGGAGGAGGAGCTGCTCGGGATCGAGCGTCTCGGCGGCTGCTGCATCCTCACGATGCACCCGCAGGTGATCGGGCGACCGAGCCGGCTCGCGTTCCTCGACGGCTTCATCGGGTTCGTGCAGGAGCGGCCGGGCCTGCGCATCGCCACCTGCTCGGAGATCGCGGCCGGAGCCGCCGGCGCGTGAGGGCGCTCGTCACGGGCGCGGCCGGCGGGCTGGGCGAGGCGGTCGCCGCGCGCCTCGTCCGCGACCGCTGGAGCGCGGCGCTCGTCGACTGCGCCGAGGCGGTTCGCGAGCTCGCGGCGCGGCTCGCCGCGGAAGCGGACGGCCCCGTCGTCGCCTTCGTCGCCGACGTCGCCGACGTCGCCGAGGTCGACGCGGCGGTCGCGGCCGCGGTCGACGCGCTCGGTGGCCTCGACCTCGTGGTCAACATCGCCGGCGTTGGCGGCCCCTCCACGACCGTCGTCGCCACCGATCCGGACGACTTCCGGCGCGTGCTCGACGTCAACCTCGTCGGGCCGTTCCTTGTCTCCCGCGCAGCCGCCCGCTCGATGATCGACCGGGGTGAGGGTGGCGCGATCGTCAACTTCGGCTCGATCTTCGGCCAGCAGGGGGTGGCGGGCGGCGCGGCGTACTGCGCCTCGAAGGGCGGTCTCGCCTTGCTGACGCACTCGCTCGCGCGGGAGCTCGCGCCGCACGGCATCCGCGTCAACACGATCGCACCGGGCCACATGGCGACGGAGATGCACTGGGAGGAGCTCCGCGGCCGCGCCGCACTCAACGGCACCAGCTTCGGCGACGAGCTGGCGGCCGTCCGGGCGGAGATCCCGCTCGGCCGACACGGCACCGGTGAGGACGTCGCCGGCGCCGTCGCCTGGCTCGCCTCGGCGGACGCGGTATACGTGACGGGGCAGACGATCGGCGTCAATGGGGGCGTGATCCTCTCGTGACGCGCTTCGACGGAAGGCGCGCGCTCGTCACCGGCGCCGCGTCCGGCATCGGCTTCGAGACGGCCCGCCTGCTGCGCGAGGAAGGCGCCGCCGTCGCCGCCGCCGACCGCGCCGACGGCCTCGCCGCCGCCGCGGCCGAGCTGGGCGCAACGCCGGTCGCGGTCGACGTCACCGACGAGGCGTCCGTCGTCCGCGCGGTCGCCGAGGCGGGCGAGGCCCTCGGTGGCCCCGTCGACGTGCTCGTCAACTGCGCCGGCATCTATCGCATCCGGCCGCTGCTCGAGCTGGAGGCCGCCGAGTGGGACGAGGTCGTCTCCGTCAACCTCCGCGGCAGCTTCCTGGTCGGGCGGGAGGTGGCGCGCGCCCTCGCCGCGGCTGGCCGGTCCGGCGCGATCGTGAACCTGTCGTCGATCGCGGCCGTGCGGGCTGACGTCGACGAGCCGGGAGCGCACTACAACGCGAGCAAGGCCGCCGTCTCCGCGCTCACGCGCCAGATGGCGGCCGAGTGGGCGCGCCACGGGATCCGCGTGAACGCCGTGGCGCCCGGGGTAATCGCGACGCCGATGCTGCGGCTGCTTGACGACCCGGCGCGCGCCGAGCGGTACCTGCGCGAGGGCGTCCCCCTCGGCCGTCTCGGCGAGGCCGGCGAGGTCGCTGCGGCGATCGTCTTCCTGGCGTCCGACGCCGCCTCGTACGTCACCGGCGCGGTGCTGCCGGTCGACGGCGGCGCCGGCGCCGTCTGACAAGGAGGTGGCGGTGTATCCACATGTACGTGTCGAAGGAGGCCCGCGCGAGCGGGGCCGGCAGTACGGCGAGCAGGCGCGCGAGCGGGTGCGCCTGTCGATCGACGCCTACCGCGAGGTGTTTGCGGAGTACGCCGGCTGGGACTGGGAGCGCGTGCGGGACGAGGCGCGCGGCTTCGAGTCCGCGATCGCTAGGTACGGCGAGCGCTACCTGGAAGAGCTCCGCGGGATCGCCGACGGCGCTGCGGTCGACGCACTCGACGTGCTCTCGATCAACGTGCGGACGGAGGTGATGTTCGCCGCGAAGGCCCGCGAGGCCGAAGCGGCGGCGGGCGGCCCCCACGAGTGCAGCTCGTTCGCCGCCCTGCCCGAGGCGCCGCCGCCCGGCGGCCCCCTCGTCGGGCAGAACGGGGGCTGGCTC
>JADGGZ010000174.1 GCA_019689675.1 Rhodospirillales bacterium | reverse complement strand
GCGACGCAGCGCGGGCTCGAGGTCGCGCAGATCTATCGGGCGGCCAACAATCCCTATGTCGACGCTCTCGTCGCCGAGTTCCGCTCGATCGTCGGAAGCGAGCTCATCCCGAAGGGAACGGTCGCGGCCCGCCGCTCGATGGAGGCGCTCAAGGAGGGGCGTCATCTCGCGCTTCTCGTCGACCAGAAGATGAACGACGGAATTCCGGTGCCGTTCTTCGGCCGCGACGCCATGACGGCGCCGGCGGTGGCGCAGCTGGCGATGCGCTACGACGCGGCGATCGTGCCGGCCCGCGTCGAGCGTCTCAACGGAGCGCATTTCCGGCTGACCGTGTTTCCCGAGATCGAGCAGCCGCGAACTGGAGATCGTCGGGCCGACACGCGCGAGATCATGGCGCGCGTCAACGCCGTCATCGAATCCTGGATCCGGGAGCGGCCGGAGCAGTGGTTCTGGCTCCACCGCCGCTGGCCCGACTGATCAGCAGCGCTCGTCCATCGGGTAGCGCATCGCTTCCTCGGGATAGGTCTGCTTCAGCCGAAGAAAGGCGAGGCAGGCATTGTAATGGTCGCCCGCCCGCGCCAGCGCCACGCCTTCCTTGTAGAGCGCATCCGGGGCCCTCGCAGCCCCGGGTGCCATCGCGTAGACGTCGTGGAAGGCGCGCGCCGCGCGCATCGCTTCGCCCTGCTGGAGATAGCTCTCGGCGAGCCAGTAGCGCGCATTGGGCGCCAGCTCGTCTTGCGGGAACCGCTCCAGGAGCTCCTCGAATGATGCTGCCGCGCCCACCCAGTCGCCGCGACGGAGATAGAAAAAGCCGCGATCGTAGAGCGCGAAAGCGTCTCCCTCGGGAAGAAGGTACATCTGGCTCGGCGCGGTGTTGCCGGCTCCTTCCTGGGCACGGCCCGACGCGGCGACCGCGACGATCGCCACGAGCAGCATCACGAGCACCCTGATCTTCGACATCGGCGCCTCCGCACCCGGCGCGGGGGAGATGCCGCCCGACATCGGGAGGCCGGCGAGGCTACCGCCGCAGCCGCGCCCGCTCCATCGACAAGACGCTGCATTGGACGGCAGCGACCTTGCGCGCTGATTGAAGGGCGCTCAGAGCCAGGGCTGAGCTTGCCGGCGCTTCGCTTCGAAAGCCTCGATCGCCGCGCTCTTCTGCATTGTGAGCCCGATATCGTCGAGGCCGTTGAGAAGGCAGTGCTTGCGGAACGGATCGATCTCGAAGCGGATGCAGCCGCCGTCAGGGCCCGTGATCTCCTGCTTCTCGAGATCGATGGTGATGATCGCGTTGGCGCCGCGCTGCGCGTCGTCCATCAGCTTGTCGACGTCCTCCTGCGGCAGCGCGATCGGCAGAAGGCCGTTCTTGAAGCAGTTGTTGTAGAAGATGTCGGCGAAGGAAGGCGCGATCACGCAGCGTATGCCGAAGTCGAGAAGCGCCCAGGGGGCATGCTCGCGCGACGAGCCGCAGCCGAAATTCTCTCCTGCGATCAGAATCTTGGCGTTGCGATAGGCCGGCTTGTTCAGAACGAAGTCCGGATTCTCCGAGCCGTCCGGACGGTAGCGCATCTCGTCGAACAGCCCCTTGCCGAGCCCCTTGCGCCCGATCGTCTTGAGGTACTGCTTCGGGATGATCTTGTCGGTGTCGACGTTGATCATCGGAAGGGGCGCGGCGACGCCCGTGAGCTGGGTGAACTTCTCCATGGCCTCCGATCCTTAGCCGAGCGTCCGCACGTCGGCGAGGCGACCCGTCACCGCCGCGGCCGCCGCCATCGCCGGGCTCATGAGATGGGTGCGCCCGCCTTTGCCCTGCCTTCCCTCGAAATTCCGGTTGGAGGTCGAGGCGCACCGTTCACCGGGCTCGAGCCGGTCCGCGTTCATGGCGAGGCACATCGAGCAGCCCGCCTCGCGCCATTCGAACCCGGCGTCGAGGAAGATCTTGTCGAGCCCCTCGGCCTCGGCCTGCTCTTTGACGAGTCCGGAGCCCGGCACCACCATCGCATTGACCCCGGGTGCAACCTTGCGGCCCTTCGCGATCGCCGCCGCCTCCCTCAGATCCTCGATGCGGCTGTTGGTGCAGGAGCCGATGAAGACGCGCTGGATCGGCACCTCCGTCAGCGGCTTCCCGGGCTCGAGCCCCATGTACTCGAGCGCGCGCAGCATCGCGGCGCGACGCGCCTCGTCGGCGACCTCCGCCGGATTGGGGACGCGCCCGGTGATCGGCAGCACATCCTCGGGGCTCGTTCCCCAGGTCACCTGCGGGGCGATGCTCGCGGCATCGATGGTCACGACGCTGTCGTAGTGCGCGCCGGGATCGGAGGGCAGGGTCCGCCAGAACGCGACCGCCTGCTCCCAGGCGCCGCCTTTGGGCGCCATCGGCCGCCCTTTCAGATACTCGAACGTCGTCTCGTCGGGCGCGATGAGCCCGGCGCGTGCCCCGGCCTCGATCGTCATGTTGCAGACAGTCATCCGCCCTTCCATCGAGAGGGCCCGGATCGCCTCGCCGGTGTACTCGATGACGTGGCCGGTGCCGCCGGCGGTGCCGATCCGGCCGATGATGGCGAGGACGATGTCCTTCGCGCTGACGCCCCGCCCGACCCGGCCATGGACATCGATCCGCATGTTCTTCGCCGGGCGCTGGATGAGCGTCTGCGTCGCGAGCACGTGCTCGACCTCGGACGTGCCGATCCCGAAGGCGAGCGCGCCGAAGGCGCCGTGAGTCGCGGTGTGGCTGTCGCCGCAGACGATGGTCGTGCCCGGCAGGGTGAAGCCCTGCTCGGGGCCGATCACGTGGACGATCCCCTGACGGATGTCGTCCATGCCGAAATAGGCGATGCCGAACTCGCGCGCGTTCTGGCCGAGCACCTCGACCTGCTGCCGGCTCTCGGGATCGGCGATGCCCTTCGAGCGGTCGGTCGTCGGCACGTTGTGATCGGCGACCGCGAGCGTCTGGTCGGGCCGGCGCACCTTGCGATTGGCGAGGCGCAACCCTTCGAAGGCCTGCGGACTCGTCACCTCGTGCACGAGATGACGGTCGATGTAGAGAAGGCAGGTACCGTCGTCCTGGCGATCGACGACATGCGCGTCCCAGATCTTGTCGAAGAGGGTGCGCGGCTTGCTCATGATCATCCCTTCTCTACCGGTTGCGTGCTCAACCCTGCTCGGCAGCCTTCTCGACCGACGCCTCGGCGGCGGGGTTCGCGGTCGCCTCGCCGGTCACCGACTCCCGGCCGCGCTCGGCGATGCGTGCCGCCTTGCCGGTACGGCCGCGCAGGTAATAGAGCTTCGCGCGGCGCACGCGGCCGCGGCGCACGACCTCGATGGCTGCGATCCTCGGCGAGTAGAGCGGGAAGACGCGCTCGACGCCCTCGCCGTAGCTGATCTTGCGCAGCGTGAAGTTCGAGTTGATGCCCGCGTTCTTCCGGGCGATGCACACGCCCTCGAAGGCCTGCAGGCGCTCGCGCTCGCCCTCGACGACCTTCACCGAGACGCGCACGGTGTCGCCGGGCGCGAAATCCGGCACCGCGCGGCCCGCGGCGAGCTTCTCGACCTGCTCCTGCTCGAGCTTCTGCAGAAGGTTCATGGGGCACCTCACTCCGTCATCCGTTTGCGGCGCGCTGCCGCGCCAAATACCGTTCCCACAAATCGGGGCGCCGCTTGCGCGTCGCCTCCTCGGCTCGTTCCCGCCGCCAGGCCCGGATGCGCTCGTGATGGCCGGAAAGCAGCACCTCCGGCACCGAGCGCCCCTGCCATACCGCGGGACGCGTGTAGTGCGGGTACTCGAGGAGACCCGCCTCGAAACTCTCCTCGGCGAGCGTATCCGGTTCGCCGAGCACCCCCGGAAGCAGGCGGACGCATGCATCGATCAACGCGATCGCCGCCGGCTCGCCGCCCGAAAGCACGAAGTCGCCGAGGCTGACCTCGAGCGGCGCCCGCGCCTCGAGCACCCGTTCGTCGACCCCCTCGAAGCGGCCGCAAATGAGTCGCACGCCGGGTCCGGCTGCCAGCTCCTTCACCAGCGCCTGGTCGAGCACGCGACCGCGCGGCGTCAGGTAAATAAGCGGACCGACGCCCCCGGCGCCTTCGATCGCGGCGTCGAGCACATCGGGACGCATGACCATGCCGGGCCCGCCGCCGAAGGGCGCATCGTCGACGGATCGGTGTTTATCGCGCGCGAAGTCGCGGATGTCCACTGTTTCGAGCCGCCAAATGCCAGCCTCGAGCGCCTTTCCAGCGAGCGAGGCGCCGAGCGGCCCGGGAAACATCTCCGGGAACAGGGTCAGGACCGTGGCGAGCCAGGTCATGCTTCCTCCGGCGGTTCCACGACCAGTTTCCCTCCGGCGACGTCGATCTCGGGCACCACGGCCTTGGTGAACGGCACCAGAAGCGTGCCGCCGTCGGCGAGCGCAAGCTCGAGACTGTCCCCGGCGCCGAAGTCGTGCACCGCGCAGACGCGCCCGAGCAGGGTCCCGTCCCGCCTCACCGCGGCGAGCCCGATGAGGTCGGCATGGTAGAACTCCTCCTCGCCCGGCGGCGGCAGCGCGGCGCGCGCGACGTAGAGCCTCAGCCCTTTCAGAGCCTCGGCCGCGTTGCGGTCCCCGATACCCTTCAGCGTTGCGATCACCACGCCCTTTCCCTCGCCGACGAGGCGGATCTCGAAGCGGCGCGTGCCGGTCTCGTCCTCGAGCGGGCCGTACGCGGCGATCGCCGCCGGCTCCGCCGTGAAGGGCTTGATCCGCACGGCGCCCCGGACGCCGTGCGCGCCGACGATGACGCCGACCAGCACACGTGCGTCCGGCACGGCATCATGCCTCGCCGGAGGCTGCCCTTGCCGCTTCCGCCGCCTGCTTCATGCGTTCCTGCGCCTTCGCCTTCGGCGCCGACTTCTTCGGCGTCTCGCGGATCGCCGGACGCTCGACGATGCCCGCGTCGGCGAGGAAGCGCGTCACCCTCTCGGTCGGCAGCGCGCCGACGCCGAGCCAGTGCTTGATCCGCTCCTCCTTGAGGACGACGCGGTCCTTGGCGCCCTTGTCGAGCATCGGATTGTAGGTCCCGAGCTTCTCGATGAAGCGGCCGTCGCGCGGGCTGCGCGAGTCGGCGACGACGATCGAGAAGAACGGGCGATGCTTGGCACCGCCGCGTGCGAGTCGGATCTTGAGGGCCATTCTTTCTCCTTTCTATTCGGGCGTATGAGTCACCGCTTCGATTCGGTACCCGTCGGGATCGACGACGAAGGCGGCGTAGTAAGTCGGGTGGTAGTGCGGGCGGAGGCCCGGCGCGCCGTTGTCGCGGCCGCCGGCCGCGAGCGCCGCGCGGTGGAAGGCTTGAACCGCGCCGCGGCTCGGCGCCCGGAAGCAGATATGGCCGGCGGGCGGCGGCGCCGAGGCAGGCCCGCGCTCGATCCAGAAAGCGAGCGCGTGGGAGCCGATCGCGCTGTTCTCCTCGGCCGGCCGGCCGTAGCCGCAGGCGTCCGGAACGTCCGCACGGCGCTCGTAGCCGAGCGGGGCCAGCGCGGCGTCGTAGAACGCTTTCGACCGGGCAAGGTCGGCGACGCCGATCGAGACGTGATCGATCATCGGCCGAAGCCGCGGGGAAGGAGCGCGGAAAGCCCGTGCCGCTGCAAGCCCTTCTGCCCGAGCTTCGCGGCCCGCTTCATCATGTCGGCCATGTCCTGATGCTGCTTCAGGAGGCGGTTCACCTCCTGAACCGTCGTGCCGGAGCCCGCGGCGATCCGGCGCCGACGCGAGGCGTTGAGGAGCTTCGGATTCTTGCGCTCGGCCCGGGTCATCGAGGAGATGATCGCTTCCTGTCGCTTCAGGATGCTCTCGTCGATCTTCGCCTCGTCGAGCTGCTTCTTGATCTTACCGATCCCGGGGAGCATCCCCATGATGCCGCCCATGCCGCCCATCTTCTTGAGCTGACGGAGCTGCGCCGCGAGATCGTCGAGGTCGAAGCTCCCCTTCTGCATCTTGGCGGCGAGCTTCTCGGCCTCCTCGCGGTCGACCGTTTCCGCCGCCTTCTCGACGAGGCTGACGACGTCGCCCATCCCGAGGATGCGCCCGGCGATGCGCTCGGGGTGGAAGGGCTCGAGCGCGTCGAGCTTCTCGCCGACGCCGACGAACTTGATCGGCCGCCCGGTGATGGCGCGCATCGAGAGCGCCGCGCCGCCGCGCGCATCGCCGTCGACCCGGGTCATCACGACGCCGGTGACGCCGACCCGGTCGGCGAACGCCTTCGCGACGTTGACGGCATCCTGTCCGGTCATCGCGTCGACGACGAGAAGGCTTTCGTGCGGGCTCGTCGCGTCGCGAACGGCCGCGACCTCGAGCATCAGCTCCTCGTTGACGTGAAGGCGTCCGGCAGTGTCGAGGATGACGACGTCGTAGCCCTCGCGCCGGGCGGTTTCGAGCGCGCGCTTGGCAATCGCGACCGGTTTCTCGCCGGCGACGATCGGCAGACTCGCCACCTGGGCCTGGCGTGCCAGGACGGCGAGCTGTTCCTGCGCCGCGGGCCGGGCAACGTCGAGCGAGGCGAGCAACACCTTCTTGCGCTCGCGCGTCCTCAAGCGAAGCGCGAGCTTGCCCGCCGTGGTGGTCTTGCCCGAGCCCTGGAGGCCGACCATCATCAGAACGACCGGCGGGTTGGCGCGGAGATTCAGCGCGGCTTCGCCCGGAGCCTCCCCGCCCGAGAGCGTCTCGACGAGGTGGTCGTGGACAATCTTCACGACCATCTGCGCCGGGGTCACCGAGCGCAGCACCTCCTGACCGATCGCCTTCTCCTTTACCTTGCCGACGAACTCCTTCACGACCGGAAGGGCGACGTCGGCCTCGAGGAGGGCGACCCGGATCTCGCGCAAAGCGGCTTCGACGTCGCCCTCGTTGAGGGCGCCGCGTCGGCGCAGGCGGTCGAAAACGTCGCCCAGGCGGCCCGATAGGCTCTCGAACATCACGACTCCAAACGCGCTCAGGCCGGTGCGCGAAACTCGCGGACCGGCCGGCCCCTTCCGAGGCGGGGCGATGGGACCTGCTTCCAGGGAAGCGCGCGGAACGTAGGCACCCTCCGCATCACTGTCAACCCGGGCCGCCCGACGCGCTCCCGCCGTCCCAGCACCCCGTCCCTTGCACAAACGACGGCACGAAGGGCGCCGTTCTCCGGCATGCACCGAAGGGCCCTCGGATACATGAACGGAGACCTCGTGGCATGAAACGCGACTTCGAGGCTTTCGCACCGACCCATCGCCTCCTGCTCGTCGCCGGCATCGCGCCGGCACGGCGGAACGAGTCCTCGCCGATGAAGAACGCGCCTTCGCCTTCGACTGGATCATACGACCCGCAACAGCGCAGCGGATCGAAGCGTCGGCTCGGCGAATCGAGCGAGACGCTAGCCGAGAAGAAAGCCGCCTTGCGAGAAGAACGCGCGCGGAGAGCGGCATCGGGCGCGCGAGGAACGAGGAGAGCGCGAGCATCGCGAGAGAAGCTTCGAGATCGGTGTCGATTCGCATTCGGCGACGAAGCCTTCATCGCATCCGTTCGGACACGCGCAAAATTTGACTCGAAAATGCGCGCTGCCTCTGGCCCCGCGCAGCATTTCGGAACAATATGGCAGCGTGTATTCTTTCCGACTCGGATAACCTCCGGAGGCTAGCGCCATGGACGACATTGAGGGCAAGAAGCCGGACGAGACGATGGAACGCGTGATGCAGGAATTCAAAGAGGGCGAGCTGAGATCGCCGTCTGGAGAGAAAGTCACACAACCGAAAGAGGCGATCGAAATGGCGCTTTCCAGTTCCGAACAGGCAAGTGGCGGCGAGGCTGCGGCGAGCGAGGCTGCACCCGCGCAGAAGCGTCCGGCACGCAAGTCGACGCGCCGCGCCGGCGCTGCGCGCAAGGCGGCGCGCGCCCGCAAGGCTGCTCCGGCACGGCGCAAGGCAGCGGCCGCGCGCAAGACCGCGAAGACCGCCAAGAAGGCGAGCACCCGCAAGACCACGAAAACCGCGAAGACCGCCAAGAAGGCGAGCTCTCGCAAGACCGCGAAGAC
>JADGGZ010000173.1 GCA_019689675.1 Rhodospirillales bacterium | reverse complement strand
CGGTGGATCGGCTCGTCGTCGGATTCGCCGGGGACATAGGAGAAGGCCCAGCGGCCGCGGCCGGTGCGGATGAGAGTGCCGACGTTGTCGCCCTCCCCTTCCCAGAACCGATGGACGGTGCAGACCTCCGGGGCCTTTTCCCAGGCGGCGCGGTCGAGCTTGCCCTCTTCCGTCAAGGGCAGGACGAACTCGTAGCCGTGCCGCGAGCTCCCCTCGGGAAACTCGGGGCTGCGTGCCAATTCGAGGCGCACACGCTTCAGTGCCACAGGGTCCGCTCCTTCGTTGAGTTACGGGCGAATGATCGAGATCATACAGAAACGCTGCGGCAGGGCGTTCAGCCTTGATCCCGATCAATATCCGAGCGCGCAGCCGTCCTTCCGAGGATCGGATGCGCCGATGAGAACCCCGCGGGCGTGGTCGATCATGATCGCCTGACAGCCGCCGAGAGGCGAGGCAGCGCGCACGATCTTGTGTCCGCGCCGGGCGAGCTCAGCGGCGACAGAATCAGGAATCTCCGTCTCGAGCTGCAGAACCCCGTCGAAGGCGAAGCTGCGCGGCGCATCGGCGGCCGACTGGATATCCAGCCCCTCCTCGTAGACGAGCGAGATGAAATGCGCGTGCCCCGCCGCCTGATAGTGCCCTCCCATGACTCCGAACGGCATCACCGCCCGGCCGTTCTCGACGACCATGCCGGGAATGATCGTGTGAAGCGGCCGCTTGCGCGGCGCGATCGCGTTGGGGTGTCCGGCGACGGTGCGGAATCCCATGCCGCGATTGTGCAGCATGACGCCCGACTCCGGGGCGTAGATGCCGGTCCCCCACAGCCCGAACAGCGAGTTGATGAAGGAAACGGCGTTGAGGTCGCGGTCGACGACGCAGAGATAAACCGTGTCCTTGTGCTCGGGTTCGTCCCACGGCGGCGGGTTCGCGGCCCGCGCCATGTCGATCCGGGCCCGCTTTTGCAGGAGCTCGGCGACAGGCACATCACCGTCGCAGAAATAGGCGTCCCGCGCGGCATAGGCGGCCTTGGTCGCTTCGGCGAGACGATGGATGCGATCGGCCTCGCCGAGCTCGGTGCCGCGATAGGCGGCGAGCGTGTTGAGAATCATGAGCGCGGCAAGACCTTGCCCGTTCGGCGGGCACTCGAAGACGTCGCGGCCCTGAAAGCGCGTCGAGATCGGCTGCACGTACTCGCCCTTCTGGGACGCGAGGTCCTCGAGCGCGAGGTGGCCGCCCAGCTCCTCGATGCGCGCGACGATCTCGGCCGCGACCGGCCCTTCGTAGAAGGCGCCGCGCCCCTCGCGAGCGATTCGCCGCAGCGTGCGGCCGAGGGCCGGGTTGCGGAACTTGTCGCCGGGATGCGGGGCGGGCAGGAACAGCTCGCGCGCGTGGCGGTCCTTCGCGAGCTTCGCGGTTTCGCGCTGCCAGTCCCAGGCCACCCTCGGCGTCACCACGAAGCCCTCCTCGGCGGCGCGGATCGCCGGCGCGAGGATCTCGTCGAGCGGCCTCGACCCATAGTCCGCATGGAGCCGGCACCATGCGTCGACCGCTCCGGGAGCGGTCACCGCATGCGGACTGTCTCCAGGAATGCCGTCGAAGCCCCGCTCGAGATACCAGTCGAGCGTGGCGCGCTTCGGCGCGCGGCCTGAGCCGTTGTAGGCGACCGGCAGCCCCGCCCGGGGCGCATAGAGGCAGAAGCAGTCGCCGCCTATGCCGGTCATATGCGGCTCGACCACGCATTGCACTGCCACGGCAGCGAGCGCGGCATCCATGGCGTTGCCGCCTGCCTTCAGCATCTCCAGGGCGGCGAGGGTCGCCGCGGGATGCGATGTGGCGGCCATCCCGTGCTCGGCAAAGGCCGCCGAACGGCCCGGCTTCTGAAAATTGCGCATCATAGGTGCGTCGACAAATCAGTTGTCCCAGTCTTTTGCCCTGCCCTAGGCTCCGCGGTCAAACAAAGCGGAGCATGAGGCATGCCGGAGGTCCTGCTCGAGCGGCCCGCCGAAGCTGTGGCCGTCGTCCGGCTCAACCGGCCGGAAGCGCTCAACAGCCTCAATGGCCGGGTGCGCGAACTCGTCAACGAACACTTCTCGACGCTGGCCAAGGAGGACGGCGTCCGCGCCGTGATCCTCACCGGAAACGAGAAGGCTTTCGCCGCGGGCGGCGACCTCAAGGAGATGTCGACCATGCGTCCGGTCGACCACCTGAGGAGCCGCAGTCATCGGGCCTGGGCGGCGGTCCAGGACTATCCGAAGCCGATCATCGCCGCGATCAACGGCTGGGCGCTCGGCGGCGGTCTGGAGCTCGCGATGCACGCCGACATCATCGTCGCCGGCGAGAACGCGAAGCTCGGGCAGCCCGAGATCAAGGTCGGGATCATGCCGGGCGCCGGCGGGACGCAGCGCCTTCCGCGCGCTGTCGGAAAGTTCGTGGCGATGAAGATGTGCCTTCTGGGCGAGCCGATCACGGCACGCGAGGCGCTGCAATGGGGGCTCGTTTCCGAGGTCGTGCCCGACGAGCAGGTGTTCCCCCGCGCGCTCGAGATGGCGCACACGATCGCCGCGATGCCGCCGCTCGCCGTCATGGCCATCAAGGACGTGCTGCTCGCCGGGCTTGACGCGAGCCTCGAGACCGGGCTCATGCTCGAGCGCAAGGCCTTCGACCTGCTGTTCGATACCGAGGACCAGAAGGAAGGGATGCGCGCCTTCATCGAGAAGCGTCGTCCCGCCTACAAAGGAAGCTGACCCGCATGGACGCGTACATCTACGACGGCCTCAGAACGCCCTTCGGCCGCCACGCCGGGGCACTCGCGCCGGTTCGCCCGGACGATCTTCTCGCCGGCGTCATCAAGGCGCTCTTCGAGAAGAGCGCCTTCAAGCCCGAGGACGTCGAGGACGTGATCGTCGGCTGCACCAACCAGGCGGGCGAAGACTCCCGGAACGTCGCGCGCCATGCGGCGCTTCTCGCCGGCCTCCCGATCCACACGGCGGGGATCACGGTGAACCGGCTCTGCGGCAGCGGCATGGCGGCGCTCGCCGATGCGGCGCGCGCGATCCACTGCGGCCAGGGCGAGGTTTTCGTCGCGGGCGGGGTCGAGAGCATGAGCCGCGCCCCGTTCGCAATGGCGAAGGCCGAGAGCGCCTATTCCCGCGAGGCAAGGGTCTTCGACACCACGATCGGCGCGCGCTTCCCGAACCCGAAGATCGAGAAGGCCTTCGGCCGCGACACGATGCCTGAGACGGCGGACAACGTCGCGCGCGACCACGCCATCGCGCGCGAGGCGGCCGACCGCTTCGCGCTCGCCTCGCAGCAGAAATACGCCAAAGCGAAGGCCGAAGGCTTCTTCGACGGAGAGATCCGACCGGTGACCATTCCCGGCCGCAAGGGCGACACGATCGTCGCCGCGGACGAGCATCCTCGGCCCGACACGACGCTCGAGAAGCTTGCGGCGCTGAAGCCGCTCTTTCCGAACGGCGTCGTCACCGCGGGCAACGCTTCCGGCATCAACGACGGCGCCGGCGCCCTCATCGTCGCCTCGCGCAAAGCGGGCGAAAAGGCCGGAGCGGCGCCCCTCGCGCGGGTCGTGTCGGCGGCGGTCGCCGGCGTCGAACCGCGCGTCATGGGGCTGGGGCCCGTGCCTGCGTCGAAGAAGGCGCTCGCCCGCGCCGGGCTGCGCCTCGCCGACATGGACGTCATCGAGATCAACGAGGCCTTCGCGAGCCAGGTGCTCGGCTGCCTCAAGCTGATGGAGTTGGCCGAGGACGACCCGCGCGTCAATCCGAACGGCGGCGCAATCGCCGTCGGTCATCCGCTCGGCGCATCGGGGACGAGGATCGCGCTCACGGCCGCGCGCGAGCTTCAGCGGCGCGGCGCCCGCTACGCCCTCATCTCGATGTGCATCGGCGTGGGTCAGGGCATAGCGCTGATCTTGGAGCGGGCCTGAGCGGGAATGACCGATCGTCTTTGCTCCGCGCTCCTGCGGAGGCCGCCCGAGCGTGCCGTCACGAGGCGGGACGCTCGGGGGACTCTTTCGGCTCTTTCATCTCTGTGACGGGAATCGTGATGGCGCATGACGGCGGCCTCGCCGCCCTTTCCTTCCCGTACGGCGATGAGATTCCGGAGAGCGGCACGACGATCGACGTGGCGCCGGGAGTGAAGTGGCTGCGCATGCCGCTGCCCTTCGTGCTGAATCACATCAATCTGTGGCTGCTGGAGGACCGCGACGGCTGGGCCATCGTCGATACCGGCCTCAGCAGCGAGCCCACGCGCGCGATTTGGGAGCGGATCTTCGAGACCGAGCTCGACGGGCGCCCCGTCACGCGCGTCATCGTGACGCATTTCCATCCGGACCACATGGGAAACGCGGGCTGGCTCTGCCGGCGTTTCAAAGTGCCGCTCCACGTCTCCGAAACGGAGTGGCTCTGGGCGCGCTCGCTCAGCCTCGATGCGGACGACGCGAGCTTCCATCGCGAGCAGGCGCCCTTCTACCGCCGCGCCGGGCTCGAAGATCACGCGCTCGACGGGTTCACCGGGCGCGGAAACCGTTACCGGCCGGGCGTCTCGCCGGTGCCGCGCTCGTTCCATCGACTTTCGGACGGCCAGCAAATCGACATCGGCGGACGCTCCTGGCGCGTCGTGGTAGGGCGAGGCCATTCGCCCGAACACGCCTGCCTCTATTGTGCCGAGCTCGGCGTCCTGATCTCGGGCGACCAGGTCCTGCCGAAGATTTCCCCCAATGTCGGCGTCTGGCCGACGGAGCCGGAGGGCGACCCGTTGTCCTTTTATCTCGCGTCGCTCGAAAAGCTGCGCCAGGAGGTTTCGGGCGACGTCCTCGTCCTTCCGTCGCACAACCTGCCGTTCCGCGGGCTCGATACGCGAATCGACCAGCTTCTTCGTCATCATGAGCAGCGGCTCGATGCGCTCGAGGCGGCATGCGCACGGCCGCAGACTGCAGCGGAGCTGGTTCCGGTCCTCTTCAGCCGCGCGCTCGATTCCCATCAGCTCGGCTTCGCGATCGGCGAGACGCTCGCCCATCTTCAGTGCCTTCGCACGATGGGTCGCATCCGACGTCGGACGCGCCCTGACGGCGTCTGGATCTACGAGCGGAGCTGAGAAGCCGCACGGGCAGAGAAGCGGAGAGCCTCGCCGAGCGGCTCAGCTTCTGCCTCGGAGCTTGAACTGCATCGGCACGATCACGTCGAGCCGCTCGAGGCCGAGCTCAGGCGGCAGGGCCGGAAGCGGCCGCGCGCGCTCCAGCGTCGACATCACCTCCTCGTCGAGCACCGCGTGGCCGGAGCTCCGCACGATCTCCGCCTGGATGATCCGGCCGTCGCGATCGATCACCAGGTGGAGATGGGCGATGCCCTGCTGGTTTCTCAGCTGCGCCGCGCGCGGATAGCGCATATGCCGCTCCAGGTGCGCGAGAAGCAGCGCCTGGAACTGAACCCGCAGCTCGGGCGAGGGGCGGGCCACCACCGCAGGGGTCGTAGGAGCAGCCGGGAGCGGCGCTGGCGGCAGCTTCTCCGCCGGAGCCGGCAAGGGCTTCGGTGCCGAGGCGCGCCTCTCGGGCGGGCGCGGCTTCGGCCGCGGCGCGGGCGGAGGAAGCGACACTGCCGGCTCGGGAACCTCCGGAACTTCGGGCAGCTCCAGTTTCTCGATCAGCTCCTCGGGCGTAACCGGAGCCGGCGGTTCGACTGGCGAGATCGCGATTTTCGGCTCGGGCGGCGGCAGTTTCTCGGTGAGCTCCTCGGGCGCGACCGGCGCCGGCGGCTCGGGCGTCGGGAGGTCGGGCGCGGGCTGTGGCGGCGCCACCGGCGCCGCCGGCATGTCGATGATCACCGCCGGCGGGATCGTGGCGCCTTCGAGCGGTCGCTCCCAGCGCAACAGGCCGAGCGCGAGGAGCCCGTGCGCGGCGAGGACGAGCCCGAAACTCGCCGCCCAAAGCCGCAGCTCGCCTTCGACCTCGCGCGGCGCCGCGTGACTCATTTTCCATCGCCGCCGTCGAGCCCGACCAGGGCGAGCTTCAGGTAGCCGGCCGTGCGCAGCGCGTTCATGACCTCCATCACCTCGCCATAGGCGACGCCTTTGTCCGCACGCAGGAAGATCCGCTGCTCGCGATCCTCTTTCGAGGCCGCGTCGAGTGCGGCGCGCAGATCCTCCCGCGACACCGGTGCATCGCCGAGCGCGAGCGACAGATCGGCGCGGATCGTGAGGAAGATCGGCTTGTCCGGCCGTGCCTGCGTGGCGGCGCGCGCGACCGGCAGATCGACCGGCACGTCGACCGTCGCGAGGGGCGCGGCGACCATGAAGATGATCAGCAGCACCAGCATCACGTCGATGAAGGGCGTGACGTTGATCTCGTGGGTCTCGACGAGCTCGTCGTCGCCGTGATCGAACCGGACCGCCATCCGCCCTACTCCGCCGCCGCGCGCAAATGGCGCGGCATCTGCTCGAGATCGCGGCTGACGAGCCGGAGCACCTCCGCTGCGGTGTCGGCGAGGAGCGTGCGGTAGGTGGCGGTCGTGCGGGCGAAGACGTTGTAGATGACGACGGCCGGGATCGCGGCGGCAAGACCGGCAGCGGTCGCCAGCAGAGCCTCCGCGATCCCCGGAGCGACGACCGCCAGATTGGTCGTCTGCGCCTCGGAGATTCCGATGAAGCTGTTCATGATTCCCCAGACGGTGCCGAAGAGCCCGACGAAGGGCGCCGTCGCGCCGATCGTCGCGAGCACGCCGGTCCCGCGAAGGATCCGTTGCCGCGCCGCCGCCTCGATCCGCTCCAGTCTCGAGGCAACGCGCTCCTTTGTGCCCTCGACCGACGCCGTCGCCGACAGCTCCAGCTCGTGCAAGGCGGAGTGGACGAAGTTCGCGGCGGGAAAGGCCGCTCCTGGCGGGAACAGTCGCGCCGCCTCCGCCATGGAGCGCGCGCCGGACACCGCGAGCAGCGCCTCGCGCGCGCGGCGCCGGGCACGCCAGAGCTCGAACCCCTTCGCGATCGAAACCGTCCAGGTCGCGACGGATGCAAGCACGAGCCCGATCATCACCGCCCGCACCACCGCATCGGCATTGAGAAACATGCCCCAAGGAGAGAGATCGTGCGGAAGGGCGAGCGCGACGGACGACGTGCCGACGGACGCGCTTTCCACGATCTCCTGCGCAGCCGCGGGGAGGATCCAGAAGAGAGTGGACGCGACAACGACACCGAAGCGACGCGCGGGGAGCGACACGAGCAGGACCTTTCGATGGGGATGATGAGACATCGATTTCAATCGGCCGCCTCGGCGAATGCTGCCGCGCGGTACCGGCTGGTAGCGACCCGCCTCGCTCGACGCTTCAGCAGCCACATCCAAATTCCGGTCACCACGAAGAGCGGTGGAAGGAAACCGGACATGAAGACGAGCCCGCGCCAGATCGGGCCGAGCCCGGCGCCTTCATGCAGGCCGTGCTGCCAAGCCATGATCGTCTCGCCGGTGGTGTAGTCGCGGGGGTGGAGAATCTCGAGAACGCGTGCCGACCAAGGATCGATGAGCACCCACGCGATCGGCCCGCCTTCGGCGTAATCCGCAGGCAGGAGACCGATACGATAAGGCTGCTCGGGGCGGACGGGCAGCGCGACGGAGACGAGGCGCCCGTCCGGAATTGCGGCGCGGGCGAGCTCGATCGCGCGGTCGATGCCGATCCTCTCTGCCCCGCCTCTCGGCTCGACACGAGCGGCGAAGATCGCAGCGCGCAAGTCGCGGGCCGGAAAGACGGAAGCGATGACGGCACCGGTGCTCTGCGGAAAGGCGAGGAAGACCCCGCTGAACGTCACCAAGAGGAAAACGAGCAGGGTCCAGATGCCGACGGCGCCGTGAAGGTCGCGCAGAAGGCGTAGCCGCCCGGCACCCCGCTTCACCACGAAGGCGGCGCGCCAGCGATCCCGCTTCGGCCACCAGAGCACGAGCCCGCTGACCCCGAGGACAAGCATTGCCACGCCGAACCAGCCGATGATCTGCCGCCCGAGCCGGCCGGGGATCAGCAGGTTCGCGTGAAGCCGCGCCATCTGACGGAGCACGCCGGAACCGGGCTCGCGCGCCGTCGCCTCGAGCGAGACGGGGTCGACCTCGACCTGGAGACCGGCGCGGGGCG
>JADGGZ010000172.1 GCA_019689675.1 Rhodospirillales bacterium | reverse complement strand
TCGTACCGCTTCACCATCTGATCCACCGCGGCAGCCGCAACTGCCACGGTGAATCAGGTTTCGCGCCCCGCTACAACTGAATGTCGATCCGCCCTAGGCGACCCGTTCGTTCGGATAGGGCGCCATCGGCACGTTCGGGACGACGCCGTTCTTCCGGCACCAGTCGAGATAGGCCGCGCGCGACTTGTGCGTGTCCGAGTAGTGGAGGACGTTGCCGGTCTCGTCGAGATACTCGACCCGCCCGGTCAGGCTCACGTGGACGATGCAGGGCTCGTCGCCGTAGCAGCGCCAGCTGTCGACATTGCCGGGCGGCTCGTAGACGTAGGTGTCGGGGCCGACGATCTCGCCCGTCTCGATGAGCTCGCGCCGGCCCGACAAGTTGTAGGCGTGAACCTCTCCGGTGTGGCGGTGCCTGGCGATCGTCGTCCCCGGCTCGAGCCGAAGGTGGAGCGCCCAGCCGTCCAGCCCGAAGCGGAGCGGACGGAACGAGAGCCCCTCTCGGAGCGGGATCCACGGCATGCTCGGCGCGTGGACGGGATGCTCGGCTGGCTTCATGAACCTGACCTCCTCTGCAGTGGAAGGACGGAGAAACAGGCTCACGATGCGGCGCGATGTGGTATCTAAAAAGAGCCACTTCCTGCGAAAATCATGGGACCAATTTTCGAGCTGCCGATCCGCCTTCCCGCCAAGGGGTCGCGCGCTCTCCTGCGCGAGTTGCACCGTCAGCTCCGTGCCGCGATCATCGACGGGAGGCTGAAGCCCGGCTCCCGTCTGCCGGCGTCGCGGGCGCTCGCGGCTGCGCTCGGCGTCTCGCGCAACACGACGGTCGCGGCCTACGACCTTCTGCTGAGCGAGGGATACCTCGAGAGCCGCCCGGGCGCCGGAACCTATGTCGCGACGGCGCTGCCGCAGAAGGCGCGCAGGAGAACCAGAGGCGGAAGCCGCGCCGCCGTCGACCCTCGCCTCGCCGGCATCTGGCGCGAGCCCCCGGCCTTGCTGCAGCCGGCGCCCGGCGGCCCCTATCGCTTCGACTTCCGGCTCGGGCACCCCGACATTCGGCTCTTTCCGTTTCAGGTCTGGCGCCGCCTCTCCGCACGGGCGCTGCGCGCAGCGTCGAGGGCTCCCGCCGTCTACGGGGAGCCGGAAGGAAGGCCGGCGCTCCGCGAGGCGATCGCGCGGTACGTCTCCTTCGCCCGCGCCGTCGCCAGCCGGCCCGAAGACGTCGTCGTCACCGCCGGCGCGCAGCAGGCATTCGACCTCATCGCGCGCATTCTTGTCGTTCCGGGCCAGACCGTCGTCGCGGTCGAGGACCCCGGCTACACGCCGCTGCGCCTCGCCTTCGCCGCGGCGGGGGCGAAGCTTGCAGCCGTTCCGGTCGACGGCGAAGGCCTGATCGTCGATCGGCTCCCGGCGAACGCGCGGGTCGTGTGTGTCACCCCCTCGCACCAGTTCCCGCTCGGCCCGGCGATGTCGCCACGGCGCCGCGCCGCGTTGCTCGACTTCGCCCGGGCGCATGGCGTGAGCGTCGTCGAGGACGACTACGACAGCGAGTTCCGCTACGCCGGCCGACCGCTCGACGCCCTCCAGACGCTCGACCGCGCCGAGTGCGTCTTCTACGTCGGCACGTTCTCCAAGAGCCTCTTTCCGGCGCTTCGGATCGGTTTCGTCGTCCCCCCGCCTTGGGCGCGGCGCGCCCTTCTGGCGGCCAAGCAGCTCGGCGACTGGCACGCCCCTTCCCTCGTCCAGGACACCCTTGCGGATTTCATCGCGGAAGGACACCTGGCACGTCACATCCGCAAGATCAGAAGGATCTACGGCGAGCGACGCCTTTCGCTGCTCGCCGCGCTCGTCCGCCATTGCGGAGGCGCCCTCGAGCCGATCGAAGGGATCGCCGGTCTCCATTTGGCGGCGCGTCTGCGCTCGCCATTGCGCGGCAGCGAGGTGACGATGAGGGCGGCCTCGGTCGGTATCGGCCTCGAATCGCTGGGCCGGTATTCGGTGTCGAGCCGCGTCGACGCTCTCGGGTTCGGCTACGGGCTGATCCGGGCCGAAGAGATCGACGAGGCCGTGCGCCGTCTCGCGCCGTGTCTCGCCTGAGCGGCCATTGTCCGAGGGACCTGATCGGCGCACGCCGCGGCGCGTTTCGGATCGTCGGATCCGATGGACCAGGCCAATGAACGCATTGGTTGCAGATAGTTGCTTATTCGGTCATAATGCGCCGAGGCTGTCGAGCCGGGATGCCGCCTTGCAAAATTGCACCTGTTCCACGCCTGTATTTTTCGCCAGAACGGTGGGCGCCATGCCGTCCGCCCGAAGCCGCCCTCGCGGGGGCCTTTCCTGTTTCCATTCCTGTTATTTCAGGAAAGGAGCCGTCCGATGACCGCCAAGGTCCGAGCCCTCGACGATCTCGTCGCCGCGATCCCCGACGGCGCCTACATCGCGATCCCGCCCGAGTACAGCGGCTGCGCCATGGAGGCGACGCGCGCGCTCGTGCGGCGCGGCGCGAAGAATCTCCGCCTCCTCACCGTCCCCGCTTCGAGCCTCCAGGCCGACCTTCTCATCGGCGCCGGCTGCGTCGCCGAGATCGAGACGTCGGCCGTGAGCCTCGGCGAGCTGGGTCCGGCACCGCGCTTCACCGCCGCCGTCACGGGCGGCACGATCCGCCTCAAAGACGCGACCTGCCCTGCCCTCCATGCCGGAATCACGGCCGCCGAGCGCGGCGCGCCCTTCATGGCGATGCGCGGCCTCATCGGCTCCGACATCCTCGCGCACCGGCCGGACTGGCGCGTTCTCCAGAACCCCTTCTCCGAGACCCCGGACCCGGTGGTCGTCGTCCCGGCGCTCCACCCCGAGATCGCGCTCTTCCACGCCCCTCTCGCCGACCGGCACGGCAATGTCTGGGTCGGCAAGCGCCGCGAGCTCATGAGCATCGCCCATGCTGCGCGCCGCACGCTCGTCACCGTCGAGGAGATCGTCGAGCGGGACCTTCTCGCCGACGCCGCGACCGCCTCCGGCACGATCCCAGGCTTCTACGTCGAGGCGGTTGCCGTCGCCCCCGAAGGCGCCTGGCCGCTGCCGCTCGCCGAGCGCTACCCTGCCGACGCCGCTCACCTCGCCGAATACGCCCGCCTCGCCGGCAGCGAGGAGGGTTTCCGCCGCTATCTCGACCAGTATGTGCTGGTAGCCCGCCGTGCCGCCTGACGCTTCTCCGCCGCGCGACGAGGAGGTTCTCGCGATCGCGCTCATGCGCCTCTTCGGCGACGCTCGCCATGTCGCCGTCGGCGCGCAGTCCCCGATTCCCGCCACTGCCGCCCTCCTCGCCCGCCACCTTTCGGGCGGGCGGCTCTACGCCTCGCTCCTGACGAGCCCCGCGCACAACTTCTTCACCGATGGCGGGCGCGAGCTCTTCGACTGCGCCGGCCAGGGCCGGATCGACGTCTTCTTCCTCTCGGGCGGGCAGATCGACGGCGAGGCCAACATCAACCTCGTCGCGATCGGCGACTATGCGAAGCCGAAGGTCCGCTTTCCCGGCTCCTTCGGTTCCGGGTACCTCTATTACGTCGTGCCGCGCGTCATCCTCTTCCGCACCGAGCACTCGCGCCGCACGCTCGTGCCGAAGGTCGATTTCGTCTCGGCGCCCGGCTGGAGTCCGCCCGAGGTGTACCGCCCCGGCGGGCCGGTGGCGCTCGTGACGAACCGCTGCGTCTTCGCCTTCGACCGGATGCGCCGGCGCTTCCGCCTCGAGAGCGTTCATCCGGGCCACACGCTCGAGGAGGTGCTCGACAATACCGGCTTCGAGTTCGACCGCCCGGAGCGCGTCCCTGAGACGCCGCCGCCGAGCGCCGAGGACCGGCGGCTCATGCGCGAGGTGGTCGCGCCCGAGCTCGCCACGATCTATCCGAAATTCACCGCCGACGTGTTCGGCGTCGGGAAAGCCGCATGACCAAAGCAAGCAGCGCCGGCGCGCTCGCCGGCATCCGCGTCATCGACATGACGCGCATCCTCTCCGGTCCCTATTGCACTCAGATGCTCGGCGACCACGGCGCCGACGTCATCAAGATCGAGCCGCCGGGCGGCGACGAGACGCGGAGCTGGGGTCCGCCCTTCCGCGACGGCACCGCCTCCTACTTCCTCGGCGTCAACCGTTCGAAGCGCGCGATCGGGCTCGACCTCTCGACGCAGAAGGGGCGCGATGTGCTGCTGCGCCTCCTCGAAGGCGCCGACGTGCTGATCGAGAATTTCAAGCCGGGCCAGCTCGAGAAATGGGGGCTCGGCTACGAGGAGGTGCTCGCCAAGCGCTTTCCGAGGCTCGTCCTCTGCCGCATCTCCGGCTTCGGCGCCGACGGCCCGCTCGGCGGGTATCCCGGCTACGACGCCGTGATTCAGGGCATGGCGGGGCTCAACAGCGTCAATGGCGAGCCCGACGGCAACCCCGTGCGCATGGGCATCCCCATCGTCGATATCGGCACCGGGATGAACGCCGCGATCGCGATCCTGATGGCGCTGGTCGAGCGCAGCCGCTCGGGCAAGGGCCAGTCGATCGAGGTGACGCTCTACGACACGGCGATCGCGCTCCAGCATCCGCACCTCGCCAACTACTTCCTTTCCGGCAAGCCGCCCGAGCGCACCGGGAACGCGCACACGAACATCTACCCCTACGACGCTTTTCCGACGAAGACGAAGGCGATCTTCGTCGCGATCGGCAACGACCGTCAGTTCCGCCGCTTCCTCGAAGAGATCGGGCGGCCGGAGCTCGCTGACGATCCGCGCTTCCGGACCAACAAGGACCGGAACACCAACCGGGCGGCGCTCCGCGCCGAGCTCGAGCCGGCGCTCGCGAAGGTCGACGGGGCCGCGGTCGCCGAGAAGCTGCTGGGCCTCGGGGTTCCCTGCGGGCCGATCCTCGATGTGCCGGACGTCGTCGCGCACCCCCACACGGCGCATCGCGGCATGGTGATCGAGGAAGGCGCCTATCGCGGCTTCGGCACGCCCTTGAAGATGAGCCGCACGCCGGGGGGCCTCCGCGCGGTGCCGCCCGACTTCGGCCAGGACACGCGCGCCGTGCTCGCCGACGCCGGGTTCAACCCAGACGAGATCGAGGCTCTGATCGCCGAAGGAATCGCCCTCGAAGGAAAGAAATGAGCAACGAACTCGATCTCACGAAGCGTGAAACCTTCCGCCAGTGGACCTACGACAAGCTGCGCTACTGCGACACCGACCGGCAGGGGCACGTCAACAACGCCGTCTTTGCCACCTTCTGCGAGACGGGGCGCGTCGCCTTCCTCTACAACCCGGAGGACCCGTTCGCGCCGCCCGGAACGGAGTTCGTCATCGTCCGCCTGACGCTCGATTTCCGCGCCGAGCTCCGCTACCCGGGACGCGTCGACATCGGCACGCGCCTTCTCTCGATCGGGCGCTCCTCGTTCCGTGTCGCGCACGGCATCTTCAAGGACGACACGTGCCACGCGACCGCCGAGGCCGTCATGGTCCTGTTCGACGGGAAGACGCGGCGCGCGGTGCCCATTCCCGAGTCGCTGCGCGCGAGGCTCGAGGCACTCTGACTCGGGCGCTCCTGGGCGCCTCGCGCGGGCCCGATCAGACCGCCGGCGCCTCGAGCGGCCGCCAGTCGTCGGCGAGGCGCAAAGTCGGCTCGGTCACGGCCTGGAGGTCGGCGAGCGTCATCCCCGGAACGATCTCCCGCACGAGGAGGCCCTCGTCGGTCACGTCGATGACGGCGAGATTGGTGTAGACGCGGCGCACGACGTGCGCGGCCGTCAAGGGATAGGTGCAGCGCCGGCGCAGTCGCGGCGTCGCCTCCTTCGTCGTGTGCTCCATGAGGACGCGCACCTCGCGCGCGCCGGCGGCGAGATCCATCGCGCCCCCCACGCCCGGCGGCCACTCCGGATCCTCGGTCGTCCAGTTGGCGAGGTCGCCGCGCTCGGAGACCTCGAACGCGCCGAGGAGCGCGAGGTCGAGATGGCCGCCGCGGATCATGGCGAAGCTGTCGCTGTGGGTGAAAAAGCAGCCGCCCGGAAGCAGCGTGATCGGCTGCTTCGTCGCGTTGATGAGATCGCGGTCCTCCTCGCCTTTCGGCGGCGCCGGCCCCACGCCGAGGATGCCGTTCTCGCTGTGGAACACGATCTCGCGCCCCGGCGGGATGAAGTCGGAGACGAGCGTCGGCAGGCCGATGCCGAGATTGACGTAGCTGCCGTCGGCCACGTCCTGCGCGGCGCGCCATGCGATCTGGCGGCGGCTGAGCGGCTTCATAGCGGGTCTCCCACCTCCACCACGCGATCGACGAAGATGCCGGGCGTCACGATCGCCTCGGGGTCGAGCGCGCCGAGCCCCACCGTCTCCTTCACCTCGACGACGGTGAGATCGGCCGCCATCGCCATCACCGGGTTGAAGTTCCGCGCCGCCTTCCGGTAGACGAGGTTGCCCCAGCGGTCGGCGCGCTCCGCGCGGATCAGGGCGACGTCGCCCTTGAGCGGCTTCTCGAAGACATAGAGCCTTCCGTCGATCACTCGCTGCTCCTTGCCCTCGGCGAGCTTCGTGCCGGCGCCGGCAGGCGTGTAGAAGCCGCCGAGCCCCGCGCCCGCCGCCCGCATCCGCTCGGAAAGCGTCCCCTGCGGCACGAGCTCGAGCTCCACCTTGCCGGCCGCCCAGAGCCTCTCGAACACCACCGAGCCGGCGCTGCGCGGATAGGAGCAGATGACCTTGCGCACCCGCCCCGCGTCGAGGAGCGCCGCGAGCCCGGTATGCCCGGCGCCGGCGTTGTTCGACACGATGACGAGGTCCTTCGCGCCCTGCTCGATGAGGGCGTGAATGAGATGATCCGGCTGCCCCGAAGCGCCGAACCCGCCGCAGAGCACGACCGCGCCGTCGCGGATGCCCGCGACGGCCTCGGCGAGGGATCGTACGCGCTTGTCGATCACGTCAGAACGCGACCTGGTCGCCGCCCTTGAGCTGCAGCGCCGCCCGCGCTTCGTCGGGGGTGGCGATCTCGAGGCTGAGATTCTCGAGGATGCCGCGGATCTTGCGCACCTGCTCGGCGTTGCTCTGCGCCAGCTGCCCCTTGCCGAGATAGAGCGAGTCCTCGAGCCCGACGCGGACGTTGCCGCCCATGATGGCGCCCATCGTGATGAGCGGCATTTGATGGCGCCCGGCGGCGAGGATCGACCAGTAGTACTGGTCGCCGAAGAGCTTGTCGGCGATCCGCTTCATGTGGGCGAGGTTCTCCGGGTCGGCGCCGATCCCGCCGAGGATGCCGAAGATCGTCTGCACCAGCATCGGCGGCTTCACGAGCCCGCGGTCGAGGAAATGCGCGAGGTTGTAGAGGTGGCCGACGTCGTAGCACTCGAACTCGAACCGGGTGCCGCAGCCCTCGCCGAGTTCCTTCAGGATGGCTTCGATGTCCTTGAACGTGTTGCGGAAGATGAAGTCGCGCGAAGCCTCCAGGTATTTCGGCTCCCAGTCGTGCGTCCACTGCTTGTAGCGCTGCAGCATCGGGTAGAGCCCGAAATTCATCGAGCCCATGTTGAGCGAGCACATCTCGGGCTTCGCCTTCAGCGGCGCGGCGAGCCGTTCCTGGAGGCTCATGCCGTGCCCGCCGCCGGTCGTGATGTTGACGACCGCGTTGGTCGCCTGCTTGATCCTGGGCAGGAACTGCATGAACACGTCGGGATCGGGCGTCGGACGCCCGTCCTTCGGATCGCGTGCATGAAGATGCAGGATCGCGGCGCCCGCCTCCGCGGCGTCGATCGCCTGACGCGCGATCTCGTCCGGCGTGAGCGGCAGATGCGGCGACATCGTCGGGGTGTGGATCGACCCCGTCACCGCGCACGTGATGATGACCTTCGATTTCGCTGCCATCGGGCGCCCTCTCCATTTCCTCCGAGGGCGCTTATTTCACTCGTTGGCGCGGATGAAGTCACGCACCTTCGGGTAAATTTCGTTCCGCCAGCGCTTGCCGTTGAAGACGCCGTAGTGGCCGACCTGCGGCTGAAGGTGGTTCGCCTTCTTCGAAGCCGGAATTCGCGTGCAGAGATCGTGCGCGGCGATCGTCTGGCCGGGCGCGCAGATGTCGTCCTTCTCCCCTTCGACCGTGAGGAGCGCGGTCTTTTCGATCGCCGCCGGCTCGACCCGGCGGCCGCGGCTCTCGAACGTGCCGAGCGGAAGCGCGTGCTCCTGGAAGACTCGCTGGACCGTCTC
>JADGGZ010000171.1 GCA_019689675.1 Rhodospirillales bacterium | reverse complement strand
CGCACCGACTTGAGCTTTCCCCAGTGCCGGATCAGCCGCTCGTCCTTCAGCAGGTTCTCGAGCGCCTCGTCCGACATCGCCGCGACCCGCTTCGGCGCGAAGCCGAAGAATGCCTCCTCGAAGGCGGGCCATTTGGCGTCGACGAGGCTGTGCTTGAGGCCGGCGCGGAAGACGCGCAGCGACATCAGCGAGAGATAGCGGTCGTCCGGTACCGCGCGCAGCTCGGCCGCGCTCTTGGGCTGCGGCAGCCGGCGCTGAAGCTCCTCGCGCCCGAGCCGCTTCAGCGCCGCCTTCTCGATCGCATCGAACCCCGTCATGCCAGCCCCTTTTCGCCTCCCGAGCGCCCGCTGTGATCATGCGCACTGAATGAGAAGATGCCGAAGAATAACGTCTTTCAACCAGGACGTTGGCAGGTAAGTGGGAGGAAGCAGAATGCCTGTCTGGCGCGGAAGCAGCGCGGTGCCGTCTGTCGGTCCCGAGATCCATCTCAAGTACTCGTTCCTCGGGCTCTCGAAGGAGCACAAGCAGGGAGCCCTCGAGGCGCTCGGCCTCGCCCGTATCATGCTGCGCGAGGTCCTCTCGGTCGTGAATAAGGGCCCGATGGCGCTGACCGAAAATCAGCTCGCGATCATGGACTACTATTTCGTTTTCGGGGGCAACCCGCCCTCGACGAACGACTTCAAGGTGATCCAGGCGACGCTCACGATGACCGCGAACGGACTCATGGGCGAGAAGCTCAACTTGAAGATCACCGAAGGCGGCGATGCGTACGGGTACGTGAACAAGCACGACAGTCGCTTCGGCCTCAAGGAAAAGCTCCGGTCGGGCGTCGGCCTCGAGAAGTCGCGCTGGACGCCAGGCATCGATTACCGTAGCGGCACGCTCACGCGGCGCGGCGACATTCACCTCGACACCGACCGCCTCGAAACCGGTCCCGAGCTGTCGGCTAAGACGATCATCCACGAGGCAACGCACAAATTCGCGAGCACCGCGGACTTCGGCGAGAAGGGCTACACGGACGACGACACCGGCGCCTTCAGGGCCCCCGGCCTCAAGCACGCCGAGGCGCTCAACAACGCCGAGAGCTACGCGCGCTTCGTGATGATGTCGTTCCTGTTCCCCTGACCCGCGGGGTTTCCCCGAAGCGCGTCGCTCAGGCGCGGAGCTCGCCGCCCGTCGCCTTCGCGACCTGCGCGACGAGCTTTCGCGAGAACGCGTCGATCTGCTCGTCGGTGAGCGTCGCGGTCTCGGGCTGAAGCACGACCGTGATCGCGAGCGACTTCTTGCCTTCCGGCAGCCCCTTGCCGTGGTAGACGTCGAAAAGCCGCACCTCGGCGACGAGGTTGCGGTCGACGCCGCGGGCCGCGCGCAGAAGGTTCTCGGCCGGAAGCTGGGCATCGACCACGAAGGCGAAATCGCGCTCCACCGGCTGGAAGGGCGACATCTTGAGAAGCGGACGGGCGCGCGTCTTCGCCTTCACGGGCGGCAACGCGTCGAGGAAAACCTCGAAGGCGACGGCGGGCCCCTTGACATCGAGCTTCAGGAGGACGGCTGGATGGAGCTCGCCGAAGACCGCGAGCTTCTTGCCGCCGAGCCGGAGGATACCGGCCCGGCCGGGGTGATACCAGGCCGGCGGATCGGCCGTGACCTGGAGATTGTCGACCGGCGCGCCCGCCGCCGCCAGCGCTGCGAGCGCGTCGGCCTTGGCGAGAAACACGTCGACCGGCGACCCGGCATCGGCCCAGTGCTTCGGCCCGGTCCGCCCGACGCGAACGCCGGCGGCAACCTCCCGCTGCCCTTCGGGCGTGTCGTCCTCGTATTGCGGCCCGACCTCGAAGAGCGCCGCGTTCGGAATCCCGCGATCGGCGTTGCGCTGCGCCGCGACCAGGAGATTCGGCAAAATCGACGGACGCATCGCGTCGAGATCGCTGCTGATCGGGTTGGCGATCGCGAGCTCGGGCTTGCCGCCGCCGAAGAGCGCGGCCTGGCCCGCGGGCATGAACGAAAACGTCACCGCCTCGACGAGCCCGCGGGCGGCAAGCGCCCGCCGCACGGTGCCGACCCTGCGCTGCGCCGGGCTCAGCGCCGGCTTAGGCAGCGGCGTCTCGCGAACGAGCGGCACGGCGGGAATCCGGTCGTAACCCCAAACGCGGGCCACTTCCTCGACGAGATCCGCCTCGCCCTCGACGTCGCCGCGCCACGGTGGCGGCGTCACGGCGAGATGCGTCCCTGCCTCGCCGATTCCGAAGCCGAGCGTCGCGAGAATGCGTCGCGTCTCGGGCTCGGGCACCTCGGCACCGGCGAGCGTGCGCACCCGATCGGGTCGCAACGCGATGGTGCGGCGCCATTCCGGCACCGCGCCGGCGGTATAGACCTCGCTCGGCGTCCCGCCGCAAAGCTCGAGGACGAGCCTCGTCGCGATCTCGAGGCCGGGTCTCACGAACTCCGGATCGAGCCCCCGCTCGAAGCGATAGCGGGCATCGGTCTGGAGGTTGAGCTGACGGCCGGTGAGCGCGGTGCGGACCGGATCGAACAGCGCCGCTTCGAGGAAGACGTTGGTCGTCTCCATCGTGCAGCCTGTCGCCTCGCCGCCGATGACGCCGCCGAGGCTTTCGACGCCGCGGCTGTCGGCGATCACGGTCATGCCCTCTTCGAGCTCGTAGGTCTTGCCGTTGAGAGCAAGCAGCCTCTCGCCCTTCCGCGCTTCGCGCACGACGAGGTCGCCGTCGACCTTGTCGGCGTCGAACACGTGAAGCGGGCGGTTGAGATCGAAGGTCAGAAGGTTCGTGATATCGACGAGCGCCGAAATCGGCCGGAGCCCGATCGCCCGCAGACGGTCCTGCAGCCACTTGGGGCTCGGCCCGTTGCGCACGCCGCGTATGTAGCGCCCGAGGAAGAGCGGGCAGGCGCGCTCGTCCATCGCCGCGAGGTGGACGCCGATCGGGCTTTTGAACTCTCCCGGCACCGGATCCGTCCGGAGCGGCTTCAGCGTGCCGAGCCCCGCCGCGGCGAGGTCGCGCGCGATGCCGCGCACGCCGAGGCAGTCGGCGCGGTTCGGCGTCACCTTGACGTCGAGAACCGGGTCGTCGAGCCCCATGACCTGCGCGAAGGGCGCGCCCACGGGAGCGTCCTCGGGCAGCTCGATGATCCCGGTGTGCTCGTCGGAAAGCCCCATCTCACGCTCGGAAACGAGCATGCCGTTCGACTCGACGCCGCGGATCACGCCCTTCTTGAGAAGAAGGCCCGTCCCGGGAATCGTCGTCCCGACTGGCGCGAAGACGCCCTTCATCCCGGCACGCGCGTTCGGCGCGCCGCAGACCACTTGAACCCGCTCCCTGCCGATGTCGACGACGCACACGCGGAGGCGATCGGCGTCGGGGTGCGGCTCGGCCGAAACGACGCGCGCCACCGTGAACGGCGCGAGCGCCTTCGCGCGATCGACGACGCTCTCGACCTCGAGGCCGAGCATGACGAGACGGGCGACGATCTCGTCGAGGCTCGCCGTCGTCTCGAGATGCTCCTGAAGCCAGCGCAGGGTCAGCTTCATCGGCTGAGCCCTCCGACCATGGACGGCACCTCGAGCGGCACGAAGCCGTAGTGCCGCAGCCAGCGCAGGTCGCTGTCGTAGAAGGTCCTGAGATCAGGGATTCCCCATTTCAGCATCGCGATGCGCTCGATCCCCATGCCGAAGGCGAAGCCCTGGTACTCGGCAGGATCGTAGCCGCAGTTCTGCAGCACCTTCGGATGAACCATCCCGGAGCCGAGGATCTCGAGCCAGTCGCCGTAATTGCCGAGCTTGAGCTCGCCCCCCGCCCGCGAGCAGCCGATGTCGACCTCCGCCGACGGCTCGGTGAACGGAAAGTAGCTCGGGCGGAAGCGCAGCGGCAGGTCGTCGATGTCGAAGAAGGCGCGGCAGAACTCCTCGAGGCAGCCCTTGAGGTGGCCCATATGAGTCGAGCGATCGATCACCAGCCCCTCGACCTGATGAAACATCGGCGAATGGGTCGCATCGTGGTCCGCGCGGAAGGTGCGGCCCGGGACGATGATCCGGAGGGGCGGCTTCCGGTTCAGCATGGTCCGGATCTGCACGGGCGAGGTATGGGTGCGCAGCACCTTGCGCGTGCGATCGCGCCGCTCAGGCAGGTAGAACGTGTCGTGCTCCTGCCGGGCCGGATGCTCGGGCGGGATGTTGAGGGCGGTGAAGTTGTAGAAATCGTCCTCGATGTGCGGGCCCTCGGCGACCTCGAACCCCATCTCGCCGAAGATCGCGACGAGCTCGTCCGTAGCCTGGCTGATCGGGTGGATGCGTCCCTGCGGCTCGGGCTTGACCGGCAGCGTCACGTCGACCCGCTCGGCCTCGAGGCGGCGCTCGATCTCGGCGGCGCGCAGCCGGCCGGTCGCCTGCTCGATCGCGTCGGCGATCTCGTCCTTGACGCGATTGAGGGCCGCGCCGAACGCCTTGCGCGCCTCCGGCTCGAGCTGCCCGAGGGTCCGCATGAGCTGGGTGAGGCGCCCCTTCTTGCCGAGCGCGCCGACCCGCACCTCGTCGAGCGCCTCGAGACTCTCGGCCTTCCGGACTTGGCCGAGAAGATCCTGTCGAAGCTTGTCGAGATCGTCGTTCATCAGGGCATCATCCACGAAGAAAAGGGGCCGCAAGCGGCCCCTTTCGCGCCTCCCGGAGGGGCCGTTCCTAAAGGGTCCCGCCGGTAAATCGGCCGTGCGTCATTTGCCGAGCGCGCCCTTGGCGGTCTCGACGATGGCGCGGAAGGCTTCGGGCTCCCGCGCCGCGAGATCGGCGAGGACCTTGCGGTCGAGCTCCAGTCCCGCGGCCTTCACCCCCGCGATGAACTGCGAATAGGTGAGCCCGTGTTCGCGGGCGCCGGCGTTGATGCGCTGGATCCAGAGGCCGCGGAAATCGCGCTTCTTGGCCCTGCGGTCGCGATAGGCGTAGCGGAGCGCCTTCTCGACCTTCTCGATCGCGACCCGGAAGCTGGACTTGGCCCGGCCGCGATAGCCCTTGGCGAGGCCCAGAACCTTCTTGTGGCGGGCGTGGGCCGTCACGCCCCGTTTGACGCGCGCCATGGCTCAGCCTCGCAGATACGGCATGTAGGAGAGCACGAGCCCGGCATCCCCTTTCTGAAGGATGGTCGTGCCGCGCGCCTGGCGCTTCATCTGCTTGGGTTTCGAGATGAGGCGGTGCCGCTTGTGCGCGACGTTCGCCTTCACCTTGCCGGTGGCGGTGCGCGAAAAGCGCTTCTTCGCCCCGGACTTGGTCTTGAGCTTGGGCATTTCTGTCCTTTGGTTGAGAGAAGGTTGCGGCGACGAGGCATGCCCCAGGAGGCCAGCCGCCGGTGAGGGCGCGGGTTATAGCGATTGGAGCGCCGAAACGCAACCCGCCGGCCGGCTCGGCGCCCCGGCCAGGACGCCGGGGACTTCCTAGGCGTCCGGCTCGTCCGGGCGCAACGGCGCGTCATCGGCGCCAGACTTGAGACGGGCGAGAACCCCTTCCAGCGTCTTTACGGCAGAGGGCACGTCCAGTTTCTGCAGGTCCACGAGCAGCTTCAGCCCGTTCTGCTCCTCGCGGATCGCGCGGCCGTCCCGGATCGCGTCCTCGACGCGGTCGAGCACGCGATAGTTGCGCACCGGGCGGGCAATTCCTTTCGCCCGCACCGGCTCGCCTTCCTCGGCGAGCACGCGTTCCTTCACAAGCGAATAGGTCTCGTGACTCAGAAGGATGCCGCCGAGCTCGGCGTGCGACTGCAGGCGGGAAGCCAAATTCACCTCGCTGCCGATGATGGTGTAGTCCATCCGGTCCTCGCTGCCGAAATTCCCTACCGTGCAGTATCCCGTGTTGATGCCGATGCGCAGCTGGAACGGCTTCTGCAGACCGGCGTCGTACCACTCCGCCTGCAGCTCCCGCATGCGGCGCTGCATGGCGATCGCCATGTCGACGCAGGCCATGGCGTCCTCGCGGACCCCCCGCGTCTCGGGATCCCCGAAAAAGGCGAGGATCGCGTCGCCGATGTACTTGTCGATCGTCGCTCCGTGGGCGAGCGCGATCCGCGACATCTCCGTGAGGTAATGGTTGAGGAGAGCCGTCAGCTCCTCCGACTCGAGCGAATCCGTCGTCTCCGTGAAGTCGGCGATGTCCGAGAAGAAGATCGTCAGCTTCTTGCGGGTGGAGGCGATGCGGACGTCCTTGGAGCCGGAAAAGATCGAGGAGTAGACCTGCGGCGAAAGATACTTCGACAGCTTGTTCGAAAGCGCCTCGAGGGCGCGGTTCTTCTCGGTCACCAGCTCGTTGGCGAGCGCGGCCTTGCGGTTGGCCTCCCGGAGCTCCTCCTCGGCGCGCTTGATCTCGGTGATGTTGGTGTAGACGGCGACGATCCCGCCCTCCGTCGTCCGCCTCTCGTTGACCTGCACCCAGCGTCCGTCGGCGCGGCGCTGGACGTGCGGCCGGCCGGGCGCGCGGTGAATTGCCATGCGCTCGGCGATCCACTCCTCCGCACGCCCCTTGGCACCCTCGATGAGGCCCTGCGCGGCCGCGTTCCGTAAGATCTCTTCGTAAGGCGTTCCCGGGGCGGGCGTGCCCAGCCCGGGATAGAGCAGCTCCCCGTAAGCCGTGTTGCAGATGACGAGCCGGTCTTCCGCGTCGTAGAGCGAAAACCCCTCCGAAATCGATTCGATGGCGTCCCGCAACCGCTGTTCGGTGCGGCGCAAGGCGGTCTCCGCTTCCTTGCGGGCGGTCACGTCGCTCCACGAGCCGACGATTTCGAGGGGCTGTCCCGACGCGTCGCGGATCAGCTGCTGCTCGTCATTGACCCAGCACCAGGTCCCGTCCTTCCGTCGGAACCGGTACTCGACCGTCTGGTGGCCCTCCTTGAAGAGGCGCACAGCCGCCGCCTCGACGGCGGCAAGGTCGTCGGGGTGCACGCGCTCGCGCCAGAAATCGGCGTTCTCGAGGTACTCGCGCGGCTCGTAGCCGAGCAGGGTCCTGATGTTCTCGCTGATGATGATAGGGGCGTAGTCCCCGCTCGCCTTGAAGCTGTAGATCACCGCCGGGGCGGACGAGAGCACACGAACCAGCCGATCCTGCGCGGCGACGAGCGCCTCGCCGATCTGCTTTCTCGCCGTGATATCGTTCCAGGCCCCGATCACCTCGACGGGGTCGCCGGCGGCCGTCCGCACCAGCTGGAGGTCGTCGCTGATCCAGCAGTAGGTGCCGTCCTTCTTGCGGAAGCGGTACTCGACCGCGAGGCGGCCGTCCTCGAAGAGCCGCCCGTAATCCTGCTCGATGCGCGGCAGGTCGTCCGGATGAACGCGTTCGCGCCAGAAGTCCGGGCTTTCGAGGTACTCCTCGCGCGCGTAGCCGAGCAGCTCCTCGACGTTCCGGCTGATGAAGGTCGGTGCGTAATCGCCCGTCGCCCGGAAGCTGTAGATCACGGCCGGCGATCGCGCGAGAAGATGCTCGACCCGCTCGTGCGCAGCGGCTACCGCCTCCTGCGCCGATTTCCGCTCGGTGACGTCGCTCCACGAACCCACGACCTCGAGCGGCTGACCGTCCGCGTCGCGGACCAGATGCTGGATGTCCTCCACCCAACGGTAGCTGCCATCGCTCTTTCCGAAGCGGTACTCGACCGTGTGGCGGCCGGCCCGATAAAGGCGGGTCGCCTCCGCCTCGACCGCGGCCAGATCGTCCGGGTGCACCCGCTCGCGCCAGAACTCGGCATTCTCGAGGTATTCGGAGGGGGCGTACCCGAAGAGCTCGGCGATGTTGGGGCTGACGAAGGTCGGCGCGAAATCTCCGCTCGCCTTGTAGCTGTAGATCACCGCGGGCGAGCTGGCGAGGAGCTGCGACAGGCGCGCATGGGCCGCCTCGCTCGCCAGCTCCGCTTCCTTCCGCGCGCTGATGTCGCTCCACGAGCCGACGATCTCCGCCGGCTTGCCGTCCGCGCCGCGGACGAGATGCTGGGCGTCCTCGACCCAGCAATAGGTGCCGTCCTTGCGGCGGAAGCGGTACTCGACGGAATGGATCCCGTTTTGAAAGAACTTCTCGATCGCCGCCTCCACCGCGGGCAGGTCGTCGCGATGGACCCGGTCGCGCCAGAAGAAGGGATCTTGCAGGTACTCGGCCGGCGCGTAGCCGAACACGTCCGTGATGTTGTCGCTGACGAAGATCGGCGCGAAGTCCCCGCTCGCCTTGAAGGAGTAGAT
>JADGGZ010000016.1 GCA_019689675.1 Rhodospirillales bacterium | reverse complement strand
CGTTGCCGACTCCGCGGCTTCCGGCTCCGCCGCAGTGGCAGGCACGGCGGCGGGCGCCGGCGGCGCGCTCGGTGCGGCGGGCGAGGGAAGCTGCGGCGGCGCCTCGGCAGGAGCGGCCGCGGTCAGCGCCGCGGTGCTCGTTGCGGCGAGCGCGGCCGCCGGTGCGGCATCGGCGTCGGGCTGCGCCGCAGTCGGCGCGGGCCTCGGCATGCGGAGCTGCTCGACGAGCCTTTCGACGCTGGGCGGCGTCGCCGGGGCCGGTGGCGCGCCCGTCGCGGCCGCGGTGCTCGATGGCGCGGCTGCTGCCTTGGTTGCCGGCGGCGCGGGGGGCGGCGGTTCGCGCCACGGCGCCAGCCAGAGAAGGGCGGCGACGGCGGCGGCGACGACCCCGCCGCCAGCGAGCGACAGGGCGAGAAGCGGGCTGCGCTTCCGCGTCGCGGCGGAGGCGGGGGCAGGGCGGGGCGCCGCGGTCTCGGTTTCCATCAGCGCCGCCATCGAGGGTGGCCGGCGCTCCGGAAGCGGGTCGAGCATCGCCCGGAGCTCGTCCCTGAGCTCGGCGGGAATCTCGGAGAGGTCCGGTACCGTCTGACGGGCCGTCACGACGGTCGCGGGCGAATCGCCCATCGGCAGCTTGCGGCCGTGCCCGAGCGCGGCGGCGGCGAGCACGAGGCCGAGGCTGTAGATGTCCGAGCGCGCGTCGACCTTGCCGCCGTTGAGCCCCGCCTGCTCGGGACTGACGAATGAGTACTTGCCGGCGAACTCGCTGCCGATCAGCGTCGCGCCGCCGTCGGCGGACTTGGCGATTCCGAAATCGATGATCTTGGCGGCGTCGACGTCGCCGCCGGGCAGGATCACGTTCTCGGGCGAGAGGTCGCGGTGGAAGACGCCCTGCGCATGGGCCGCCGCGAGGCCGCGGGCGAGGCGGCGCTTGAGGCGCCGCACCTCGTCGACGCCGAGCGCCCGCTCGCGCGTGAGCGCTGCGAGCGATACGCCGTCGACATACTCCATCACGAGGTAGCGCCTTCCCTCCTCGTCGAGGAAGAGGCCCTGGTACTCGACCACCGCATCGTCGCGCACCCGGTGGAGCGCGCGCGCCTCGCGCTCGAGGAGCTCCACGAAGAACGGGTCGTGCGCGTATTCCGGCAGCGTGATCTTGATCGCGTGCTCGGTGCCGAGCGCGAGGTGTCGCGCCCGGTAGACGGCGCCCATGCCGCCGCGGCCGAGCAGCGCCTCGAGCCGGTAGGTGTGGGCCAGCACGTCGCCGACCTGCGTTGCCGCACGGTGCGCCGTCGCCGCGGCGGCGGCGAAACCGGCGGTTGTCGGGGTCGGGGCGATGCGCGTCGCGTCGTCGGTAGGCGGCGGCCGGTCGGCCATTGAGGCAGCCTATCCGATAGGGGCATGTCCGGGAAGTGACCGCGGTCGCTTCGCGGCGCTGCCTCGATGAGGCAGTATGCAGCCGGAAGTCTCGTTGCGCAGGAGGTGCACCCATGCCTGGTTTCATCCGATTCGCCCCCGCGGCGGCGATCGCTCTGGCGGCCGTGCTCGCCGCTCCGCCGCAGGCCGCGGCGCAGCAGGCGTTGAGCGCGGACGAGCTCGTCCAGCGGCTGACGCCCGGCAAGGACGCGCGCGGCACGCAGCTTCGCACGCGCGGGCTTCGTCCCGTCACCGAGGAGCCGAAGGCGGCCGAGGCGGCGGCCCCGTCCGTGGACCTCGAGATCCGCTTCGCCTTCGCCTCGGCCGAGCTCACCGAAGAGGCGCGGCAGGTGCTCGATCAGCTCGGCGCGGCGCTCAAGGATCCGCGGCTCGAATCCTATCGCTTCAAGCTCGTCGGCCATACCGACGCCGTCGGCTCGGAAGCCTACAACCTGGCGCTGTCGGCCGAGCGCGCCGCCGCCGTCCGCGACTATTTGAAGTCGCGCTTCGGCGTGTCGGACGACCGTCTCGAGAGCATCGGGATGGGCGAGGCCCAGCTGCGCGACCCCGCCAATCCCACGAGCGCCGTCAACCGGCGTGTCCAGGTGATCAATGTCGGCACGGCGCGATAACCCATTCGGGTCTCGTAATATCCGTATTGACTAAGAGGCTTCCCGCGCACTATCCTCGGTTGCGTCGCGATCCCATGCCGAACGGAATGTGGGCGCGACGCGGCCGGCTTGCCTCGAGGGTCTTCGCGCCCTCTCCATAGCCGGATTGGACAAAGTCCTGCATTTTCCCTGCATTTGCAGGCGAGGGGCTACCGCCCGACGGCGTAGCCCTGCATCCCGCGGGGGTTGGCGGCGGCCTTCAGGATGTCGCCCTCCGGGGTGCGCTCGATGGCACAGGCGGTGAGGCGGCCTTCGGACCAGTCCTCGCCGACCGCGACGTCGTGGCCCCGCCGGCGCAGCTCGGCGACGGTGGCGGCCGGCATCTGCCCCTCGACCTGGACGAAGCCCGGCCGCGCCGCGCGCGGATAGAACGAGGACGGCATGTGCTCGATGTGGAAGGCGGGTGCGTCGATCGCCTCCTGGAGGTTCATGCCGTGGTGGACGTGGCGCAGGAAGAGCAGCGTCGACCACTGGTCCTGCTGGTCGCCGCCGGGCGTGCCCCAGGCGAGGGTCGGCTTGCCGTCGTAGAGCGCCATCGAAGGGGATAGGGTCGAACGCGGCCGCTTGCCGGGCGCGAGGCTCGCCGGCAAACCCTCCTCGAGCCAGAACATCTGCGCCCGCGTGCCGAGGCAGAAGCCGAGCTCGGGAATGGTCGGCGAGGACTGGAGCCAGCCGCCGCTCGGCGTCGCCGAGACCATGTTGCCCCAGCGGTCGATGACGTCGACATGGACGGTGTCCCCGCTGCGCGTGCCGAGCGGCTGCATCGTCGGCTCGCCGGCGCCGATGCGCTGGGTCGTCGGCTCGCCAGCGCCGGGCGGGGCGGCGCTGCCTGCGCCGGCCGTCGGCAGGCGCGGCGCGCGCCCGTCGGGGCTGCCGGGGCGCAGCTCGAGCGAGGCGCGGTCGCCGACGAGCCGGCGGCGCGCCGCGGCGTATTCCGGGGACAGCAGCGTCTTCATCGGCACGTCGACGAAGTCGGGATCGCCGTACCAGGCCTCGCGATCGGCGTACGCGAGCTTGGCGCACTCGATGACGGTGTGGAGGAAGTCGGGACCGGCCGGGTCCATGCCGGCGAGATCGAAGCCGGAAAGGAGCGCGAGCTGCTGGAGGAGCACCGGTCCCTGGCTCCAGGCGTTGCACTTCGCCACCGTCCAGCCGGCGTAGTCGAGCGTGAGCGGCGCCTCGTAGCGCGCTTCCCAGCGGGCCATGTCCTCGCCGGTGAGGAGGCCGCGGTGGCGCCGGCCCGAGGCGTCCATCAGCTCCTGCGTCCGGCAGAAGCGGTCGATCGCCTCGGCGACGAATCCCTGCCGCCACGCCCGGCGCGCTTTCTCGATCTCCGCCTCGCGCCCGCCGCCGCCGGCCTCGGCGAGGAGCCGCCGCCAGGTCGCGGCGAGGGTGCGGTTGCGCATGAGGCGGCCCGGCTGCGGCGGCGGCAGCCATTGCGCCGCCGATGTCGGCCACTCGCTCTCGAACAGCGGCCGCACGGTCTCGATCGTGAGCGCGATGCGGGCGACCGCCGGAAAGCCGTGCTCGGCATAGGAGATCGCCGGCTCGAGAATGTCGCAAAGGCGCCACGTGCCGTGATCGCGCAACAGCTGGAGCCAGGCGTCGACCGAGCCCGGAATGCAGGTCGCGAGAAGCCCGGTGCCGGGAACGAGGTCGAGGCCGAGGGCGCGGAACCGCGCGATCGTCGCCGCCTGAGGGGCGGGGCCCTGCCCGCACAGCACCTCGAGCTTCTGCCGCGCCTGGCTCCAGAGGAGGATCGGCGCGTCGCCGCCGGGCCCGTTGAGATGCGGCTCGACGACCTGGAGCACGAAGCCGGCGCATACCGCCGCGTCGAACGCGTTGCCGCCGCGCTCGAGGACGCCCATCGCCGCCGCCGAGGCGAGCCAGTGGGTGGATGCGACGACGCCGAATGTTCCCCGCAGCTCGGGGCGCGTGGTGAAGGCCATTGCCGCTGTCGTTTAGCGCGGCGCGGAGAGATTGTGAAATCCTCTCCCGGGCCGAACGGGCGTTCCCGAGCCGCTCGATGCGCCTCGGAACGGGGCGACTTGCCCTCCGTTCGGACGCGTATGAGGCGCTGGCGCTCCTGGCGGTGGCTCATGGTCGGGGCGGGCGCGGCCGTCGCTGTCCTTGCCTTGCTCTTCGTTTATCGCGAGCTGAGCCGCTACAGCCTCGAAGCGGTGCTGGCCGCGATGCGGGACATCCCCGTGCCGAACCTCGCTTTGGCGGCGCTCTTCGTCGCGCTGAGCTACCTGACGCTCACGCTCTTCGACACGCTCGGCATTCGTTACGCCGGCAGGCACGTTCCCTATCCCCGCATCGCGCTCGCCTCGTTCTGCAGCCTTTCGATCGGGCACAATGTCGGCTTCGCCGCGCTGAGCTCGGGTGCGCTTCGGCTGCGCTTCTACAGCCGCGCCGGGCTCGGGGTCGGCGACGTCGCCCGCGTCATCCTCTTCTGCGCGGCGACGGTCGGGCTCGGGCTTCTCGCGCTCGCCGCCGCCGTCCTGCTGATCGGCGGGCCTTCGCACGAGCTCGGCCTCACGCCCGCGACGGCGCGGCTCCTCGGCGCAGCCTGCCTCGCCCCTCTCGTCGCCTATCTCGCGCTCTGCACCCTCGCGACGGCGCCGCTTCGCGCGGGGCGATGGTCGGTGCCGGTGCCGCCTTTCCGCCTCGCGCTCGCGCAGATCGCGGTAGGGCTCGTCAACTTCGCCTTCGTCACCGCGGCGCTCTGGCAGTCCTTGGCCGCGGCGACCGGGGCCCGTTACGCGGACGTGGTCGTCGGCTATGTCATGGGAGTGGTCGCCGCGCTCGTGAGCCACGTGCCGGGCGGGCTCGGCGTCATCGAGGCGGCGGTGCTCTTCGTCGTGCCGGGCGCCGGGGCGATCGGCGGCCTCGTCCTCTTTCGCGTCCTCTACTACCTCGTGCCGCTGCTTCTCGGGATCCTCGCGCTCGGGGCGAGTGAGGTCCTTGAGCTTCGCTCGCGCCGCCGCGGCGGGTCGCCCAAGGGAGGCGGCGGCTCGCGCCGCGGCACCGGGATCGGCTTCGGCGGCTCCTCGATCGGCGGCGGCGCGCCCGGGTCGGGCGGCGGCGGCTCGGGCGGGTTCACCGGCGGCTGTGGTGGCATCTGACTCATGCCCCACCAACATAAGGCTTCGGCTCCTTGTTGCGACCGGAGCCGTCCCGGAGTACGTCTCCGTTTCTCTCGCGAAAGGTTCCCCCCTCATGTTCCGCCTCTCCGGTCTCGTCGGCATTCTCCTTCTCGCCGCGGTCCCCGCCTTGGCCCAGGGCGATGATCCCGTCGTCGCCCGCGTCAACGGCAAGGAGCTGAAGCGTTCCGACGTCGAGGCGATGCACAAGCTGCTGCCGCCGCAGGTCCAGCAATTGCCGCTCGAGACGGTCTATCCGATGCTCGTCGACCAGATGGTGAGCCAGATGCTCATCACCGAGGCGGCGAAGAAGGAGAAGCTCGACCAGGATCCGGAGCTGAAGAAGCGGCTCGCCCGGTACGAGGAGCGGCTCATGCAGGAGGCCTGGCTCCAGCGCGAGGTCGAGAAGGCGGCGGGCGAGGAGCAGCTCAAGTCGCGCTACGAGCAATATCTCAAGGAGCATCCGGCGAAGGAGGAGGTGAGCGCGCGCCACATCCTCGTCGACAAGGAAGAAGACGCGAAGGCGATCGTGACCGAGCTCGACAAGGGCGCCGACTTCGCGACCCTGGCGAAGCAGCGCTCGAAGGATCCCGCGGCAGCGACGGGCGGCGATCTCGGCTTCTTCTCGCAGGACGAGATGGTGCCCGAGTTCGCGGAAGCCGCTTTCAAGCTCAAGAAGGGCGAGTACACCAAGACGCCGGTGAAGACCCAGTTCGGCTGGCACGTCATCAAGGTCGAGGACCGCCGCGCAGGAGCGCAGCCGAGCTTCGAGGAGAGCCGCGATCAGCTCGCCGACGAGATCGCCCGCGAGGTCATCCAGCAGAAGGTCGCCGAGCTGCGCCAGAGCGCCAGCGTCGAGACCTTCAACCTCGACGGTACGAAGAAGCAGTGAGCGGCGAGGTCTCGCCGCTCGCGCCCGCGAGCCTCCCGTCGCTCCCGCCGATCGCCGGCGTGCGTCTTGCCGCCACCGCGGCGGGGATCCGCTACGCCGGACGCGACGATCTGATGCTCGCCGAGCTCGCCCCCGGCACGGCGGTGGCCGGCGTCTTCACCCGAAACAAATGCCCGGGCGCGCCGGTTGACTGGTGCCGCAAGGTGCTGCCCGGCGGGCGCGCGCGGGCGCTCGTCGTCAACTCCGGGAACTCGAACGTGTTCACCGGGCGTGCGGGCCGCGAGGTGGTGGAGCGGACCGCGGCCGAGACGGCGCGGCTCATCGGCTGCGCGCCCGAGGAGGTGTTCATCTCCTCGACCGGCGTCATCGGCGAGCCGCCGCCCGCCGAGCGGATCATCGACGCGCTGCCTGCCGCCAAGGCCGCGCTCGCCCCCGACAACTGGATGCGTGCCGCGCGGGCGATCATGACGACCGACACGTTCCCGAAGCTCGCGACCGCCTCGGTCGAGCTCGGCGGCAGGCGCGTCATCTTGAACGCGTTCTGCAAGGGCTCGGGCATGATCGCGCCCGACATGGCGACGATGCTCGCCTATCTCTTCACCGACGCGGCGATCGAGCCGGCGGCGCTTCAGGCGATGCTCGTCAAGGCGAACGAGCTGAGCTTCAACTGCGTCACCGTCGACGGCGACACCTCGACGAGCGACACGGTGCTTCTCTTCGCGACCGGCGCGGCGGGGAACGCGCCCCTGACGCGCCCCGACCCTGCCTTCGAGCGGGCGCTCGAGACCGTGATGGTCGATCTGGCTCAGCAGCTCGCCCGCGACGGCGAAGGCGCCGAGAAGTTCGTCACGATCCGCGTCACGGGCGCCGAGAGCGATGCGGCGGCGCGGCGCATCGGCCTTTCGGTCGGCAACTCCCCGCTCGTCAAGACGGCGATCGCGGCGGGGGACGCCAATTGGGGCCGCATCGTCATGGCCGTGGGCAAGGCGGGCGAGGCCGCCGACCGCGACCGCCTTTCGGTGCGCGTCGGCGGCACGCTCATTGCCGAGAAGGGCGGGCCGGTGCCGGGCTACGACGAGACGCCGGTCGCCGCGCACATGGCGGGACGCGAGGTGCTGATCGAGATCGACATCGGCATCGGGCAAGGCAAGGCGACGGTCTGGACCTGCGACCTCACGCACCGCTATGTCGACATCAACGGAAGCTACCGCAGCTAGGCCGGTCGTCCTGGTCGTCGCGGTGGCGCTCGTCGACCCCGACGGCCGCGTTCTCCTGGCGCAGCGTCCCGCGGGCAAGCCGATGGCGGGGCTCTGGGAGTTTCCCGGCGGCAAGGTGCATCCGGGCGAGACGCCCGAAGCGGCGCTCGTGCGCGAGCTGAAGGAAGAGCTCGGCGTCGATACGGCGGCAAGCTGCCTTGCTCCGTTCACCTTCGCCTCGCACGGCTACGAGAGCTTTCATCTTCTGATGCCGCTCTACGTTTGCCGCAAATGGCGCGGCACGCCCGAGCCGCGCGAGGGCCAGAGCCTCGCCTGGGTGCGGCCGCGGGATTTGGCGGCGTATCCGATGCCGCCGGCGGACAAGCCCTTGGTCGCGATGCTGCGCGACCTTCTCTAGGCTTCGCGCAGCAGCCGCCAGACGGCGGTCTCGCGGCTGTCGCGATCCTCGAGGTCGCGGCTCGTCGGGACCACGTAGCGGGCGAGAAGCTCGAGCCCGTCGCGCGGGACGTAGCTCCTTCCGGGATCGCCGAGGAGGACCAGCGCCGGCACGCGCCTCAGCCAGCGGACGAGGCGCTCGGCGAGCGGCCGCTCGTAGCACATGTCGCCGGCAAGAATGACGTCCCATGCGCACTCGGCGCCGATCACGTCGGAGGTCTCGATCTCCACCTCGACGCTGTTCGCGGCCGCGTTGAGGCGAATTGCGGCGGCGGCGAAGGCGTCGATCTCGGCCGCCATCGCGTGCGCCCCCGCCTTTGCCGCTGCGATCGCGACGAGCCCGGAACCCGCGCCGAAGTCGAGCACGCGCCGCCCCGCGACGAGCTCGGGATGATCGAGCACGTAGCGGGCGAGCGCCGATCCGCCCGGCCATGCGAAGGCCCAGTAGGGCGGCGGCAGGCCGATGCGCTGGAGCTCGGCCTCGGTCGCCTCCCAGAGCGGCGTCACCTCGGTGGCGAGATGAAGCGCGATTTCGGGCACGAGCGGCGGCGCGGTGAGCGCGGTGTTCGCGCGGACGAACTCTTCCGGGCTCACGCGACCTTGGCGGCGATGATGCCGAACAGCATGAGCCAGCCGACATGCCGGTTGGCGCGAAACTTCGCGAGGCAGTCGCGCGGCTCGTCGAGCCGGACCTGGGCCGCCTGCCAGAAGAGGTGCGCGGTGACGGCCGCGAGGGCGGCCCAGAACGGCCAGCCGAGGCCGCTGCCGGCGGCGCCCCAGAGCCCGGCGGCGAGGGCGAAGACGATGAAGAGGAAGGGTCTCGTGCGCTCGCCGAGCGCCAGCGCCGAAGACTTCACGCCGATCCGCGCATCGTCCTCCTTGTCCTGATGCGCGTAGATCGTGTCGTAGCCGAGCGTCCAGAAGATGCCGCCGAGATAGAGGAGTGCGGGCGGCCAGTCGAGCGTCCCGGTCGCCGCCGCCCAGCCTATGAGCGCGCCCCAGTTGAAGTTGAGCCCGAGAAAGAGCTGCGGCCACCACGTCACCCGCTTCATGAAGGGATAGGTGCCGATGAGGAGGAGCACGGCGAGGCCGAGCGCGATGGCGGCCCTGTCGAGGCTGAACAGGACGGCGGCGCCGACGGCGAGCTGAAGCGCCATGAAGATCGCGGCCTGCCGCACCGTCACCTGCCCGCTCGGGATGGGGCGCGTGCGGGTGCGCGCGACGCGGGCGTCGAAGTCGCGGTCGACGATGTCGTTGAGCGTGCAGCCGGCACCGCGCATCGCGACCGCGCCGATGCCGAAGAGCGCGACGAGGCGCCAGTCCGGCCAGGCTTCCGCCGCGAGCGCGATCGACCACCAGCCTGGGAAGAGCAGGAGCCAGGTGCCGATCGGCCGGTCGAGCCGCGCGAGGCGCACATAGGGCACAAGGGAGCGCGGCAGGTGCCGCTCCACCCAGTCGCCATGCCTGATGTCGCTCGCCGAAGTCACGGGGAGCGGTCTTAGCGCGGGGACGGCCCCGGCAGAAGGGGCTCCGTCGCGTCACCTCGTCGTGAAGCGGCTTGAGTGGCGGCTTGCCGCGCGACGCGGCATCCTTGTCGGCGATGCTGCGCCTCCTCGCGATCGTGCTCGCGCTCTCCTTCCCGGCGTCGGCCGCAGAGCGCCCGGTCCTCGTCGAGCTCTTCACCTCGCAGGGTTGCGCCAGCTGCCCGCCTGCCGACGCCTTCCTCGCCGAGCTCGCCGAACGTCCGGGTGTGGTCGCGCTCTCGTTCCATGTCGATTACTGGAATTACATCGGCTGGCGCGATCCGTTCGCGACGCCGTGGGCGACGCAGCGTCAGCGCGGCTACGGGCGCACGCTCGGACAGCGCTACGTCTATACGCCGGAGGTCGTGGTCGACGGCGCGGCGCACGCGGTCGGCTCGGCGCGCGCCGAGGTCGAGCGTCTCATCGCCGAGGCGGGTTCCCGCAAGGGGCCGGCGGTGAGCGGCGAGCGCGCGGGCAAGGAGGTGCGGATTCGGATCGGGGCGGGCGAAGGCAGCGGCACCGTATGGCTCGTCCGCTTCGATCCGGAGCATACGACCCGCGTCGAGCGCGGCGAGAACCGCGGCCGTACGCTGCGCAACGTCAACGTGGTGCGCGAGATGACCGAGCTCGGGAGCTGGAACGGCTCGGCGATCGAGCTGCGCGCCGTCGCCGAGGGGCCGTGCGCGGTGATCGTTCAGGAGGAGGGGCCGGGGCGCGTCGCCGGCGCAGCGATTATCCGCTGAAGCGATAGAGATGATATCGCCCGGGCGCGACACCATCGGGCAGTTCGAGCGCGACGAGCCCCGGGGCCTCGAGCGGCGGCTCGCTCGCGACCACCGCGCCCGCGCGCAGGAGCGCGGTGAGCGCCGGGACGAGCGAGGCGGCCAGCTTCCGGCTCGCTTCCGCCTCGCCGGTGCCGATGTCCATGTGCGCGAGAGCCGCGCTGCCGCCGAGATCCTTCCGCGCCGCTGCGAGCGTCTCGCGGAGATCGCCGACGAAGAGACGCTCCGGCGGCGGAATGCAGGCGGGGTGCGCCGCCACGTGCCGCTCGAAGACGTAGATCGCGCGCTCCGGCAGAAGCTCGCGCAAATGGTCGTAGGTGCGGCCATTGCCGAGTCCGAGCTCGAGCACCGGGCCGGTGAGGTCGGCGATCAGGCGCGCGGCGCGGTCGAGGCAGGCGCGTTGCGCCTCGAGGCGGCGTATGAAGCTGTCGAGACGGCTCACGTCGTGCGCGACAGGGCCTCGCGCAGCCGCTGGTTCGTCATCTCGAGCCGGTGCGCGAGCTCGCGCATGATGGCGATCGCCATCTGCGGAAACTCGGTGACGAGCCGCATGAACAGCTCCTTGGCGATGCGAAGCGCGACGACTCGGTCCTTGGCCCGCACCGTCGCGGTTCGCGGGACGTCGCACAGGATCGCGATCTCGCCGACGAAGGCGTTCTTGCCGAGCGTCGCCACCACGGCCGCGCCGCCCGCGGTGTCCACCAGGACTTCGGCTTCGCCTTCGATGATGATGTAGGCGGCATCGCCCATGTCGCCCTTTTTGAACAACACCTGCCCCGGGTCGAAGCCGACGCGTTCGCTCGTGAACGCGAGCAGCTTCAATTTCGCCGGCTCGATTTGGGCGAAGAAGGGGATCCGCTGCAGGAGCTCGACTTCTTCCTTGAGGCTCATTGCTCACTCCGCCGCGACCAGGGTTTTGTAAAGGGTACCACTGCGCTCGAGTTCGCCCGGCGGGCCTTTTTCGACGATCCGGCCGTCGCTCATCACGAGCACGTGGTCGAAATTTCTCGCAAGGCCTGCGCGCTGGAGGACCCAGACGACCGTCTTTCCCTCGCAGAGCCGACGGATTCCTCTGACTACCTTGACCTGAGCCGTGCCGTCGAGCGCGGAAGCGGCTTCGTTGAGAATGAGGAGATCCGGCCTTTTGAGGAGAGCGCGCGCCAGCGCCGCCTTCTGGCGCTGCGCCATGGAGAGCCGTCCGCCGCCGGTGCCGACGTTGAAGTCGAGGCCGACCGCGACGACGATGTGGCGAAGCTCGAGACCCTTGACGACCTCGGCGATGAGCGCAGGAATGCGCGTCGCGGCCTCGGCTTCCCCGTACGCGATCTTGCCGAAAAGCAGGTTGTCCTGAAGGGTCGCTGCCGGATTGTAGGAGCCGATGTCGAAGAACGCGATCTGGTTCCGCGCGTAATCCGGCAGATCGCGCGCGAAGATCCGCCGGGCCTCGACGATGCGCTGCTGCATCGCCTCGTCGATGAGGCCGAGGCGGTGCCGGGTCGCGATCAGCTTCAAGGGGAGGGCGAGAAGCCGGCGCCGGTCCTCTTCCCTGAGGCTGTCTCGTCCGCTCTTCGCGATGCGGCCGAGGATCGCCTGATATTCGGGAAGGTCGTTCGCCGAAATGAAGCTGAACTGCTCGAAGAACTCGTGCTCGGGCGGAAGGCCCGCGAAGAGCTCGATCATCGTCTCCGCGACCTGGGCGCCCATGTTGATGAGGTCCTCCCGCAGGCCCGCCTTGTCGAGCACCTCGAGGAAATAGGCGTTCGACGGCAGCGCGTCGAACTCGAAGGCCGGGCTCATCGGCGTGCCGAAGAGAAGGTTCTCCGCGACCGAGGCGTTCTGATTGTAGCGCTCGGGGTCGAACGGCTCGACGAGGTGGGTGATCTTCTCGGCCTTGAGGCGCTCTGCGAGCGCGAAGCGCGCATGGAGCAATCCCTCGGCCGCCTTCGCCTGCCGCTCCGGGTCGAGCCTGCCCCTGAGGCCGAGCGCGTAGACGTCTTCCTCGAGGTCGACGACGCGGAGCACCTCGACCGTGCGCTCGATGAGCTCGGCCTCGTTCGCGACGCCGGCGGCGGCGTAGTCCACCCAGTCGGCGTCCGGATCGAGATCGATGTTTCCGGCGCGCCGCGCCTCGGCGAGACGGGCCTGCCGGCGGCGCACGCCATCCTCCGTCGTCGCCGTGTCGCGCACAGGCTTCGATTTCAGCCCGTACCAGAGGTTCTCGCGCAGGGAGACGGCGAAGAGGTGCGGGGTGGCGCCGGCGTACCCGATCCGTCGCCCGATGATGCCGAGCGGCATCGTCGCGAGATCCGCTCCGCCGACGGTGACGCGTCCGTTCGACGGCGCGACGAGTCGTGCGAGCAGCATTGCCAGCTCGATCTTGCCTGAGCCGCTCGTCCCGATCACGGCGACGTGCGTGCCTGCGGGGACGCTGAACGTGACGCCGTCGACGACACGGTCCTGCTCGTCCTCGACGAGCGTGAGATTCGTCGCGGCAAGCTCGCCTACGAGCGACGCCTCGCCCTCGCCGAGCTGCAGCCTCGCTTCGAGCATGCCGTCGGGGGCGAACTGCTCGATGATCTGGTCGTACTTGATGCGCGAGTCTTCCTTGCGCTGGTAGAAGTCGAGCAGCTCCTTCCAGGGCGAGGCGAGATCCTTGTAGGCGGCGAGCACGGCGACCAGCGCGCCCGCGGAGAGCTCGCCCGTTATGACGAGATAGCCGCCGATCGAATAGAAGAAGAACGGCGTGAGCTGGTTGATGAAGTTGTTGAGAAACTTGATGAAAAACTTGCGCTGGAAGATCTCGTAGCGGATGTCGTAAATGGTGCCGAGAATCTTGGCGATTTGCGCCATCTGCCAGCGCGCGGCGTCGTTCGTGCGGATCTCGCAGATGCCGGCGGTCGATTCGTTGACGCGGTCGGCAAGCACGCGAACGGTGCGCACGCGCCTCTTGCCGAGCTGGTTGACCTTGCGCTGCAGCCTCGGGATCACGTAGCCCTGCAGCGGATAGAAGGCGACCGCCGCGGCGCCGAGGACCGGATCCTGGATGAACATGAAGCTGAGCAGGGTGAGGAGCTGCCCGCCCTGGAACGCGGGCAGCGCGAACGACTCGCCGATGAAGCCGCCGAGCGGTTCGACCTCGGAAGTGATCATCGGGATGATCTCGCCCGATGACACTTTCTTGAAATGGCCTAGCGGGAACCGGATGAGGCGCGAGTAGAGCGAGAAGCGCAGGCGCCGAAGCATTCGCTCGCCGGTACGGTTCTGCAGCACGTTGATGGCGTACTTGAACCCGCCATTGATAAAGACGAGCGCAAGGAAAAGCCCGCACAACGCCATGAGGTAGGGGATCTGATCGAGGACGAGCCCGAACCACCATTTCTGCGGGAACTCTTTGCCGAGGATCGCCTCGTTGACGATCGTCTTCGGCAGATCGAGCGAATAGTAGTAGAAGGGCAGCGAGGCGGCCGTTACCCCGAGCACGACGATCTGATCGCGCCAGGAATGGCGCAGGATGAAGCGATAGATGGTCGGCTCGAGCTCGCCGTTGAGGGCGTCCGGCGGCATCGACGGCCTTTCGGTCGCGGTGCGCGCTGCGGGCAGACGGAGCGTCTCTGTCATGCGGGCGCGAAAACGAAGTAGGCCGGCAGAACCGATCCGTGGCAGGATCGCCCGCCGAAGCAGTCGCTATACAGGATCGACGGATGTCCGGGCGTCGCCAGCATAAGCGCGTCCTGATTTACAGCCACGATACGTTCGGCCTCGGCCACCTACGCCGCTGCCGGACCATTGCGCATTCGCTGGTCGACGCGGACAAGGACCTTTCAGTCCTGATTCTATCCGGCTCGCCCATCATCGGCAGCTTCGATTTTCGGGCGCGGGTCGATTTCGTCCGGATCCCGGGAGTCATCAAGCTCCGCAACGGCGAATACACCTCGCTCAATCTCCACATAAGGATCGAGGAGACGCTGCAAATGCGCGCCTCGATCATCAAGCACACCGCCGAGATCTTCGATCCCGATCTCTTCATCGTCGACAAGGAGCCGCTCGGGCTGCGCGGCGAGGTTCGCGCGACGCTCGATCTCCTGCGGCGCCGTGGCGCTCCCGTCGTGCTCGGCCTGCGCGACGTCATGGACGAGCCCGACCGCCTCGCGCCCGAGTGGCAGCGCAAGCTCGTGCTGCCGGCGCTGCAGCGCTACTACGACGAGATCTGGGTGTACGGGCTGCCGCAGATCTGCGAGCCGCTCGACGGCATCGGTCTGCCGGCCAGCGTCACGCGCCGCATCGTCTATACCGGCTATCTGCGGCGAACCTCGCCCGCGGTCCCGTCGAGCGTCGCCGATCCGTTCGGCGGCGAGCCCTTTCTCCTGGTCACGCCCGGCGGCGGCGGCGACGGCGAGAATCTCATCGACTGGGTGCTGCGCGCCTACGAGAACGATCCGAGGCTGCCCTATCCGGCGCTTCTCGTCTTCGGCCCCTTCATGCAGCCGGAGCTCCAGGCCGAGTTCATGGCGCGGGTGGCGCGGCTCGATCGCGTCAAGGCGATCACCTTCGACAGCCGGATCGAAAGCCTCTTCGAGCGTGCCCACGGGATCGTCGCCATGGGCGGCTACAACACGTTCTGCGAGATCCTCTCCTTCGACAAGCGCGCCCTCATCGTGCCGCGGACGACGCCGCGTCTCGAGCAGTTCATTCGCGCCTCGCGCGCGCAGGAGCTCGGCCTCGTCAAGATGCTGCTCGACGACGGTCGGCGCGACGCGGAGGCGATGGCGACGGCCCTGCGCCATCTTCCGCAGCAGCTCCCGCCTTCGTCCGTCGTCGTTCCTGGACTCCTCGACGGGCTCCAGTCCGTCGAGCGATTGACGCGGCGCTGGCTCGGCCGCGACGCGGCGCAGGAGCCCGCGCTGAGACTCTCGCGACGTCGTCTGTGACAGCGATCGCCTTCGTCCTCAAGGGCTATCCGAGGCTCTCCGAGACCTTCATCGCGCAGGAGATCCGCGCGCTGGAGGCGCGCGGGCTCGATATCCGCATCGTCTCGCTGCGCCGCCCGACCGACGGCAAGCGGCATGCGCTCCACGACGAGATCCGCGCGCCGGTGCTCTACCTTCCGGAATATCTCTGGCACGAGCCGCTGCGCGTCTGGCGCGGCTGGCGGGCAGGGCGGCGGCTCGCTGGTTTCGGCGCCGCGTGGCGCGCCTTCCTTCGCGATCTGCGCCGCGACCGCACGGCGAACCGGATACGCCGCTTCGGCCAGGCGCTGGTCCTCGCGCGCGAGCTGCCCGAAGGCGTCGGCCGGCTCCACGCGCATTTTCTCCACACGCCCGCGTCGGTCGCGCGCTACGCCGCGCTCCTCTTGGGTTTGCCGTGGTCGGTCTCGGCGCACGCCAAGGACATCTGGACGATCCCGGACTGGGAGGCGCGCGAGAAGCTGCTCGCGGCCGAGTGGGCGGTCACCTGCACTGCTGCCGGCAAGGCGCGGCTCGACCGCTTGGCGCCGGGCCGCACCGCGCTCGTCTATCACGGCCTCGAGGCGCGGCGCTTCCCGCCGTTCCGCGGCTCCCGCCCAGGCACCGGCGTCATTCTTTCCGTCGGCCGGGCGGTCGCGAAGAAGGGCTACGACGATCTTCTCGCCGCGCTCGCGCTGCTGCCGTCCGATCTTCAATGGCGCTTCGTCCATATGGGCGGCGGCGCGCTCGCCGCGAGCCTCAGACGGCGGGCGGAGGCGCTCGGCCTCTCGCACCGGATCGAATGGCGCGGCCCCCAGACGCAGGACGCGGTGTTGAGCGCCTATCGCGCGGCCGATCTCTTCGTGCTGGCGAGCACGATCGCGTCCGACGGCGACCGCGACGGTCTTCCGAACGTCCTGATGGAAGCGCAGAGCCAGGGCCTCGCCTGCATCGCGACGGCGGTGGCGGGCGTCCCGGAGCTCATCGTCGACGGCGTCACGGGGCTTCTCGTCCCGCCCTCGGACCCGCCGCGCCTCGCTGCGGCGATCGAGAGCCTGCTGCGCGATCCGGCGCGCCGGGCGGCGCTGGGGGCGGCTGGCGAGGAACGCGTGCGGGCCCGCTTCGACGCCGAGCGCGGGTTCGAAGCGCTCGCCGCGCGGTTCGGCCTTGCGCCCGCGCTCGAGGCGGCCGCGGACTAGGAGCACCCCGAACGGGACCCGCGTGCGCATCGCCTTCTACGCTCCGCTGAAAGCGCCGACGCACCCGGTGCCCTCGGGCGATCGGCGCGTCGCCCGCCTCCTTCTCGCGGCGCTCGAACGCGCCGGGCACGAGGTCGTGCTCGCCTCGACGTTCCGCAGCCGCGACGGCGCCGGGGACGAGGGGCGCCAGCGCCGGCTCGCCACGATCGGGCGCGCGCTCGCCAAGCGCTTTCTCCGCCGCCACGCGGCGCGGCCGCCCGATCTCTGGTTCACCTATCATCTCTACGACAAGGCGCCCGACTGGCTCGGCCCGCGCGTCGCGGACGCGCTCGGCATTCCCTACGCGGTCGCCGAGGCCTCGCTCAGCCCGCGACGCGCCGCCGGCAAGTGGCGGGTCGGGCATGAGGCGGTCCTGGCGGCGCTCGCGCGCGCCGATGCGGTCATCGGGCTCAACTCGAACGACCGCGCCTGCGTGCTGCCCGCCCTCGCCGACGCCGCCCGCTATCACGAGCTGAAGCCGTTCCTCGACGCCGCTTCCTATGCGCCCGCCGAGGGGGAGACGCCGCCGCGCCTCGTCGCGGTCGGGATGATGCGGCCCGGCGACAAGCTCGCCTCCTATCGCGTCCTCGGCGCGGCGCTCCAGCGCCTTCGCGATCGCGCATGGCGCCTGTCGGTGGTCGGCGACGGTCCCGCGCGCCGGGAGGTCGAGGCGGCTCTGGCGCCGATCGCCGACCGAGTCGACTGGCACGGATGCGTCGACGAGGCGGCGGTGCCGGCGCTCCTCGCTAAAGCCGATCTCTGCGTCTGGCCGTGCGTCAACGAGGCGTACGGCGTGTCGCTCCTGGAAGCTCAGGCGGCCGCGCTTCCGGTCGTCGCCGGCCGGACCGGAGGGGTCGGCGACGTGGTCGCCGACGGCGAGTCGGGGCTCCTCGCGCCGGTGGGCGATGCGGAGGCCTTCGCCGCATGCGTCGCCGACCTCCTCGACGATCCCGCGCGGCGGCGGGCGATGGGCGCGGCGGCGCGGCGCCGGATCGTCGCGGAGCACGACATCGGCGCGGCGGCGCGGCAGCTCGACCGGATTCTCGGCGCCCTCCGATGAAGCTCCTCTTCCACGTCCAGCACCTTCTCGGCATCGGGCATACGAAGCGGGCGGCCGCGCTGGTACGGGCCTTCCGCCGCCGCGGGATCGAGACGACGGTGCTCTCGGGCGGGCATCCCGTTCCCGGGCTCGTCTTCGAGGGGGACGTCGTCCAGCTTCCGCCGGTGCGAGCGACGGATGCGACGTTCCGAAACCTCGTCGGGCCGAACGGCGAGGCTTTCGACGCGGCGCTCGCGGCGCAGCGGCGGGCGATGGTGCTCGATGCGCTCGCGCGCGTCTCGCCCGATCTCGTCCTCGTCGAGACCTTTCCCTTCGGCCGGCGCGCCTTTCGGGCGGAGCTGATGCCCCTCCTCGAGAGCGGCGTCCGCGTCGCGGTTTCGCTCCGAGACATCGTCGTCGCGAAAGACGCCGCGCGGACGGAAGAGGCGGCGTCCCTGGTCCGCCGCCATGTCGATGCGGTCCTGGTGCATGGCGACCCGGACTTCGTGGAACTCGGCGAGAGTTTTCCGGCCGCGGCGGAAATCGCCGACCGGGTCCACTACACCGGCTACGTCTACGAGCCGGTGGAGGGGCGAGACGGGAGCCCGCGCGGCGAGGTCGTGGTCTCCGCCGGGGGCGGCGCCGTCGGCGCGAGGCTCTTGCGCACCGCGCTCGAGGCGCGGCCGCTGACGCGGCACCGCGACCGGCCGTGGCGGCTTCTCACCGGCCCGAATTTTCCGGAGAGCGAGGCCGCGGCGCTCGCCGGGAGCGGCGTCACGGTCGAGCGCTTTCGGGAGGATTTTCCGCTCCTCCTGCGCGGCTGCGCCGTTTCCGTGAGCCAGGCCGGCTACAATACCGTCCTCGATCTTCTCTGGGCGCGACCGCCTTGCGTCGTCGTGCCGTTCGCTGCGGCGGGCGAGACGGAGCAGACGCTGCGCGCCGCACGGCTCGGTTGCCCCGTCGTCGAGGAGCGGGAGCTGACCCCGGCGCGCCTCGCCGCGGTGATCGACGCGGCATCGCCGCCCCGCGCCTCCGTCGCGCTCGACGGCGCCGATCGCAGCGCCGACCTTCTCGACCGTATGTTCAAACCCGGGCGATGAGGCTAGCCTCGCCTTGGACGCCGCATTTGGACCCGCATCAGACTGCGCTATACAGGGGCGTAATGGTTCATCGATCGGCCCCGCGTGACAGCGATGCGCTTTGGGACGGGCTCCGGCGCGAGCTCGACGCCTGGGGGGCGGCGGGCCGCATCGCGACCCTGTGGTGGCGCGACGACGATGCGGCGCGGATGAGCCCCCAGTTGAAGCGGCTGCTCGCGATCGCCGACGGCGTGCCGCTGGCGCTCGCGGTCGTCCCGGCACGCGCGGAAGGATTCGAGGCGGAGGCGAGCGTGCTTCAGCACGGCTGGGCGCACGACAACAATGCGCCTGCGGGAGCCCGCAAATGCGAGCTCGTCGACGCGTCGATCCTCGATCGTCTCGCCGCCGGAAAGGAGCGCCTCGAGCGGCTCTTCGGAAGGCGCTTCCTCCCCGTGATGGCGCCGCCCTGGAACCGTATCGGCGAGGCGGTCACCGCCCGTCTGCCGGCGCTCGGGTACCGCGCGCTCTCGGTCCTGGGCCCCCGGCGCTCGCGCTTCGAGACGAACGTCCATGTCGACGTGATGGACTGGCGGGAGCGGCGTTTTGCCGGCGAGCCGGCCGTGCTGCGGCGGCTCGCGGACCACCTCTCGGCGCGGCGCGAGGGCAAGGTCGATCCGGAAGAGCCGACAGGCGTGATGACGCATCATCTCGTGCACGACGCGGCGGCGGAGCGTTTCCTCGCCCGTCTCGTGGCGGCGACGCGGATGCATCCGGCAGTGCGTTGGCTCGCGCCGGGAGCCGTTTTCGGGGCCGCATGAGCTCGCACGTCTACCCCACAGCGGCGCTCGTGGGCGACTACGGCCGGGCCGCGCTCGGCCTCGTGCTCGTCGCGTTTCCCCTCGCGACGGTGCCGCTCACGCCCTGGGTCACGGCGCTGCTCGCGGGCCTCGCGGCGCTCTTCGGCGTCTTCGCGCTGCGCACCGCGACCCGGCACGCATCGCGGATCAGCCTCGACGAAACCGGGATCACGGCCGCCGGGCCGTTCCCGACCCGCATCGACTGGGACGCGCTCGAGGAGGTGAAGCTCGCCTTTTACGCCACGAAGCGGGACGGCTCGAACGGCTGGCTGCAGCTCAAGCTCAAGGCGGGCGGGCGGCGCCTGACGGTCGACAGCCGGATCGAGAATTTCGAAGCGATTCTGCGCGCCGCCGCGGCGGCGGCGCGCGCACGAGGCCTCGAGGTAAGTCGCGCGACGGCGGCGAACTTCGCCGCCTTCGGGCTCGAACTGGAGGTCCGTTGAACCTTCTCGAGGTACGCGATCTTCACGTCGATTTCGACACCGCGGGCGGCATCGTGCACGCGGTCCGCGGCGTCGATTTCCGGATCCGGCCCGGCAGCACCGTGGCCGTCGTCGGCGAGTCGGGCTCGGGAAAGTCGGTGCTGAGCCAGTCGATCATGGGAATCCTGCCGCGCGTCGGCCGCATCAGCCGCGGCGAGATCCTCTTCGCCGACCCGCGGACCCCCGGCCGCGTCATCGACATCGCCAAGCTCGATCCCGACGGCGCCGAGATGCGCGCCATCCGCGGCGGCCGGATCTCGATCATCTTCCAGGAGCCGATGACCTCGCTCTCGCCGCTGCACACGGTCGGCGACCAGGTGAGCGAGGCGCTTCTCCTCCACCGCCGTGTGGCGCGGGCCGAGGCGAACGAGCTCACCGCCGACATGCTGCGCCTCGTCGGCTTTCCCAATCCGAAGAAGGCGCTCGATACCTATCCGTTCGAGCTTTCGGGCGGGCTTCGCCAGCGCGCGATGATCGCGATGGCGCTGGTCTGCCGGCCGGCGCTCCTCATCGCCGACGAGCCGACGACCGCGCTCGACGTCACGATCCAGGCGCAGATCCTGAAGCTCATGGCCGACCTCCAGAAGGAGCTCGGCATGGCGGTCATGATCATCACCCACGACCTCGGCGTCGTCGCGAACGTCGCCGAGGAAGTGGTGGTGATGTATCACGGCGAGGTCGTCGAGAGCGGCACCGTCGAGGACATCTTCCGCGACCCGCGCCACCCTTATCTGCGTGCGCTCCTCCGGGCGGTGCCGCGCTTCGACATGGCGCCGGGCGAGCGGCTCGTCCCGATTCGCGAGATCAAGCATGCCGACGCCTCGCAGCTCATGGCCGCCAAGGAGCCCTGGCCGGAGGACGCGCCGTCGACCCTGCTCGCGTGCCAGGAGGTCAGCAAGACCTACTACACGCGCAAGGGCGGCTTCCTCGTAGCGCAGGAATCGGCCGCGCACACCGCGGTCGATCGCGTCAGCCTCTCGATCGAGCGCGGCGAGTGCCTCGGGCTCGTCGGCGAGTCGGGCTGCGGGAAGACGACCTTCGGCAAGATCCTGCTGCGCGCCGTCACCGCCGATCGCGGCCGCGTCGTCTTCAACGATCGCGGGCGTCCTGTCGACGTGCTCGCGCTCGAAGGCGAGGCGCTGAAGCGCTACCGTCGCCAGGTGCAGCTCATCTTCCAGGACCCGTTCGGCTCCCTCAATCCGCGGATGACTGTGTCGGACATCGTCGCCGAGCCGCTCGTCATCCACGGCATCGGCAACGAGCGCTCGCGGCGCGAGATGGTGAAGGAGCTGATCCGCCTCGTCGGCCTCGACACGAGGCACCTCAACCGCTACCCGCACAGCTTCTCGGGCGGTCAGCGCCAGCGCATCGGGATCGCACGCGCGCTGGCGTTGCGGCCGGACCTCGTCATCTGCGACGAGCCGGTCTCCGCCCTCGACGTGTCGATCCAGGCGCAGATCCTCAATCTCCTCATCGACCTCAAGGAGCAGCTCGGCCTCACCTACCTCTTCATCTCGCACAACCTCGCGGTCGTCGACTACATCGCCGACCGGATCGCGGTGATGTGCGCCGGCCGGATCGTCGAGATCGCGCCGCGCCAACTCCTGTTCCGCCGTCCGCTCCACCCCTACACGCGGGCGCTTCTCGCCGCGGTGCCGGCGCCCGAGCTCGATCGCCGCCTCGACTTCGACGCGCTGATGGAGGGGCGCGCCTCCGATCCCTCCGCCTGGCCGCCGCCTTTCACGCGCGACGCGGCGAATCGCCCCGAGCTCATCGAGGTCGGCGAGGGGCATTTCGTGGAGGCCGCCTGGGTTCCGAACGTCTCCGAGGCGGCGCAGTGATGCGGGGGCTTCTCGCCGTCCTCCTCCTCGTGCTCCTGGCGGGCGCCGCTACCGCCGCCGATCGTCCCGACCGCTACATCGAGAACCCGAACCTCGTCGTCGAGATCGCGCGCGGCGCGCTGCCGCCGATCGAGGAGAGGCTTCCCGAGCATCCCCTCGTCGTCTCGCCGCCGGAGCTCGGCCGATACGGCGGCGAGCTCCGGATCCTCATGGCCGGCGCCAAGGACACCCGCCTCATGGTGGTCTACGGCTACGCACGGCTGATGCGCTGGACTCCCGAGCTGGAGCTCGTGCCCGACATCCTCGAGAGCGTCGAGAACGAGGACGACCGCGTCTTCACGCTCCATCTCCGCAAGGGCCACAAATGGTCCGATGGCCATCCCTTCACGAGCGAGGACTTCCGCTACTGGCTCGAGGACATCCGTCTCAACGAGAAGCTCTCGCCGGGGGGGCTCCCGCAGGCGCTTCTCGTGGACGGCGAGCGGCCGAAATTCGAGGTCCTCAGCGAAACCGCGGTGCGCTATTCGTGGTCGAAGCCGAACCGGCTCTTCCTCCAGGCCACGGCGGGGCCGAGCCCTCTCTATCTCTACGCGCCGGCGCACTACCTGAAGCGCTTTCACGCGAAGTACGCCGATCCCGCCTCGCTCGACGAGATGGTGAAGCGCGCCGGGCAGCGGAACTGGGCCGCGCTCCACAACAAGCACGACAATCAGTACCGGAACGACAATCCGGACCTTCCGACGCTCGAGCCCTGGATGCTCGCCACCCGGCCGCCCTCCGAGCGGTTCATCTTCGAGCGCAACCCCTTCTTTCACCGCGTCGACACGGCCGGACGGCAGCTTCCGTATATCGACCGCGTCGCCATGTCGATCGCCGACAATAAGATCATCCCGCTGAAGACAGGCTCCGGCGAAAGCGATCTCCAGGCGCGGTATCTGCGGTTCGACAACTACACCTTCCTCAAGGAGGCGGAGGAGAGGAACGACTACACGGTCCGGCTTTGGCGACAGGCGACGGGCGCGCATCTCGCGCTCTTTCCCAACCTCAACGTGTCGGACCCGGTCTGGCGCGAGCTCATGCGCGACGTGCGCTTCCGCCGCGCGCTTTCCCTGGCGATCAACCGTCATGAGATCAACCAGGCGATCTATTACGGGCTGGCGATCCCGGGACAGAACACGTTGCTGCCCGGCTCGCCCCTCTATCGTCCGGAGTACCGGGACGCCTGGGCCAAGTTCGACCTCGCGACGGCGAACCGTCTCCTCGACGAGCTCGGCCTCTCGAAGCGCAACCACGAGGGGATCAGGCTCCTTCCCGACGGCAGGCCGATGCAGATCATCGTCGAGAACTCGGGCGAGGCGACCGAGCACTCCGACGTCTTGGAGCTGGTGCGCGACACGTGGCGCGCCGCCGGCATCAAGCTCTTCGCCAAGCCCTCGCAGCGCGAGGTGTTCCGCAACCGGATCTTCGCCGGCGAGACTTTGATGTCGATCGACAAGGGCATCGAGAACGGGCTCGCCACGGCCGACATGGCGCCGCTCGAGTTCGCGCCGACGACGCAGCAGCAGCTGATGTGGCCGAAATGGGGGCAGTACATCGAGACGCGCGGCAAGGCGGGCGAGCCGATCGCGCTCGACGGCGCACGCAGGCTTCGCGAGCTCCTCGGCGACTGGTTCGAGGCGGATACGCGCGAGGCGCGCGCCGCCGTCTGGCAGAAGATGCTGAAGGTCTGGGGCGAGGAAGTCTACTCCATCGGCCTCGTCGCCGGCGTTCTGCAGCCGGTCGTCGTCAGCAATCGGCTGCGCAACGTTCCGGTCGAGGGCATCTACAACTGGGACCCGGGCGCGCATTTCGGGATCTATTCGCCGGACACGTTCTGGTTCGCGAGCGGCGCCGGTACGGAGTCCGCACGCAAGTGAGGCACGGGTGCTGAACTATCTCGTCTATCGCCTCCTGATCATGATCCCGACCCTGATCGCGATCAGCCTTCTCATCTTCACGATCATCCAGCTTCCGCCCGGCGACTACTTCTCGACTTACATCGCGGAGCTGCAGGCGCAGGGCGAGGCCGCCGATCCGACCAAGATCGAGTTCCTCCGTCAGCAATACGGCTTCGACAAGCCGATCTGGGAGCAATACCTCTTCTGGGTCGGCGGGCTGCTGACCGGCGATCTCGGCTACTCGTTCGAGTACAACCTTCCGGTTTCCGCGGTGGTCGGCGACCGGCTCCTCCTCACCTTCATCGTCTCGCTCGCGACTCTCGTCTTCACCTACGTGCTCGCCTTCCCGATCGGCGTCTGGTCGGCGACGCACCAGTATTCCTGGAGCGACTACACGCTCACCTTTCTCGGCTTCATCGGTCTCGCCACCCCGAGCTTTCTCCTCGCGCTCGTCCTGCTCTACTTCGCCAATCTCTGGTTCGGCACCTCCGTCGGCGGCCTCATGGATCCGGAGTTCGTCGATCAGCCCTGGAGCGTCGCGAAGTTCCTTTCGGTGCTCGAGCATCTCTGGATACCGACGATCGTGATCGGCCTCTCCAGCACGGCGGGCATGATCCGGCGGCTGCGTGCCAATCTCCTCGACGAGCTGCAGAAGCAGTACGTGACGACCGCGCGCGCCAAGGGGCTCCATCCGGTCAAGGCGCTGGTCAAGTATCCGCTGCGCATGGCGCTCAATCCGTTCATCGCCGACATCGGCTCGCTCCTCCCTGAGCTCATCTCCGGCGCTGCCGTGGTCTCGGTCGTGCTGTCGCTGCCGACGACCGGTCCCATGCTGCTCGAGGCGCTGCGCAGCCAGGACATGTATCTCGCGGGCTCGTTCCTCATGTTCATGGCGACGCTGACGGTGATCGGCGTCTTCCTCTCGGATCTCGCGCTTGCCGCGCTCGATCCGCGGATCCGCCTCGCCGGGGGAGCCGGCCGATGACCGTCGCCGCGGACGAGCGCCTGCCGCACTACGCCTCGCCGGCGCCCTTCGACCCCTATGCGGTCGAGGCGATGACGCCGGAGCAGGAACGCTACTTCATGGCCTCGCAATGGCGCATGATGTGGTGGAAGCTCCGCCGTCACCGGCTCGCGGTGATTTCCGGCGCGCTTCTCCTCTTCATGTATCTCGTCGCGGCCTTCTGCGACTTCCTGGCGCCCTATGGGCTCCAGACCCGCAACACCGATTTCATCTTCGCGCCGCCCCAGCGAATCCATCTCTGGCACCGAGGCGAGTTCGTGGGGCCGTTCACATACGGCTTCGACTACCGGCTCGACATGCGCAATCTGAAGCGTGTCTACACGGAGAACACCGAGCGGATTTATCCCGTGCGCTTCTTCTGCCGCGGCGAGTCCTACAGGCTGCTGGGGCTTTTCGAGACCGACCGGCACCTCATCTGTCCCGGCGAGGGCGGCACGCTCTTCCTGCTCGGCACCGACCGGCTCGGGCGCGACCTCCTCTCCCGGATTCTCTACGGCGCCCAGATCTCGCTCACGATCGGCCTTCTCGGCGTGGCGGTGAGCTTCATCCTCGGGATGGTCATCGGCGGCATCGCCGGGTACTACGGCGGCTGGACGGACGTCATCGTGCAGCGCGCGATCGAGGTGATCCAGAGCTTCCCGCAAATCCCGCTCTGGATGGCGCTCGCCGCCATCCTTCCGGTGACGTGGAGCCCTCTTCTCGTCTATTTCGGGATCACCATCATCCTCGCGCTCATTCACTGGACCGATCTGGCGCGAGCGGTGCGCTCGAAGCTCCTATCGTTGCGCGAGGAGGATTTCTGCACGGCCGCCGTGCTGATGGGCGCCTCGCCCGCGCGCGTCATCGGCCGTCATCTCCTACCCTCGTTCATGAGCCACCTCATCGCCTCGGCGACGCTGGCGATCCCGGGGATGATCCTCGGCGAGACGGCGCTCTCCTTCCTCGGCCTGGGGCTGCGGCCGCCGATCACGAGCTGGGGCGTGCTCCTCAACGAGGCGCAGAACATCAACGTCGTGGCGCTCTACCCCTGGCTCATGCTCCCGGTGGTTCCGGTGATCCTCGTCGTCCTCGCCTTCAATTTCCTCGGCGACGGGCTGCGCGACGCGGCCGACCCCTACCGCTGAAGCGTCATCCCCAAGGGCCGGTGCGGCGGCGGACGCCCCAGACCCCCACGGTCGGGGGGACGGAGGCGCGCCGCGGCCGCGAGCTGCCGCCCTGCACCGCCATCGCCTCGAGCCGCGCGATCCGGTTCTCGGTCGAGGGGTGGGTCGAGAAGAGGTTGTCCGCACCGCCGCCGCGGAGGGGGTGGACGATGAAGAGATGCGCCGTCCCGGGGTGCTGTTCGGCCGGCACGTTGACGGTTCGGCGCGCGTAGGCGTCGATTTTCGCGAGCGCCCGCGCGAGCCAGAGCGGCTCGCCGCAGATCGCCGCGCCCTCGCGGTCGGCCTCGTACTCGCGGGTGCGGCTGATCGCGAACTGCACCAGCATGGCGATGAGCGGTGCGAGAAGCGCGAGAACGATGCCGCCGATCGCGCTGCCGCGGTTATCCTCGCTGCTGGCGTGGCTCGGCCCGAGGAAGAAGGCGAGATTGGCGAGCATGCCGATCGCCCCGGCGATCGTCGCCGTGACGGTCATCGTCAGCGTGTCGCGGTTTTTGATGTGCGCGAGTTCGTGCGCGAGCACGCCCGCCAGCTCCTCGCGCGAGAGCGCGCGCAGGATGCCGGTCGTCACCGCCACCGCCGCGTGCTCGGGGTCGCGCCCGGTGGCGAAAGCGTTCGGCTGCTCGGTCTCGACGATGTAGACGCGCGGCATCGGAAGCCCCGCCCGCCGCGCGAGCTCGCTCACGAGGCCATGAAGCTCGGGCGCGGCGTAGGCGTCGACCTCGCGCGCTCCGTACATGCCGAGCACCATCCGGTCGGCGTTCCAGTAGGCGAAAAGGTTCATCGCCGCGGCGACGAGAAGCGCGGTCAGCATCCCGCCCGAGCCGCCGATCGCCCAGCCCACCGCCATGAAGAGCGCGGTAAGCGCCGCCAGCAGCATTCCGGTGCGAAGGAAATTGGTCATGGCTTGAAAGTCGGGGCGGCGGCGCGGGTGTTCAAGACCCGGAACGCCGCGGGCGCGCGGGGCGTTCTGCCCGTGTCGCGTCGCCGAAGGACATGTCCGGACCGATCCTCAGAGAAGGGCGCAATTGCGGGCGTCGCGCGCGGGCCGATCGGGTGGCGTTCCTCGTCGACGGAGCCGCCTATTTCGCGGCGTTCCGTGCGGCGGCCCTGCGCGCGCAACGCTCGATCACGATACTCGGGTGGGACATCCACAGCCGGATGCGGCTCGTTCCGGGCGAGCCCGAAGACGGGCTTCCGGCCGAGCTCGGGCCGTTTCTCAACGCGCTCCTCGACCGCAACCGCCGCCTCTGCGTGCGGATCCTCATCTGGGACTTCGCGATGATCTACGCGGTCGAGCGCGAGGTGCTGCCTCTGCTCAACCGGGAATGGACCCGCCACCGCCGCCTCCTTTTCCGGATGGACAGCGTCCATCCGCTCGGAGCCTCGCATCACCAGAAGATCGTGGTCGTCGACGACAAGCTCGCCTTCTGCGGCGGCATCGACCTCACGATGCGCCGCTGGGACGACACCGAGCATCGTCCGCTCGACCCGCGCCGGATCGATCCCGAAGGCGTCCCTTACGCCCCGTTCCACGACGTTCAGGCGATGGTGGACGGAGCCGCGGCGCGTGCGCTCGGCGAGGTCGCGGCGGAGCGTTGGCGCCGCGCCACCGGAAGGGCGCCGGCGCGCGTGCGCGCCTCGGGCGATCCCTGGCCGCCGGGCCTCGCGCCCGATCTCGTCGACGCCGAGGTCGCGATCTCCCGCACGGAGCCGGGCTGGCGCGACGTGCGGGAACGATGCGAGATCCGGTGCCTCTGGGAGGATGCGATCGCGGCGGCGCGGGAGTCGATCTACATCGAGCAGCAGTATTTCACCGCCGCGAACGTCGCCGAGGCGGTCGCGGCGCGCCTTGCCGAGCCGAACGGGCCCGACATCCTCGTCGTGCTCCCGCGTGTGGCGCACGGCTGGCTCGAGAAGACGGTGCTCGCCGACCAGCAGGCGCGGACGATTCGCAAGCTGCGGGCTGCCGACCGGTACGACCGCTTGCGCTTCTACTACCCCGTGCTTCCGGGCGACGCCCCGGAAGACGAGCGCTGGGTGCGCGTCCACTCGAAGGTCCTGGTGGTCGACGACCGCCTCGTCCGGGTCGGCTCATCGAACACGAGCAACCGCTCGATGGGCGTCGACACCGAGTGCGACCTCGCGATCGAAGCCGAGGACGACCGAATCCGCGCCGGCATCGCGGCGTTCCGGAACCGGCTTCTCGCCGAGCATCTCGGGCGGAGCCTGGCGGAAGTGTCGGCGGCGATCGCGGCCGAGGGCCGCCTCGTCGCGGCCATCGAACGGCTCGACGGCGGCCCGCGCGGCTTCCGCCCGATCGACGACGAGCTGCCGGAGGACCCGCTCCAGCTCCATCGCGACGCCGCCCCCGAGGCCAATCCCTTCGATCCGGAGCGTCCGATCCGTCCCGACCGCTTCCTCGACGACTTCCTGCCGGAGGCGCCGAAGGCGACTCGGCTGTCGCGGAGCATCGCCGCGTCCTTCACCTATATCGCGCTCGCGCTCGGCCTCGTCGGCGCATGGGTATTCACGCCGCTCAAGGAGGTCGTGACCACCGATCTCGTGCTCGAGAGCTTCGCGGCTATCCGCTCGAGCCCCTTGGCCCCGTTCGCCGTGGCGCTCGGCTTCACCGCGGGAGGTCTCGTGCTCGTCCCCGTGACGTTCCTCATCGCCTCGACGACCGTCGCCTTCGGCCCGGTGCTGGGCTTCTGCTACGCGGTGCTCGGCGTGGTCTGCAGCGGGACGGTATCGTTCCTCATCGGGCGAGGCATCGGACGCGATCTCGTGCGGCGTCTGGCGGGGCGGCAGCTCGCGCGCATCTCGACCCGCTTGGCGCGGAGCGGAATCGTCGCGGTCGCCGTGGTCCGGATGCTGCCGATCGCGCCCTTCACCCTCGTCAACATGGTTGCGGGGGCGATGCGCGTGCGCTATCGGGACTTCCTTGTCGGTACGATCATCGGAATGATTCCGGGCCTTCTCGCGATGACGATTCTCGGTCTCAGCGTCGAACGCATCCTTCGCGGCGGCGGCTGGGGCGGCGCGGCCCTCCTCTTCGCGGCGATCGCCGCGACCGGAGCGGTAGGGTGGGCGGCGCAGCGCTGGATCGCGCCGGCCCGGCCGCTTCCGGTTCCCGGAAAGTAGCATGCGCGGCAGATTGCGGCGCCGCGTCCGGCGGCAGGCGCCCGCCGGCGACGTCGTCGTCGCGACCTACAACATCCACACCTGCGTCGGGGTCGACCGCCGCTACAATCCGCCGCGCATCGCGCGGGTCCTCTGCGAGCTCGAGGCCGACGTCATCGCCCTCCAGGAGGTGGATGCGCGGCACCGCGACCTGCGCCAAATCGACCAGTGGGTCTATTTCTCCGAGGAGACGGGTCTCGCCGCCATTCCCGGGCCCGATGTCCGCGACCATCGCGGCCGGTTCGGCAACGCGCTTCTGACGCGATGGCCGGTAGTCGCGGTTCGTCAGCTCGATCTTTCAGTCGACGGCCGCGAGCCGCGCGGCGCGATCGACGCCGACCTCGCCGTCGGAAACAAGCTGCTTCGGGTGATCGCCACCCATTTCGGGCTCCGTAGCCCCGAGCGGCAGGTCCAGACCGAGCGGCTTCTCGATGCGCTCGAGCGCGAGGACGGAGTTCGGCGCGACGGGATCGTGGTCATGGGCGATCTCAACGAATGGCGCGGCCGGCGCGGTGGCATTTTGGCGATGGACCGCGTGATCGGTCCCGCACCGGCGCCGCGCACCTTTCCCTCCTGGTGCCCGCTCCTGCCGCTCGACCGGATCTATGCGGGGCTCGACGCCGAGCTGGCCCACGTCGCGCCCCACCGGTCGCCCCTCGCGCGCGTCGCCTCAGACCACCTGCCGCTCAAAGGCGCGGTGCGCTGGCGCGCCGGGACGTAAGATCGTTTTGGTTGCCGTAGGGACCGAATTCCTGCACTCTTTGGTAGAGAGTCCTTCCAGCCGCGGTCCTCCCCGATCTCCCAGATTCCCGATGTTCGCGCCCCGATGAGTCGCCGGCCGCTGCCGTGGCTTGCCGCCGATTCGCTGCCGATCACGATCCTGATCACTGCGCTCGTCGCCGTCGGGACCCTCTCGACATCGATCTACGCGCCGTCGATGCCGACGCTCGTCGGCGACTTCGCGACCACGCCCGACAACGTGAAGCTGACGCTCACGGTGTTTTTGGTCGGCTTTGCTGCGGGGCAGCTCGTCTACGGCCCGCTTTCCGACCGGTTCGGCCGCCGCAGCGTCCTCATCGGCGGCCTTCTCGTCTACTCGCTCGGCAATCTCGCCTGCATCGCCGCGACGGGAATCGAGACCATGATCGCCGGCCGCTTCCTCCAGGCGTTCGGCGCCTGCGCCGGCACCGTGCTCGGCCGTGCCGTGGTCCGCGACGTGCACGGGCGCGAGGGCACCGCGCGGGTCCTCGCCTGGGTCGCTGCCGCGACGGCGATCTCGCCGGCGCTCGGGCCGACGCTCGGCGGGCACATCCATGTCTGGTTCGGCTGGCGGGCCAACTTCGTTCTGCTGGCGATGCTCGGCCTTCTCCTCCTCGCGGCGGTGTGGCTCTTTCTGCGCGAGACGAACGCGCAGCCCGATCCCGAGGCGACGGACTGGCTGCAGCTGCTGCGCCGCTTCGGCGTCCTGCTCGGCGACCGGAACTTCCTCGGCTGGCTCCTCAGCGGCAGCCTCGTCTACGCGGGGCTGCACGTCTACATCGTGATCGCGCCCTTCCTCTTCATCGACCGGCTGCAGTTCGAGCCCAACGAGTTCGGCGTGCTGACGATCTTCACGACGAGCTGCTACCTTCTCGGAACGCTCGTCGCAGGACGCCTCACTCAGCGCCTGGGGCTCCGGACGATGCTGCTCCTCGGCTGCACGGCCTGTCTCGTCGGGGGCGGGCTCATGCTCGGCTTCGCTCTCGTCATGCTCTCGGCACCGAGCATCCTCGGCCCCATGATGCTGTTCTCCTTCGGAATGGGCCTGACCCTGCCCACCGCCCTCGCCGGCGGCCTGCTGCCGTTCCCGCACATGGCCGGAACGGCCTCGGCGCTGATCGGCTTCTCGCAGCAGGCCGCGGCGGCCGTCGCGACCCTCATCGCGACGCAGCTTCCGTCCCACTCCGCCGTGTCGATGGGCAGCCTCGTCGCGACGCTCGCCTTGGGCGCCTTGCTCGCGCGTCTTTGTCTCGTCCGCGGCAGCGAGGGTTGAGACGCGCGCGGCGGCGCGGTTATATAGCGGGCCATGCCGAAGCGCACCGTTGCGGCCGTACTGGCCGCGCTCGCTCTCGCCGTACCGGCGAAAGCGCAGGAAACCAAGGGGAAACAACCTGTTCCCGAGCGGCTCGGCGAGCCGTCCGGAGCCTGGAACGCCTACACCTACAAGGTCGCGAACGGAAAAGTCTGCTATCTCGTCGCCGAGCCGCAGTCGAAGCGCAAGGGCGCGAACGCGCTGGTGACGCACAACACCGCCGACAAGACGACGAACGTCGTCAGCTTCATCGCGGGCTACGTCTTCGCCGAGAAGGCCGAAGTGGACCTCGATATCGACGGACAGAAGTTCAAGCTCTTCACCGAGAAGGACACCGCCTGGGCGCGCGACTCGGAGACCGACCGCAAGATCGTCGAGGCGATGATCCGCGGCAAGCAGGCGGTCGTGAAGGGGCAGCCGGCGAAGGGCGCCGCGATGACCGACACCTATTCGCTCATCGGCTTCACGCAGGCGCTCAACGAAATCGACAAGGCCTGCGGCATCAAGCGCTGAGGAGCGCTCCTACGCCGAGCGCGATGAAGAGGAGGGCGGCGCCCGCCCTCAGGGCGCGGAGCGGCAGCCGCGCGGCGAAGGCCTTGCCTGCGTAGACGACCGGCACGTTCGCCAAAAGAAGGCCGAGAGTCGATCCGATCATCACGGCGAGCACGGCCTGGTGCCGCGCGCCGAGGGCGACGGTCGCGAGCTGCGTCTTGTCGCCCATCTCGGCGAGGAAGAAGGCGATCACCGTCGCGAGAAAGCAATTCCAGCGACCCTCGGCTGCGATGTCTTCGGTCTCGGAATCGGGCACGAGCGTCCAGAGGCCGAGCGCGATGAA
>JADGGZ010000170.1 GCA_019689675.1 Rhodospirillales bacterium | reverse complement strand
CCCTCCTCGCCCCTCTACCTGGCCGCGGCCGGCGGGGGCCGCGGCGGGGGCGCGCCCGCGGCGCCGGCCGCGCTTCTGGTCTCGATCATCGTCGTGGGCGCGCTTTCGCCCGGCATCGCGTCGCTCGTTTCCGCGCGCCTTGCGGAAATGGTCGCTCCCGGTGAGCACGCCGCGCGCTGGGGGCGCGCGACCCTCATCTTCTCGATCGCGCAAGCCGGCGGCGCGGCGGTGATGTCCGCGGCGTTCGCCATGCTCGGCAGCTACCTTCCGCTCTATGCCGCGGGCGCGCTCCTCCTCGCCTGCGGCGCGATCCTCGCGATGGCTGCGGCGCTCTCCCATCGGCCCGCCGCCGCCGGCTGCAGCCTTCCCGCCCGCTAGCCGAATCTTAACGCCGGGTGGCTTATCCCTTCGCCCACAAGCATTTTTCTCGAGGCGCGGCGCTCGCCGCCGCCCTCCTCTCTTCCGGGCTACCCCCGGGCGCGCTATATATCGCGGCGCCATGAGCGTGCGCCCCTACCGAGACATTCACCGCCGCAAGAGCCGGCAGATCCGTGTCGGCCGCGTTGCGGTCGGCGGGGATGCGCCCATCACCGTCCAGACGATGACGAACACGCTGACGTCGGACGTGAAGGCCACGGTCGAGCAGATTCAGGCGGCCGAGCGCGCCGGCGCCGACATCGTGCGCGTCTCCTGCCCGGACGAGGAATCCTCGGCCGCGCTGAAGGAGATCGTCCGCCAGGTGAACGTCCCGATCGTCGCGGACATCCACTTCCACTACAAGCGCGCGATCGAGGCGGCGAAGAACGGCGCCGCGTGCCTGCGCATCAACCCGGGGAACATCGGCTCCGCCGAGCGGGTGAAGGAAGTCGTGAAGGCGGCGAAGGACCACGGCTGCTCGATGCGCATCGGCGTCAACGCCGGCAGCCTCGAGAAGCACCTGCTCGAGAAATACGGCGAGCCTTGCCCCGAGGCGATGGTCGAGAGCGCGCTCGAACATGCCAAGATCCTCGAGGACAACGACTTCCGGGAGTTCAAGATCTCCTGCAAGGCCTCAGACGTGTTCCTCGCCGTCGCCGCCTATCAGCAGCTCGCCGAGGCGTGCGACTATCCGCTCCATCTCGGCATCACCGAGGCGGGCGGCCTCAGGATGGGGACAGTCAAGTCGTCGATCGGCATGGGAGCGCTGCTCTGGGCCGGTATCGGCGACACGATCCGCGTCTCGCTCTCGGCCGATCCGGTCGAGGAGGTCAAGGTCGGATACGACATGCTGAAGGCGCTGGGTCTGCGCCGGCGCGGGGTGACGGTCATCGCGTGCCCCTCCTGCGCGCGCCAGAACTTCCCGGTCATCAAGACGGTCGAGATCCTCGAGGAGCGCCTTGCACACATCATGACCCCGATGACCGTCTCCGTGATCGGGTGCGTCGTCAACGGCCCGGGCGAGGCGCGCGAGACCGATATCGGCCTCGCCGGAGGCGGCAACAACACGCACCAGATTTACATCGCCGGGCTGCCGCATCACCGCCTCAAGGACCAGGACATCGTCGAGCATCTGGTCGAGCTGGTGGAGAAGAAGGCGGCCGAGATCGAGGCCGCCAAGGCGCAGGCGGAAGCCGCAGAGTAACCGATGGCTCAGCTTCAGCCGGCGCGCGGCACGCAGGATCTGCTGCCCGCGCAGATGCGCCGTCATCGCCGCATCATCGAAACCGCTCGCGAGATCGCCGCGCGCTACGGCTTCGCCGAAATGTCGACGCCGATCTTCGAGTTCACCGAGGTCTTCGCACGGCCGATCGGCGAAGCGACCGACATCGTCGCCAAGGAAATGTATACCTTCGTCGATCGCGGCGGCGACGAGATCACGCTCCGCCCGGAAGCGACGGCCGGGATCGTGCGCGCGGTCATATCGAACGGGCTCGCCCAGCAGGCGCCGCTGAAGTTCTTCTACACGGGACCGATGTTCCGCTACGAGCGGCCGCAGAAGGGCCGCTTCCGGCAGTTCCATCAGATCGACGTCGAGCTCATGGGCGTCGCCGCGCCGCAGGCCGACATCGAAGTGATCGCCTGCGGGCGTCAGATTCTCGACGCGCTCGGCATCGGCGGCCGCGTCGTGCTCGAGCTGAACACGCTCGGCGACCGCGAGAGCCGGGCCGCCTATCGCGACGCGCTCGTCGCCTTCTACAAGCGGCATCTGGACGACCTGTCCGAGGACAGCCGACGCCGGCTCGAGCGCAATCCGCTGCGAATCCTCGATTCGAAGGACGAGGGCGACAAGCGCATCAACGCCGACGCGCCGAGCAACGCCGAATACCTGACGCCTGCATCGCGCGACTTCTTCGACGGGGTGCGGCGGGGCCTCGACGCGCTCGGCATCGAATACAAGGTCAACCCGCGGCTCGTGCGGGGCCTCGACTATTACGTCCACACGACGTTCGAGTTCATCACCACCGAGCTCGGTGCGCAGGGCACGGTCTTGGGCGGTGGCCGCTACGACGGGCTCTCCGAGATCATGGGCGGCCCGCCGCTCCCTGCGGTGGGCTGGGCCGCAGGCATCGAGCGGCTCGCGATGCTGATCGAGGAGCCCCCCGAGGGGCGCCGTCCCGTCGCCATCGTACCGGCGGGCGACGACGCCGCGCTTCCGGCATTGAAGCTCGCCGAGGAGCTGCGTCGGGCGGGCTTCGTGGTCGAGCTCGGGTATTCGGGGAACATGAGAAAGCGCCTTCAGCGCGCCGACAAGGCCAACGCCCGCGTCGCGGTGATCCTCGGCGAGACGGAGCTCGCGCGCGGCGCCGCCGTGCTGCGCGATCTCGACAAGGGCGAACAAGAGGAAGTGCCGCTGGCCGAACTCGCCGATCGGCTCGGCACGTTCTACTGACGTGTCGGGCATCGCCCCACTCGAGGCGAAGCTGGACCAGATCGTGCGCCGGCACGCCGAGCTGCGCGATCTGCTCGCGTCCGGCAACACCGCAGACTTCGCGAAGCTTTCGAAGGAGTTCGCCGAGCTCAGCCCTGTCGCCGAAGCGGCCGAGCGGCTGCGCGACGCGCGCCGCCAGTTGGCGGACTTGGCGCCGCTCATCGCCGACGCGTCGGACAAGGAGATGCGCGACCTCGCCGAGCAGGAGTTCCTCGCCCTCAAGGAGCGCATCCCGGAGCTCGAGAACGAGGTGAAGCTGCTCCTCCTTCCCAAGGACGAGGCCGACGCCAAGAACGCGATCATCGAGGTGCGCGCCGGCACCGGCGGCGACGAGGCGGCGCTCTTCGCCGCGGAGCTCTTCCGCATGTATCAGCGCTATGCCGCGCTGCACGGCTGGCGGTGGGAGCCGCTCGACGTCTCCGAGACCGAGCTCGGCGGCATCAAGGAGGCGAGCGCGGCCATCTCCGGCCGCAACGTCTTCGAGCGCCTCAAGTTCGAATCGGGCGTCCACCGCGTCCAGCGGGTACCGGAGACCGAGGGATCGGGCCGGATCCACACTTCGGCGGCGACGGTCGCCGTTCTGCCCGAGGCGGAGGAGGTCGACGTCCACATCGACGAGAAGGATCTGCGCATCGACGTCTTCCGCTCGAGCGGCCCGGGCGGGCAGTCGGTAAACACGACCGACAGCGCGGTCCGCATCACTCACATCCCCACGGGGATCGTCGTCAGCCAGCAGGACGAGAAGTCGCAGCACAAGAACAAGGCGAAGGCCATGAAGGTGCTGCGTTCCCGCCTCTACGAGGCGGAACGCCAGCGGCGGGACGCCGAACGGGCCGCCTCGCGCAAGAGCCAGGTCGGCTCCGGCGATCGGTCGGAACGGATCCGCACCTACAATTTCCCGCAGGGCCGCGTCACCGACCACCGCATCAATCTCACGCTCTACAAGATCGACAAGGTGATGTCCGGCGAGGCGCTCGATGAGATCATCGATGCGCTGCTCGCTGAGGACCGCGCCGCGAAGCTCGCCGAGGTCGCGTGACCCTGGGCGAGGTGGTCGCTCGTGCGACCGCCGTGCTCGGCGACCGGCGCGAGGCTCGTCTCGTGGTCGCAGCCGCGCTGGGGCTCGACCCGGCGACGGTCCTCGGCTGGCCTGAGCGTCCCGTCGGACCTGCCGAAGAAGCGCGGGCCGAGGAATTCGTCCGGCGCCGCGCTGCCGGCGAACCGCTGTCCCGGCTGCGCGGGTGGCGCGAGTTCTGGAGCCTCGCTTTTCAGCTCTCCGACGAGACGCTCGACCCGAGGCCGGAAAGCGAGACCATCGTCGCCACGGCGCTCGACGCGGTCGGCGATCGCGCCGCGCCTCTGCGGATTCTCGATTTCGGGACCGGAACCGGCTGCCTCCTTCTTGCGCTCCTTTCGGAGCTGCCGAATGCCTGGGGCGTCGGCGTCGACCGGACGTTCCGGGCAGCGGCGACGGCGCGCGCCAATGCGGCCGCGCTCGGTCTTGCTGCTCGCGCCGCCTTCCTCGTCGGCGACTGGGGCGCGGCTCTTGAAGCGCGGTTCGATCTCATTGTCGCCAATCCCCCGTACATACCGAGCGGCGAGATTCCCTCTCTTGCGCCCGAGGTGCGCCGCGACCCTCGCCGGGCGCTCGACGGCGGACCCGACGGACTCGATGCCTACCGCGCGCTCGCGCCGGAGTTCGCCCGGCTTCTCGACGGGACCGGCGTTCTCGAGCTCGGCGCCGGGCAGGCATCGGCAGTGGCGGGGATAATGGCCGCGGCGGGGCTTGACATCGTCGGCGTTCGCCCCGATTTGGCCGGTATCGAGCGCTGCCTCATCGTCAGGCAAGGCCGAAAATAACTGTTGGAAACCGCTGCGGTCCCGTCTAGGGTGCGCTTTCGGAGCCTCGGCTCCCTCGAGCGCCCGCGGGGCGCCGACATCGCTTTATTCCAAAAGCTCGATCCGAGACGCGGCGCAGCGATGTCAGGTGGCGTTCCGCACCGATCATCGGGAACGCATGTCCTATACCGATTTCAAAGGGAACATGAGACCGCAGAACAAACGTTCACGCCGCGGCGGCGGAGGCGGGGGCATGCCGCAGCACGGCGGCCCAAATCGGCCGCGCGGCCCGCATCGTCAGCAGACCTACGATTCGAGCGGCCCCGGCGTGAAGATCCGGGGCAACGCCTACCAGGTGTTCGAGCGCTATCTTGCGCTGGCGCGCGAGGCCGCATCGTCGGGCGATCGGATCACGGCGGAGAATCTCTATCAGCACGCCGAGCACTATTTCCGGATCATGAACGCGAACGGCGAGCACTATCCGCAGCACCGTTCGATGATGACGCCGGCCGACAACGAGCAGGCGCCCGTCGAAGGCGCCGAGGGCGCTCAGACGGAGGTCGAAGGCGCCCAGGTGGAGGTGCGGCAGAACCAGCCGCAGCCGTCGGTCGAGCCCCCGCCTGAACCGCCCGCCGAACAAGCTTAACGGCGCGTAACGTCGGCTATCGCGGCGCCGGAACATGGCGCCGCACCTCCTTGTGTGGCCTCGGCGCCACACCATATTCGGGATCGGAAGGCGCACGCCTCGCCTCCTAGAGGGACGCGCGCGCCGGTCTAAGGAGGGTCTCGCATGGATTTCGAAAAATACACCGACCGGGCGAAGGGATTCGTTCAGTCGGCGCAAGTGCTGGCGCTGAGAAGCGGCCATCAGCGGCTGCAGCCCGAGCATCTTCTCAAGGTACTCCTCGAAGACAAGGAAGGTCTCTGCGCCAACCTGATCGGCGCGGCCGGCGGCGACGCGAAGGCGGCGCTGAGGGCGGTAGAGATGGAGCTCGCGCGCGTGCCGCGCGTCGAGGGCTCGGGCGCCGGCCAGGTCTATCTCGCGCCCGAAACCGCGCGCGTCTTCGAGCAGGCGGAGAAGATCGCCGAGAAGGCCGGGGACAGCTTCGTCACCGTCGAGCGGCTTCTTCTCGCGCTCGCGCTCGCCAAAGGGACGGGAGCGGCGAAAGCGCTCGAGCAGGCCGGGCTCAGCCCGCAGAATCTCAACACCGCGATCGAGAAGGTGCGCAAGGGGCGCACCGCCGACACGGCATCGGCCGAAGAAGGCTACGATGCGCTCAAGAAATACGCGCGCGACCTGACCGAGGCGGCACGCGCCGGCAAGCTCGATCCGGTGATCGGGCGCGACGAGGAAATCCGGCGCACCATCCAGGTCCTCTCGCGCCGCACCAAGAACAATCCCGTTCTCATCGGCGAGCCGGGCGTCGGCAAGACGGCGATCGTCGAGGGGCTCGCGCTTCGCATCGTTCACGGCGACGTTCCGGAAGGGCTCAAGAACAAGCGCCTGCTCGCGCTCGATCTCGGCGCGCTCGTTGCCGGCGCCAAGTTCCGCGGCGAATTCGAGGAGCGGCTGAAGGCGGTGCTCGCCGAGATCACCGCCGCGGAAGGCGAGATCATCCTCTTCATCGACGAGCTTCACACGCTCGTGGGCGCCGGCAAGGCGGAGGGCGCGATGGACGCCTCCAACATGCTGAAGCCCGCCCTCGCCCGCGGCGAGCTCCACTGCGTCGGCGCGACGACTCTCGACGAGTATCGCAAGCACGTCGAGAAGGACGCGGCGCTGGCGCGGCGCTTCCAGCCCGTCTTCGTTTCCGAGCCGACGGTCGAGGACACGATCTCGATCCTGCGCGGCATCAAGGAGAAGTACGAGGTCCACCACGGCGTCCGCATCACCGACGGCGCGATCGTGGCGGCGGCGACGCTCTCGAACCGCTACATCTCCGACCGCTTCCTTCCCGACAAGGCGATCGACCTCATGGACGAGGCCGCCTCGCGGCTGCGCATGGAGGTGGATTCCAAGCCCGAGGAGATCGACGAGCTCGACCGGCGCATCATCCAGCTCAAGATCGAGCGCGAGGCGCTGAAGAAGGAGACCGACGCCGCCTCGAAGGAGCGGCTCGAGAAGCTCGTGAAGGAGCTCGAAGAGCTCGAGCAGCAGTCCGCCGAGCTCACGGCTCAATGGCAGGCCGAGAAGGAGAAGCTCGCCTCGGCGCAGAAGATAAAGGAACAGCTGGACCAGGCGCGATTCGCGCTCGGCGAGGCGCAGCGCAAGGGCGACTGGGCGAAGGCCGGCGAGCTCACCTACGGCATCATTCCGGAGCTCGAGAAGAAGCTGAAGGCAGCCGAGGCATCGGAAGGAAGGCGGATGGTCGAAGAGGCCGTCACCGAACAGCACATCGCCGCCGTCGTCTCGCGCTGGACCGGGATTCCAGTCGACAAGATGCTCGAAGGCGAGCGCGCCAAGCTGCTCCACATGGAGCAGAATCTCCGCGCTCGCGTCGTCGGCCAGGACGAGGCCGTGGTGGCAGTCTCTAACGCGATCCGTCGCGCCCGCGCCGGGCTCCAGGATCCGAACCGACCGATCGGCTCCTTCCTCTTCCTCGGGCCGACCGGCGTCGGCAAGACCGAGCTGACCAAGGCGCTCGCCGAGTTCCTGTTCGACAACGAGAGCGCCATGGTGCGCATCGACATGTCGGAGTACATGGAAAAGCACTCGGTCGCGCGGCTGATCGGCGCGCCTCCTGGCTATGTCGGCTACGAGGAGGGCGGCAGCCTCACCGAAGCGGTGCGGCGGAGGCCCTATCAGGTCGTGCTCTTCGACGAGGTCGAGAAGGCGCATCCGGACGTCTTCAACGTGCTCCTCCAGGTGCTCGACGACGGACGGCTCACCGACGGTCAGGGCCGCACGGTCGACTTCCGGAACACGCTCATCGTGCTCACCTCCAACCTCGGATCGGAGTTCCTCGCGAACCTGCCCGAGGGCGAGGAGGTCGCGTCGGTGCGTGGACAGGTCATGGAGGTGGTGCGTGCCAGCTTCCGCCCCGAGTTCCTGAACCGGCTCGACGAGATCCTGATCTTCCGGCGTCTGTCGCGGCAGGACATGACGGGCATCGTCGAAATCCAGCTCCGGCGCCTGCAGCAGCTCCTCGCCGACCGCAAGATCACGCTCGACGTCGACGCATCCGCGAAGACCTGGCTCGCCGAAACCGGGTACGATCCGGTCTACGGCGCCCGGCCCTTGAAGCGCGTGATCCAGAGAGAGCTGCAGAATCCGCTCGCCGAGAAGCTCCTTGCGGGCGAGATTCAGGACGGCGAGACGGTGCGCGTCGCCGCGGGCGAGGGCGGCCTCGTGATCGGGCCCGCGCACGCCAAGAAAGCGGCGTGACCGCGAACGGTCCCCTCCCCCCGCTCGCGGGGGGAGGGCGGGCCGGCGGCCACCCCCCCCCGGCTGGCGCCATTTCGCACCTTTGCCGGCCGGCCCCCGAGGCGCGGCGCTGATCCGTGCCTTCACCCTCGCGG
>JADGGZ010000169.1 GCA_019689675.1 Rhodospirillales bacterium | reverse complement strand
CGCTTGCGCATTCTGCGCCATCTGCCGGACCCGAAGCCGCTGCCGGAGCCGCGACAGGCGGCCCGCGTCGCGTGCGCCATTCTGGAGGACGCCGCCAACGGCTGCCTCGCGCTCTATTGCACGGCCGAGGACGACGCGCCGCTCTGCGATGCGACCGAGCTCCTGCTGGAGCGCCTCTTCGCGCTGCTCGGCGGCACGCCGGACGTGACGGCGCTCATGAGCCGGCTCGTCGACGACCGGCCGTTCGTCACGCTCACTGTGCCGACGGACTGCGCCTGCCCGATCAATTGAGCGGGCGCGGTTCGAGGCGGGTCTACTTCTTTCGGAACTGATCGAGCGCCACGACCTGCCCGCCCCCGGCGGGAGGCGGCTTCTTTTCCGTGCTCGGACCTGTCGTGGGCAGCGGCGCAGGCGCCGAAGGAGCGGGCGCCTCGGGGCCGGGCTCCGTGACGCGCGGCGTCGGGCTCTCGGGCGCGGGCGCGGCGGGCATGGCCTCCTGCTGGAACTGGAGGCCGAACTTGACCGAAGGATCGGCAAAGGCGCTGACGGCGGCGAGGGGCACGGTGAGGCGCTCGGCCTTGTTCGAGAAGCTCAGCGTCACCGCGAATTTCTCGTCGTCCACCTCGAGCCCCCAGAACTGGTGCTCGAGGACGATCGTCATCTCCTCGGGGTAGCGCGCGAGAAGGTAGTCCGGCAGGACGACGCCCGGATGCCGGGTGCGGAAGGTGATGTAGAAATGATGGTTGCCCCTCAGTCCGGATTTCGCGGTTCGCGCCAAGGCTTCGCGGACAACGCCGCGTAGCGCGTCCTCGACCATCTTGTCGTAGCGCATCAGGTCTCGGCTCACGCTGCCGTCGCTCCTTCGAAACCGGACTCGCGGAAGTGGGGGGCTTCTGTTGCCCGGTGCCCCCCGAACCGCGCTTGCTTAGCAATTAAGCAGCGAGTGCGACCTTGTTGTCGTTCGCACTTAGAGAGTGACCCGATAACGGCGGTATCATGCCGGGCGACGGACATTGTCTTTACCACGCGCGTCGATCCTGGTTCGCCCCCGTCGGGGTTTGGTGGAGGCGCCGGGCACTGCCCCCGGGTCCGCAACGCTTATTCCACAAGCCGTTTATCGCCATAGTCGGTTACCCGACGCCACGGAATATAAGCCCTCGATCGGGCGCTGGAAAGCGGTCGGCCTGTGAAATTGGCGAAATTTGCCGCACTCCGGCGTCTCCGGGCGGAGCCCGAATCGGCGTAGAGTCGGCGCCCGATCTCGAGGAGCTTCCCCGATGCCGCTGACGCCGGAACAGAAGGACGAAATCGAGCGCGCCCGCGCCCAGTCGAACCTGACGCGGCGCGCCACCGTGCCGGCGCTCGAGGAGATCCTCTACGAGGCGATTCCCGTTCTCGATCACGGCTTCGTCCGCGTCATCGACTACATGGGGGACGACAACGCGGTCGTGCAGGCCGCGCGCGTCTCCTATGGACGCGGCACGAAGAAGGTGAGCGAGGACAAGGCGCTCATCTTCTATCTCCTGCGGCACCGGCACACGACGCCGTTCGAGATGTGCGAGATCAAGTACCACGTGAAGCTGCCGATCTTCGTCGCGCGCCAGTGGATCAGGCACCGCACCGCGAACGTGAACGAGTACTCGGCGCGCTACTCGATCCTCGACAAGGAGTTCTATCTTCCCTCGCCGGAGCATCTTGCGGCGCAATCCTCGACCAATCGTCAGGGGCGCGGCGAGGTTCTCTCCGCCGAGGAGGCGCGCCGCGTCCTCGACCTCCTGCGCGAGGATTCCGAGCGCGCCTATCGCGGCTACGTCGAGCTTCTCAACCACGACGAGGAGGGGCGCGTCATCGATCCCGGCCGCACCGGCATCGCGCGCGAGCTCGCGCGGATGAATCTGAGCCTCAACTTCTATACGCAGTGGTACTGGAAGACGGACCTTCACAATCTTCTGCACTTCCTCGACCTGCGCGCCGACTCGCACGCGCAGTACGAGATCCGCGCCTATGCCGAGGCGATGATCGGCACGGTGGAACGCTGGGTTCCCATGACGGCCGAGGCCTTCCGGCAGTACCGGCGCGGCGGCGCGCACCTCTCCGCCGCCGGGCTCGAGGTGGTGAAGCGCCTCATCGCCGGTGAAAAGGTCGAGCAGGCCGAAAGCGGGCTTTCGAAGCGCGAATGGGCCGAGCTCATGGCTGCGCTCGGCCGCTGAGGTGCTAGGCCGCGGCGGACGCTTCGAAACGATCGGGGAGGGGCGTCAGGTGGCGCCGGGGAATCCCACGACCCGGCCCTTCCGGCGGAGAACGAGCGACACGGCGTCGCCGTCGGAAGGCTTCGAGCTCGCCGCTCTGGTCCACACCTCCCACGGCGGGTTGCCTTGGGCGTGGAGCTGCTCGAGCGACTGGAGGTCCTTGAACGTGTCGACGCAGCGCCAGAACCCCGTGTAGTCGTGCGCGCGCAGCTTGCGCTCGGCGATGAGGCGCCTGAACGGCTCCTCGACGAGCTCCTCGCCCGGCCGGATGTAGTCGAAGATCTCGCGGCGGAACACGAAGTACCCGCCGTTGATCCATGCGTCGGCGCCCACGATGTCCTCGACTCCGGTGACGAACCCGTCCTTGTCGCGCCCGACGAAATGAAAGCTGTAGTTGGGTCGCACGGTGAGGAAGGTGCCGACGGCGCCGGTCCGCTTCGCATCCTCGATGAGCTCGGGTAGAGGAAAGTCCGTGAGCCCGTCGGCGTAGTTGGCGAGAAAGAGGGGCTCTCCGGCGAGAAACGGCTCGACCGCCTTGAGCCGCTCGCCGACCTTAGACGAGATGCCGGTATCGACGAAGGTGATGCGCCAGTCGTCGATGTCCTTCTTGAGCAGCTCGATGCGCCGGCCCCCGCGCGACAGGGTGAAGTCGTTCGAGAGGCACTCGTCGTAGTTGAGAAAGTAGTTCTTGATCTGGTCGCCCTTGTAGCCGAGGCAGAGGATGAAATCCCTGTGCCCGTAATGGGCGTAGTACTTCATCACGTGCCAGATGATCGGCCGGTAGCCGAGCGGCACGAGCGGCTTCGGCACCTTGTCGGAATAGTCCCTGAGGCGCATGCCGAGTCCGCCGCAGAAGAGAACCACTTTCATCGAAGCCGCACCTCCTTCGGCAGAACGTCCGGTCAACGAAGTGGCCGAAGTTGCGTTCCCTTGCGCGGCGCGCGAAATGTCGCGCCGCGCGACTTCTACTTCGCGGCCTCGCGCTGGAAGGCGATGACGTCCAGAAGATCTGGCGGCCGCGCTCGGGCTCGCCGCCCCGGAGGACGGCGGCAAGCGAGCGCGTCATCGGACTTCCCCGAAGATCGCACTCCGCCGCGAACCCGAGATCGAGCGACGTTGCGCCGCAGGAGCGTTCCGGCCGCTCTAGCGCCGCGGCTTTCCGGATGGAAAACGATAAAGGCGAAACCCGCGCGGCGCGTCCGAAGCGTCGTGCGCCGCGCTCGGATCACATCATTCCGTGCCCCAGAAGCTGGTCGGCCGTCTTTTTCTGCTCGTCGGTGAGCGCCTGGTAGAGCGGAACGAGCGCGGCTCTTGTGCGCCTCAAGGCGGTGAGATGGCGCGACATGTGCTGCTCATGCATCTCCAGCAATTCCGGTGCGCTCGGACCGCGGCCCTGCTGCATCGCCTGCACCGTCTGCCGCATCGCCTCGCGCTCTTCCAGCATCTCCTTGGCGTTGGCGCGGAGCGCGTCGGCGAAGCCGTTCCATGCTGGCATCTGCGCGTCGGTGATCCGGAGCTCGGTCTTGAGGAAGGCGAGGCGGCCTTCGATGCGCTCCGGCGACATCATGCCGCCCATGCCCATCTCCCCGCCCATCATGCCGAAGCCGCCCATCATGCCGGGGCCGCCCATCATTCCGGGGCCCCCCATCATTCCGGGGCCGCCCATCATCCCGGGGCCGCCCATCATGCCCGGCCCGCGCATGAACCCGCTCGGACCCGGCGTCGGCGATTGCTGCTGTTGCGCGACGACTACGGGAGAGCGAGGAGACCGTGCATCCTGCTGCTGCGCCAGCACCGGCGCCGTCACGAGCAGGGCCAGGGAGAAGAGCGCGATTTCGCCTCGCATCGGAACCTCCGTGAGTTGGCGCATTGTCGAGGCGGGCCGGGTCGAGCGGCATTGAGCAAGGTCAATTTTCCCGGTTCGGCTCGAAAGGTTTTCGCAATGGCCGGGCGAGACGCTCCCCTTTAAGGAAGAACGTCACGATACGTCTTCAAGTGAGAACGTCATGACTCGTCGGCACGTCCTCATCGGGCTCGGGGCGGTGGCGATAATCGTCGGTGCGCTGTCTGCTGCGGCCCTTCTCCGGCGCGACGGGCCCGGTGCGGCCCCGAACGATCCCGGTCTCGTCGCGCTCGGCGCGCGCATCTACGCGCAGGAATGCGCCGCCTGCCACGGTGCGCGCCTCGAAGGCCAGCCCAACTGGCAGCAGCGCCTGCCGAACGGGCGGCTACCCGCGCCGCCGCACGACGCGAGCGGCCATACCTGGCATCATCCGGACCAGCAGCTCTTCGCGATCACGAAGCAGGGGCTCCAGAGCATCGTCCCCGGCTACGTCACCGACATGCCGGCCTATGCAGGAAAGCTCACGGACCGGGAGATCTGGGCCGTGCTCGCCTACATCAAGAGCACCTGGCCGCCGGAGATTCGCGCGCGGCAGGCGCGGATCACGGCCGAGCGCGGCGGTTGAGGAGGGGCGATATGGGCTTCTACGAGCGACGCATCCTTCCGCGCCTTCTCGATTGCGTGATGAGCAATCGCGAGCTCCGGCCCTATCGCGACAGGGTGGTGGGCGCCGCTTCCGGAGAGATCGTCGAGATCGGCGTCGGCTCGGGTCCCAATCTCCCACTCTACGATCCTGCGCGGGCGCGCTCGGTCGCCGCGCTCGATCCTTCGCCACCGCTCCTCGCGATGGCGCACCGACGGCGCGAGGAGGCGCTCGTGCCGGTCGAGCTCGTCGAAGCCTCGGCCGAGGCGCTGCCTTTCGCCAACGGCCGGTTCGACACGGCTGTCGTGACCTGGGCGCTCTGCACGATCGGCGATCCCGCGCGCGCCCTCGCCGAGGTCCGCCGCGTCCTGAAGCCGGGTGGCAGGCTCCTCTTCGTCGAGCATGGCCGGGCGCCCGACGCCGGCGTCGCGCGCTGGCAGGCGCGACTGACGCCCCTGTGGCGGCGCTGCTCCGGCGGCTGTCACCTCGACCGCCCGGTGGAGGAGCTCGTTCGGGGCGCCGGCTTTCAGCTCGAGACCCTCGCCACCGGCTACATGAACGCGCTGAAGCCCTTCACCTTCATGTACGAGGGCACTGCCCGGAACTGACCCTGCCGGCGCCGCGGCGAAGGAGCGGCGCGTCGCCTCCGCCTGCCGAAGAAGCCGGCGGTCGTCTCGCGGCTGTTGCGGCGGCGACCCGCGAGCGCCCGATCCCCGCTCCGCAGGCGAGAACCGGGCACTTCCGCGGTTGTCGTTCTCACCTATTCGGATATAATAGGACCGATTTGGTTCGAACTGCGGCCGCGTTCGCCCGCCGTCCGACGACAAGATCTGGGAGGAACGCCCTGTAAATTACCTGTTAATTCAGGAGGGGACGCAAGATGTAGTGACCGTCAGCTCCCGAGGATGGTGCCTGCCGCGAGGCCGGCCTCGTTCGCCGCGATCTTGGGTCCATCTCCGATCCGGCAGCGAAACACCTCGATGAACCCGCCTTGGCCGTGGATGGTGAAGCTCTTGGGGCCGACCTCGGTGATCTGGCCGAGCTTCTTGCCTTTGACCGCGCCGAAGGTCGGGGCGATGTGCTTTCGCGCGTCGAAGATGGTGAGCTTCTTGCCGTCGACCGTGGTCCAGGCGCCGGGTGCGGGGTTGCAGCCGCGGATGATGTTGTAGGTGAAGTCGACGTGGTTCGCCCAGTTGATCCGGCACTCGGCTTCTTTCACCCAGCCTTCGTAGGTCGCCTTGCTCTCGTCCTGGATCGTCTCGGTATGCTTGCCGGCGACGACGAGCTCGGCGGCCTCGACGATGGCCTCGACGCCCAGCGGGAAGATCTTGTCGAAATAGATCGAGCCGGTGGTGTCGTCGGGCCCGATCGCGACCCGCTTCTGCAGAATGACCGGCCCCTCGTCGAGCCCGTCGGTCGGGCGGAAGATGGTGAGGCCGGTCTCGGTGCGGCCCTGCATCACGGCCCAGTTGATCGACGACGGGCCGCGATGGAGCGGCAGCAGCGAGGGATGGAACTGCACGGTCCCGTGCTTCGGCAGGTTGACGAAGCTCTGCGGCACGAACGCCGTGACGTAGGCCATGAGCGCGATCTCGGGGCGCAGCTTCTCGAGAATCTCGTGCGGCTCGGGCGCGGTGTACTTCGCCGGATCGTGGACCGCGATCCCCTTCTCCTGCGCGCCGGCGCGGAGCGGATCGGGTTTCGAGCCGGGCCCTTGCGGCGGCACGAACACCGCCGCGACCTCGTGTCCGCGCTCGAGGCACTTGTCGAGGACGGCCTTTCCGAAGGCCTGCTGTCCGATGATCACCAGCCGCATCTGTGGCTCCCTCCCTTGTGGCACATTGTATACCAAGATGCCGCAGGCGCTGGGCAAGGGTAAAGCCGCGATGCCGGCGCACATGCGGAATTTGTTAACCATGACCGCGTCAGCATGGCGCCATGGATACCCTGACACCGGTCATTCTCTTCGGCGCCGCCGCGATCGCCGGCCACGCCTGGGGGGAGGAATGGCTTCAGCGTGTCGGCCTCCGCGAGACGGCCGACCGCTGGGTCGAGCACCTCCGGCGCTTCCTCTTCGGCTAGGCCCCCGCGGCCGCGAAGGCCCGACGCGCCGTCCGGCCCGGCCCGTAGCGGCGCAGCATCTCGGCACAGAACTCCGCGAACGCCTCGGGCTCCTCGGGCGGGCTCGTGTGGTGCGGTGCGATGCCCTTGTGCTCGGGCGTGAAGCAGAAGGTCACCGTGACGTCGAACGGCTCGAGCGCCCGCATCAGCCGGTCGAACCACGCCGCCGCGTTCGGCCGGTACCAGTCGGCCCAGGAGAGGCCGGTGCGCAGATAGGCGACGCCGAGCTTCTTCATCCAGCGCACCGCGTCGTCGAGCCGGTGGTCCTCGAAGTGGAACCACTGGCAGAGGCCGATCTCGGGCGTCACGTCGTAGAAGCGCTTCAGCGCCAGCTTGGGACTGCCGTCCTCGCGCAGCAGCCCCATCGCGAAGTGGCGGTAGTAGGACGAGCCTTCGGCCTCCTTGTGCCGCGTCGTCGCCGGCCATGCGCGCGGAAGGTCGTAGAGGCTGTACCAGTGGATGCGGGGCGCGCGGCCGATGAGGAGCTCGGCCGTCCGCTGCAGGCCCCATTCCTGCACCTCCTCGGCGCCGAAGGTCGAAACGCCGACCTCGCTCACCCAGACCGGCTTGTCGGTGACCGCGCGGATCTCGTCGAGCTTCGCCGGCCATTCGTGGATCTGCCAGAGGTTCCAGTCGAGCGGAAACCCGTGCACCGCGACGGCATCGACCCGATCCAGCACGCCCTGCCGCGCCATGTTGAGGACGAAGCCCGGGTCGATCGGCGACATGCCGCCGAGGACGCGCGGCAGGCCCGGCGCCTCGGCCGCGATCGCCTCTCCGGCGAGCCGCGCCATAAGGGCGAACCTGCTCCAGTCGGGGTCGATCTCCGGGTCCCAGTGCGACTTGTTGTTCGGCTCGTTCCAGATCATCGCCGCTTCGACCGGCATTCAAGACCTCCCTTTCGCCGGATAGACCGCGCGCGGCGCACCCGCGTCGAGGTCGACGCGGTGGCAGAGATAGACCTCGGGTTCCGGGTGCGCGGCGATCTCGAAACCGGCGCTGCGCAGCATCGCCTCGGCGCAGGCGCGGTTCGGAATCCACCAGTTGGTCGGATCGTCGGCGTAGCGATGCTCGACGAAGTGCAGCTTCGGCCAGGTCGTGCGGTCGAAGACGCGCTCTTCCCAGAAGGGATAGTTCTCGTCGAGCTCCCGGACTCGCGGCGCGCCGCGCTGCATCGATTGGAAGACGAGAAGATCCTTGGCGACGTGCTCGTGAACGAGGTCGAGCGCGAGGAGCGGGTGCCGGAGGTGGTAGAGCACGCCGAGGAAAAGCACGACGTCGAATCTCTCGCCGAGCGCGCCGACGTCGTAGACCGAGAGCTCGCGGAACTCGATTTCCATCCCCAGCGCCTCGGCGGCGAACCGCGCCTGGGCGAGATACTCGGCATCGGTGTCGACGCCCAGCACGCGCGCCGCGCCGCGCCGCTTCATCTCGATCGAGTAGAATCCGCCGTTGCAGCCGATATCGAGCACCGTCTTGCCGCCGAGATCGGCCGGGAT
>JADGGZ010000168.1 GCA_019689675.1 Rhodospirillales bacterium | reverse complement strand
AAAGGATTGATCGATCTTGACGACCGAGAACGGCAACTGTCGCAGAGCACGAAGGGACGAGTAGCCGGTCCCGAAGTCGTCGATCGCAAGTTCGACCCCCTTTATTCGAAGTCGTGTCAAAATCTGCGTGGTTCGGACCGGATCCTGACTGGCGGCGGTCTCCGTAACCTCGATCGTGAACCGCTCCGGCGAAAGGCCGTATGGGCGCAGCTCGTCGACAAATCGCGCGGGGAAATCGACATCGTGAAGATTGCGCCCGGAAACGTTGACGCCGACCGCCAGCTCCAGTCCGGCTTCGCGCCACCCGGCCATAGCAGTGGCAGCACGGCGGATTACCCAGTACGTGAGCCGGTCCATCAGCTCCGTATTCTTCTCCGCAATCGCGATGAATGCGTTGGTCGGAATGCGGCCGAAGACGGGATGAGGCCAGCGGAGCAGTGCTTCAACCCCTCTCACGTCGCCGCGTCGATTTACGATGGGCTGGAACTCCAGCACCAACTCGTCAGCATCGATTGCGCGGCGCAGGGTTTCCTCATCGATTGCTTCCGTGCCACGCAGTGCCTGGAGGAGTGCCGCGCTCAGATCCGCGGCTCGAACGGGCTTCTCCAATGCTCGGACGACGCGCACGCCTAAATCTCCTCCGACCCGCATGGCGGCATCGAGTACCCGCCTATCGGAGCCGCTCAGCAGCACCACGGGGCCGGGGAACCCAGCACCCCCGAGAAAAGAGAGCAGCTCGACCCCGTCCGAGTCGCCGAGGTGGAGATCCAGAACCACGAGATGAGGTCGCTCGCCCTCGAACGCCGCCCTGCACTCCTCGGCGCTCGTCGCGATCCGCGTAGCCAACCCGTTCGTCTCGGCTATCCGCGCAACCGTGCGCGCATAAGCGGGATCATCATCGACAATCAGGACGCGCTGCAACGGATGTACCCCCAAGCCGTCTCATGTGAAACCCTGCTCGAGCATTTCGAGTCTCTGCGCCGATGACGATCCTGCGTTCATCGGAATCCACACCGGCGCTGCGAGCTCATCCGCGGCGCAGGCACCTGCTGTTGAACGATCAGGCCCATGTTCCGGGTCACGGAGAACATCATGGCGGGGCGAATGGGGCGCATCAATCCGGTTCAGGGGTCGCGCTCGCCGTCGAGCATCCGAGTGACAGCCGCCATGAGCTCCTCGGCGCGAAACGGCTTCTGCAGGATTTCGCCGGCGCCGAAGACCGAGGCCGCGTGGAGAAATCCCGGTTCGCCGAAGCTCCCGCCCCCCGAGATTGCGATGATCTTCGCGTCCGGTGTCTGCGCGCGGAGTTCTCGAATGGTCTCGAGACCCTCTTTCTCCGGCATCAGGATATCGGCGATGACGAGCGCCGGCCGGTGATCGTTGAACAGCTTGAGGCCCTTGCGACCATCCGGCGCTTCGAGGACGGTATGGCCGGAGCTTTCGAGGATGCGCCGCAACGTCTGACGCATTGCCGGCTCATCATCGATGATCAAAACCACAGGCATTCTCTCTCACCTGGTCTAGTAGGCTCTGCTGCCGGCGCGAAATCATCGCAGAGAAGAAGAGCTTCCCGGGGGGCCTCTGGTGGAGCCGCGCGGCGTGCATAAAGAGCGGCCGAGCGCATGTCGCGTCGGCCCATCAGGAGTCGAGAGCCTGACGCAGCTTCTCGGCGAGACTCTCCTTCCGAAACGGCTTCGTCAAAAGAATGCAACCCGCCGGCACCTGTCCGTCGCTGTCGTTTCCGAGGTCAGGAAATCCGGAGATGAACATCACCTTGAGATCGGTGTGGAGTTGCAGCGCCTCGCCAGCCAGGTCCCAGCCGCTCATTCCCCCAGGCATGACGATGTCGGTGAGCAGCAGGTCGAAGCGTTGGGCGCGCAAAAGCCGCAGGGCACTATGCGGATCCTCGGCCTCGACGGCGCGGTAGCCGAGCTCGCGGAGCTGACGAAGCAGGAGCCGGCGCATTTGTGCATTGTCTTCGACGACAAGCACCATCTCTCCTCGGCTCGTTTGCAACGATCCGCCGCCAGTTTCGACAACGTCCTTCGCATCGACGCCCGTCGCACGCGGCAGGTACAGCCGCACCGTCGTTCCCCGGCCGACCTCGCTCTCCAATTTCACGTGGCCTCCCGATTGCTTGACGAAGCCGAAAACTTGGCTCAGTCCGAGCCCGGTACCCTTTCCGGCGGCCTTCGTCGTGAAGAAGGGTTCGAAGACGCGATTGAGCAGCTCGCCCGGTATGCCGACGCCCGTGTCCTGCACTTCGACGATCGCGTAATCGCCCGCAGCAAGTTCGAGCTGCTTTTCGTCGTTGGCAGTCAACGAGACGTTCCGGGTTTGGATCGCCAAAGATCCGCCTTTCGGCATAGCGTCGCGCGCGTTCACAGCCAAGTTCGTAATGCACGCTTCGAGCTGCGAAGGATCGATGCGCACCGGCCAGAGGTCGCGCGTGGTCGAAACGGTGAGCTCGATCTGCTCGCCGATGGTCCGGCGGAGCAGGTTCCCGATGTTCGTGAGCAGCTCGTTGACGTCGACGACCTTCGGCTGCAGGGGTTGCCGCCGGGCGAACGCCAGCAATCGGCGATTGAGGTCGGCGCCGCGCAGCGCGGCCTGCAGGGATTCGTCGATCAGCTCTTCCGTATCTCCCCCGCCGCGGAGCCGCTCCTTCAAGATGTCGAGGTTGCCGACGATGATGCCGAGGAGATTGTTGAAATCGTGGGCCAACCCGCCGGTAAGCTGGCCGAGAGCCTCCATTTTCTGCGCGTGGTGCAGCTTTCTCTCTGCTTCTCGAAGCTCCGCCTCGGCCCGCCGGCGCTCGGTGACGTCTATTGCGGCGATCAGCCTGGCGGAGCGGCCCTGATACACCAGCGGTCGCGCGAAAATTTCGACCTCGAGTCGGCGTCCGTCGGCGGTGAGATGCCGCCAAACGGTGTCCGTCTCGCCTTGGACGAGCCAATGCGCCGCCGGGTCGGGCGGCGCGTTGCGGTCCTCGGGCGGCCTTATGTCGAGGAGCGACATCGACAAGAACTGCTCGCGAGTGTAGCCGTAGCGCGACACGGCTGCTTCGTTCACGGCGCAGAATCGGAGCGTTTCGACGTCGTAGACCCACATCGGCACCGGATTGCCGTCGAAAAGCAGCTGGAAGGAAGCCTCTTGCTCCTTCGCCTCTGTGATGTCCTCCGAGAGCCCGAGAAGGTATCGCGGCCTGCCCTGCTCGTCGGTGATCGGCATTTTCTTCGTCCGGAGCAGGCGCACGCCACGATGGCGCGTCGAGACCGGTTCCTCCGGCATCGTCTGAAGAGTACCCGCCGAGAGAACCGCTTGGTCGTGGGCGGCGAAACGGTTCGCCTCGTCCAGGGGAAAGATCTCGTGGGCGGTCTTGCCGATGAACTTCTCACGAGGAATTCCGAGGAGCTCCTCGCCGGCGCGATTGAGCAGCACGAAGCGCCCGTCTGCCGCATTCTTGACGAACAGAACGCCTGGAACGTTCTCGACAACGGCGTCGAGAAAGGCGCGCGTGCGCCGCAGTTCCGCTTCGGCCGCGGCGCGGGTGGTTATTTCCGCCTGCAGTGCCTCGTTGAGACGGCTCAGCTCCGCGGTTCGCTCTTTCACCCGCTCCTCGAGAGTGGCGGCGTATCTCTCGAGCTCGATCTTCGCCTCCGCGAGCTTCGCCCGACCGCTCTCCAGCTCTCGGTTTGCGCGCACGGTGTCCTCGAACGTGGACATCAGCAGGTCCACGATCTGCTCCTTCTCCGCAGTGATCGTGAATTCCTTCCCGAGAAAGACCACGTCGATACCGAAGGAGAGGCGTCCCGGCGTCCGGATCCGCTTGCTCTCGAGAAGCGCTCGTAGGCGGCGCATCAGATGCTCGGGGTCGTAAGGCTTCGTCAGGAAATTGTCGGCGCCACATTCGAGCCCGCGGATGATGTCCATCGGCTCGTTGAGCGTGGACAGCAGAATGACCGGGATCGACGCGGTTGCGGGCGCGGTCTTCACTTTCCGGCAGAAATCGTACCCCGACATTCCCGGCATAAGGATGTCGGAAACGATTACGTCGACCGGCTGCTCGGCGAGCAGCCGCAGCGCCTCCTTCCCATTCCGCGCGACCGCGACTTCGTAGCCCTCGGTTTCCAGGATGACGGCCAACCGCTCGGCTTGCGTCGCACTGTCTTCGACAATGAGAACCCGAGGCATCACCGCTCCTCTCGTTCGACGATCTTGACGAGGTGGGCCGCGATCTCGGAAAGCGGCAGGATGACATTCACCACCCCGGCATCGATGGCAGCGCTCGGCATCCCGAAGACCACCGAAGATTTTTCGTCCTGGGCGACGACGTGTCCGCCGCAGCCGCGCAGAGTGCGCAGGCCTTCAGCGCCGTCTCGCCCCATGCCTGTGAGTATGACGCCCACTGCCCCCGAACCGAACACGCGGCCGACGGAATCGAATAGGAAGGTCGCCGAGGGACGGAAGCCCTCGATCGCCGGATCCCTCGACAGCCTGACTTCGCCGTCCATCGAGACCCCGAGATGACGACCGTCTGCCGCGACATAAACCGTACCGGGCTGCAAGGATTCGTTCTCGATCGCCTTCTTGACGCGAAGCCCCCCGGTGTCGCCGAGCCACGAGATCAGGCCATCGACGAATCCAGGAGCGATGTGCTGGACCACGAGAATGGGAACCGGAAAGTCGGCGGGCATCGCGCCGAATACCTGCTGTAGCGCCGCTGGACCGCCGGTCGAGGCCGCCACGGCAATGACGCGCCCGGAGCGAGCGTTGCGAAGCCGCGGCAGTTTCGGGCGCTCGGACCATCGCCTCACGAGCCTCACCCCGGCCATCGCCTTGGCGTTTTCGATCAGCTGCCGCGCCGCGGCGTCGAAGCCCGCGTCGCTAGGCGCTTTCGGCTTGGGCGTTACCGCGAGCGCGCCGACTCGCAGCGCGTGAAGCGATGTCTCGACCTCTCCACCGTCGCTCTCGTCGGACAGGATCACGATCGGGGTCGGAGCCTCGGTCATGATTTCCCGTGTCGTTTCGCTCGCATCCTGGTCGCGCAGCCGAGCATCCAAGAGCACGACCATGGGGCGAAGCCGCCGTACGGCCGCGACTGTCGACGATCCTGAAGCTGTCGTACCGAGCAGCTCCATTGATCGATCAGCGGAGATGATCCGTGCGATGTTCTCGCGCAGCAATACCGAAGGCGAGGCGACCAGGACGGTGGTAGGCGTCACGGGCTCAAACCAGGCTGGCGACCGCCTCGAGCAGCGTCTGCTGATCGAAAGCGCTCTTTACGAGATATCGATTGGCGCCGGCAGCCAGCCCGCGCGCCCTTTCCGGCTCGGCATCACGGCCCGTGACAAGGATTACCGGCAGATCACGAAATTTCTCCGAGGCTCGGATGGCCTCCGTGAGAGCGAACCCGTCCATTCGCGGCATCTCGATGTCGCTGACCACCAAATCGGCCCCCTGCCGGAGCAGCACCTGCCATGCCTCGAGGCCGTCCGCAGCGGCAATCACCTCGTAGCCGGCCCCCTCGAGAATGCTTTTCTCGAGCGCCCGCGTCGTGAGCGAATCCTCGGCGAGAAGAATTCGTCGGCGCGAGGCCGGTCGAGTCGTTGCAAGCTCGGTCACCGGGCGGCCATTCGTCATGGCCAAGGCGCTGTCGATGAGCTCGGAAGCATTGACAATCAGCGCAAGACGGCCCGTCGGCAGGATTGTCGCTCCGCTTACCTTCCTGACGCCGGCGAGCCGAGGCCCGAGCCTGCGCACGAGAATCTGTTGCTCGCCCAGAAGCGAATCGACAATGAACCCGACCCGCCGCTCGCCGCGTGCAGCAACCACGACTGGAAGCCGCGCGAGGGCGGGGACCGGCTCGACCCGACCGAGCGCACGGGCGAGCGAGATCAACGGCACGGGCGAATTCGAGATGATCGCGGTCTCTCGACCTCGCACCACGCGTACATCCGCAGGGGCAATCCGAGCCAGCCCGACGACGTTGCTGGTATCGATCGCAAGAATGTCCGACCCTATTCCGACGAGCAGTGCACGGATCGTCGTCACAGTCAGCGGAAGCCGCATCGTGAACCGGGTGCCTCGGCCAGGCTCCGAAGTCACGTCGACCGTGCCCCGTACCGCCTCGACGGAGGATCGTACCGCATCGAGACCGATGCCCCTGCCGGAGACCTCGCTTGGGGCCCGTAGCGTCGAGAACCCGGGGCGAAAGATGTAGCGCGAGAGCTGCGCATCGTCCCCCTCGGGCAGATCGCGCAGACGAGCCGCCGCCCTGATCGCCGCGTAATCCAAGCCGCGGCCGTCATCCTCGACAGCAATCATGACGCCTTGCCCATGAAGGGTGGCCGACACCTGTATCGTTCCGGCTATCGACTTTCCGGCCGCACGTCGGATGTCGGCACTCTCGATTCCATGATCGGCGGCATTTCGGACGAGGTGCATCAGCGGATCCTTCAATGCCTCGATCACGGAGCGGTCGAGCTCCACATCTTCCCCCGAGATGGCGAGCCGAATCTGCTTCCTGCCGATCCGGCTCATATCCCGCACCATGCGCTCCAGCCCATGACAGGCTTCCGAAAACGGCAGCATCCGTGCGGTTCTAATCGCCGCATCGAGCGTTTCAGCCGCGCGATCGATCGCCGCCTGATCCGATGCGAACCCGGCGATGAATCGATCGAGCTGGCGGTCGAGCTCGCGGAGCTGTTCCGCGGCCGGATCTGGGGACTTCGTCAGCTGCATGTTGCCGGCGCTCGTGCCGCTGTGACGACCGGCCGCGCGCAATTGAAGGCGCGTTTGCCGCACCCGCTCGAGCAGCCTGCCGGCCTCGTCCCGCCGGACCTCGAGACGGCGCCGGGCCACGAACAGCTCGCCGCTTCCTGCGAGCAGCGCATCGAGCCGCGCGGCATCGAGGCGGACCATTCCATCGCGCATCGTCCGTTCCGGAGCAGGCGACTCCGAAGCCGGCATCGCCGGTGCAGGCTCCTCGACGGGGACGGCCAGTGCGGTTTGCAGCCGCGGCAGAAGAGCCCTCACATTGCCGCCTGCGTCTTCGCCTCGCCGAAGGCGAGCACCGGACTCTCGGATCGCATCGACGCAGGCCAGCAGAAGCTCGAACAACGAAGCGTCGAGTTGACGACGGCCGTCGCGCACCATGGCGAATACGTCCTCGAGCCAGTGGCAGACACGCTCGATGGGTTCGATGCCGACCGACCAGGCTGCGCCCTTGAGGCTGTGCGCCGCTCGGAACAGCTCGAGCAATATCGCCTCCCGCTCCTCGCCTCGAGGCGCCCGCTCGAGAGCCAACAGCCCCTGCTCGAGGGTGCGGAGGCGTTCGTCGAGCTCCGCGACAAATGTGACGAGGAGTCGCTGTTGCAACTCCATTGCGTAAGGCTCCTAGGCGGTGACCCCGATCAGCATGCCACGAAGCTGTCTGCCGAGTGCCTCCAGATCCTGCGCCGCACGCTCGGCCTGACGCGTCGAGGCGAGGTTCTGATTCGTGGCCGCACTGATGCTGTGCATCGCCTGCTGGATCTGCGACATACCAATGGCTTGCTGGCCCACGGACGCCACGATCTGGGCGACCAGTTGCGCCGCCTCGGCTATGGTATCCGTGAGTGTGCGGATCGTGCCGCCCGCCTGCTCGGCCTTGATCATCGCTTCGCTCACGCTCCTGCCACCCTGCTCGGTATTCATCACGGCGTTGTTGGTGGCCCGCTGGATCGCGCTGAGGATCTGCCGAACCTGCGACGTCGCCCTCTTGGATTGATCGGCCAAGGACTTGATTTCCTGAGCCACGACGCCGAACCCCTTGCCATGCTCGCCCGCGCGGGACGCCTCGATAGCGGCGTTGAGCGCGAGCAGGTTGGTCTGCTCGGCAATGTCGTTCACTGCTTCGATGATGTCGCCGATCGCCTGCGCTTGCTCGGCAAGCTCGAGTATCGTGCGTGCAATCAATTCGCTCTGCTCACGGACCGACGTCATAACCGCGATCGTGTCCTCGACGGCACGGCGACCGACATTGCCTACCTCCTGCGCACGCCGGGACGCCTCGTTGACCGCGCTGGCCCGCTCCTTTGCTTGCGAAGCGGTCTGCGCGATCTCGTCGACCGTGCTCATTGTTTGAGCGACGGCGGCCGCCTGCTCCTGGGCGCCCGCGGCTTGCTGAGAGGTCCCGGCGACAATCTCCGCGGTGCTTGACGCCAGCGCTTGGACGGCATGCCTCACCGGAACCGTGATGCTCCGACCGAGGAAGTAGCCGACCAATGCCAGGAGAATGAAACTGGCGGCACTGCCGTAGATGATCGCGTCGAAAGTCGCTTCGCTGACCTGCTTCCTCACCGCCTCGTACTCGGCAAGGTGCTCGGTTTCCTCCCTGTCGATTTCCCGAAGAATCGCGCG
>JADGGZ010000167.1 GCA_019689675.1 Rhodospirillales bacterium | reverse complement strand
TCTTCGTCCGCGGGGGAAGGCGGCTCAGCCGCACGCGCCAGGAAGACTTGTTGCGTGCGACCCGGCTGGCGCTCCAGGTTCCGGCGCACGCCTTCGAATACGAAATCGAATTGCGGCAGGGGCGCGGCAAGCTGAACGAGGCCGCCTACCGGCCGGTCGTCGAGGCGCTCGCCGAGCGTCCTCGCTCCGTCGGCGAGCTTCTCGACCTGCCCGAACTGCGCCGCACCACGCTCCAGGCGGTGGAGCTGGTCGGCATGCTGGTGAGCAGCCGGCAGGCGATGCCCCTCCTGCCCGACGAGGCCACGGCGTCTTCAGCGGCGGCCGCTCGGTTCAACCGCGCCGTCGCGGCGACCGTCCGCGATCAGGACGTTCCGATCCTCGTGGCGCTGGCGATGCCGCGCCCCGGCAGCGCCTATTTCCTGACGCCTGCGGAAGTCCTCGCCTACGACATCCTGGGAAGGGATCCCGGGGCGCGTCCGCAGGACATCGCGAAAGCGATCTGGCCCACCGTGAAGGCGCGCGGCGATCGGCTCCACCGCGACGGCCGCGCCATCGAAAGCGATGCGGAGGCGGAGGAATTTCTCGCCGAGCGGCTCGACAAGATGATCCGGGACGAGATGCCGATCTGGCGTCAACTCGGAGCGATGTGAGTCGAGCGCCGGCCGGGACGAGGGCAACGCCTCCGACGATGGGGGCGCGCGTCCTCGAGGTGGACGGGGCGGGTGGTTCCGCGTAACAATTTCATGGGGGTCGATCGCTGCAACTTGCTGTGACTGTCCGCACAGCGCCGCCGAGCGGCGGCGCCTATAAGACCGGTCATGGTGAACGACGGCGATCGGCGGGTGCCGCGAGGGCAATCGACAAGAGAGAGTTGGGGAGCATAGGGTCATGGCCGCCGTAGATTTGAGATCGCTCGTCGCTCGGATGAACGAGCTCTGTCGACGTTCGCTCGAGGGCGCGGCCGGGCTCACGTTGAGCCGCTCTCACTACAACGTCGAGATCGAGCACTGGCTGCTGAAGCTCCTGGAGAGCTCCGACAGCGATTTCGCCGCCATCCTTCGGCATTTCGAGGTCGATCCGGCCCGCCTCAGTGCCGATCTGACGCGGACCCTGGACAAGCTGAAGACCGGCAACAGCCGCGCGCCGGCGCTGTCGCCGCATGTCGTCCAGCTCGCTCGCGAGGCCTGGGTCATCGGCTCCCTCGAGCACGGTGCCAGCCGCATCCGCTCAGGCTTCCTTCTCGCCGCCCTCGTCAGCGACGAGAGCCTTTCGGCCTTGGCCCGCCAAGCCTCGCCTCAATTCGAGCGCATTCAGGGCGAAACCCTCCGCAAGGGCTTCGCCAAGATCTGCGGCGGCACGGCCGAGGACGCGGCAGCGGAGCCGGCCGCGGCGGGTGGCGACACCGCCGCGGCGCCGAGACCGGGCGGCCCCACGCCGAACCTCGACCTCTACACGGTCGATCTCACCGCGCGCGCCAAGGCGGGCAAGATCGACCCGGTGCTCGGCCGCGACGCCGAGATCCGCCAGGTCATCGACATTCTGACGCGCCGCCGGCAGAACAATCCGATCCTCACCGGCGAGGCGGGCGTCGGCAAGACCGCCGTCGTCGAAGGTTTCGCGCTCAAGATCGCGCAGGGCGACGTTCCGGACGATCTCAAGAACGTGACGGTCCGCACGCTCGATCTCGGCCTCCTCCAGGCGGGCGCCGGGATGAAGGGCGAGTTCGAGAACCGCCTCAAAGGCGTGATCGACGAGGTGAAGGCCTCGCCGAAGCCGATCATCATGTTCATCGACGAGGCGCACACGCTCATCGGCGCGGGCGGCCAGGCCGGGCAGAACGACGCCGCCAACCTCCTGAAGCCGGCGCTCGCCCGCGGCGAGATGCGGACGATCGCGGCGACCACCTGGGCCGAATACAAGAAGTACTTCGAGCGGGATCCGGCGCTCACCCGCCGCTTCCAGGTCGTGAAGGTCGACGAGCCGGACGAGGCCAATGCCGTCGCGATGCTGCGCGGGCTCGTGCCGACGCTCGAGAAGCACTTCAAGGTCAAGATCCTCGACGAGGCTCTCGTCGAGGCCGTGCGGCTCTCCAAGCGCTACATTCCGAGCCGGCAGCTTCCCGACAAGGGCGTCTCGCTCCTCGACACCGCGTGCGCGCGCGTCGCGATGAGCCAGAACGCCACGCCGGCGGCGATCGCCGACAAGCGGAGCCGCATCGAGCTTTTCGGCACCGAGATCGAGATCCTCGAGCGCGAGGCCGCGGCGGGAGCCAATCACGACGGCACGATCGCGAGCCTCAAGCAGCAGCGCGAGGCGGCGATGGGCGAGCTCGCCGCGCTCGAGCAGCGCTGGGACCAGGAGAAGAAGCTCGTCGCGCGAATCCGCGAGCTTCGCGAGAAGCTCGAGAGCGCCTATGCGGCCAAGGAAAATGCGCCTTCGCCGCAGGAGCAGGCCGCGTGGCGCGACGAGCTCGCGCAGGTGGACAAGGAGCTGAAGGCGCTCCAGGGCGAGGACCCGCTGCTCCTCCCGGTCGTCGACGGCCAGGCGATCGCGCAAGTGGTCGCCGCGTGGACCGGAATTCCGGTCGGCCGCATGGTTTCCGACCAGATTCGCGCCGTCCTCAATCTCAAGGAGAGGATGGCGGAGCGGATCATCGGCCAGCCTCAGGCGCTGGAGGCGATCAGCCAGGCGATGCAGGTGAGCCGGGCCAAGCTCGCCGATCCGCGAAAGCCGCTCGGCGTCTTCCTCATGGTCGGAACCTCCGGGACGGGCAAGACCGAGACGGCCCTCACCCTCGCCGATCTCATCTACGGCGGCGAGCAGAGCCTTACGGTCATCAACATGTCGGAGTTCAAGGAGGAGCATAAGGTCTCGATGCTCCTCGGCTCGCCTCCCGGATACGTCGGGTACGGCGAAGGCGGCGTGCTGACCGAAGCGGTGCGGCGTCGCCCCTACTCGGTCGTCCTTCTCGACGAGATGGAGAAGGCGCACCCCGGGGTTCAGGACATTTTCTACCAGGTGTTCGACAAGGGGATGATTCGCGACGGCGAAGGGCGCGACATCGACTTCAAGAACACGATCATCATCATGACCTCGAACGCCGGCACCGACCTCATTCACAAGCTCTGCGCCGATCCGGAGGCGATGCCGGACGCCGCTGGGCTGGCGGAGGCGCTGCGGCCGGAACTGCTGAAGATCTTCAAGCCCGCGTTTCTCGGCCGCGTCACGATGGTGCCGTACTTCCCGCTCTCCGACTCGGTGATCCGCCAGATCATCGAGCTGCAGCTCGGCCGGATCAAACGGCGCGTCCAGGAGAACTACAAGGCTTCGTTCAGCTGGACGCCGGATCTCGTCGAAAGCATCGCCAAGCGGTGCACCGAGGTCGAGAGCGGCGCGCGCAACATCGAAAGCATCCTGAGCCGCGGCCTTCTGCCCGAGATGTCGGCGCGCTTCCTCGAGCGCATGGCCGAGGGGCAGGCGATCAGCTCAGTCCAGGTTTCCGTCGACGAGAATGGAGGCTTCCGCTACGCCATCAATTGAGGTCGAAAGAAGAAAAGCAGCGATCGGGGGAACCGGCTCGAGCCGGGGGGTAGCTAAAGCAGGGGTGCTCTAAGAGCTTCAACAATTCATCGAACCTTGGAGGTAAAGAGACATGCCAATCTATCTGAAGTTCGGGTCCGTGCAGGGGAGCGTCACCGAGGAGGGGCACAAGAACTGGATCGAGGTGACCTCGTTCCAGTTCGGCGTCGGAAGAGGCATCGGCTCGCCGACCGGTAGTCAGAAGGACCGCGACGCGAGCGCGCCCTCCTTCTCCGAAATCGTCGTCACGAAGACCCAGGACGAGGCCTCGCTGCCGCTGCTCGAGGCGGCCTGGGGCGGCTCGGAGGCGGTCGACGCCGAGATCCACTTCGTGCGCACCGAGAACAAGAAGATGGACGTCTACCTCAAGTACAAGCTGACGGACGTGCTCATCAGCGGCTATTCGATGTCGTCGGGCGGCGACCGGCCGACCGAGTCCTTGTCGCTCAACTACGCCAAGATCGAGTTCGCTCAGGACACGTTCGACACGAAGAACAAGACGAAGACCAACAAGTCGACTTCGTACGATCTCGCCGCGGGCAAGCAGGTCTGATCGCGGGGTTCGGGCGAGGGGCGGCACGCCGCTCCTCGCCAGCCTGCAAATTCGATCTCGCTTGCTCTGAAGCAGAGGTGAACGACCTTCGATGGCTCCGGTAACCATCAAGCAGGAGCAACGGTTCCTGACGGTGAAGACACCGCTCGGCGCCGACAAGCTCGTCCTCACGGGCTTCGAGGGCGTCGAAGCGATGTCGCGCCTGTTCAGCTACCGCCTCGAGATGGTTTCGAGCGACGAAGCGATTCTCCCCGAGAAGATCATCGGGCAGAGCGTTTCCGTCGCCGTCGGGCCGCCCGACGACAGGCGATGGTTCAACGGCATCGTGCGGACATGGGAGATGGGCGGCGACTTCGGCCGCGACTATCGCCGCTATACCGCCGAGCTCGTGCCGAAATTGTGGCTCCTGACGCGGCGCACGAATCTTCGCATCTTCCAGGGGCTGACGACGCCGGACATCCTCAAGAAGGTGATGACCGGCTTCGACGTCGACTGGAAACTCCTCGAGTCGTACAACAAGCGAAACTACTGCACGCAGTACCGCGAGACCGATTTCGATTTCGTCTCCCGCCTCATGGAAGAGGAGGGGATCCTATACTACTTCGTGCACGCCGAGGGCTCGCATAAGCTCGTCGTCACCGACCAGAAGAGCAATTGGTTCGACTGCGCCGACGATGTGGTGAAGTACCGGCCCGACCTCGACGTGCATCAGGTCGTCGCGCACGTGCGCGGGTGGGTTCCGCGCTACAGCTATCGGTCGGGAAAGCTGACGATCCGCGACCAGAATTTCCAGCGACCGGACAGCAACCTCGAGCAGACCACGACGACCTTGCTCGGGCTTTCATCGTTCAAGGAGCACGAGCTCTACGACATCCATTACGGCGACTACGCGGTCTACGACGGCATCTCGAAGGGCGGCGGCGAAGCGCCTGGCGAGCTCGCCAATATCGGCCCCGACACGAAACGTCTCGTCAAAACATGGATGGAGGAAGAGGAAGCCGAGTACGAGAACATCGACGGCCAGGGGACTTGCCGCAGCTTCTCGCCGGGCGGCAAGTTCAAGCTCGAGGGCCATGTCTATGCCGAGCAGAACAAGGACTACGTTCTGACTGCTGTAAGGCACAGCGCCAGCGACCTTTCGCATCTCCCCGGGGAGGGAGGGGCGCCGAGCTACGTCAACAGCTTCACCTGCATCACGACCGACCGGCATTGGCGCCCGGCGCGCGTGACGCCGCGCCCTCGCGTCCAGGGACCGCATACCGCGTTCGTGGTCGGGCCGTCGGGCGAGGAGATCTACACCGACAAGTACGGCCGCGTGAAGGTCCAGTTCGTCTGGGACCGGGAGGGCAAGAAGGACAGCGACAGCTCGTGCTGGCTGCGCGTGGCGCAGCTCTGGGCAGGCAAGCAATGGGGCGCGATTTTCATTCCGCGCATCGGCATGGAGGTGATCGTCGACTTTCTCGAAGGCGATCCCGACCGGCCGATCATCACGGGGTGCGTCTACAACTCGGCTTTCATGCCGCCCTACGCTCTTCCCGACAACAAGACGCAGAGCGGCGTCAAGACCCGCAGCTCGATGCAAGGCGGCGCCGAGGATTTCAACGAGCTGCGATTCGAGGACAAGAAGGGGGCGGAGGACATCTACTTCCACGCCCAGAAGGATTTCCACCGCGTCGTCGAGAACGACGACGATCTCAAGGTCGGGCACGACCAGACCATCGAGGTCAAGAACAACCGCACGGAGACCGTCAAGGAAGGCGACGAGACGGTCACGATCGAGAAGGGCAAGCGCACTCATACCGTGGAAAGCGACGAGACGCTCGTCGTCAACACGGGCAACCGAAAGGTTCAGGTAAAGACCGGTAACGACGAACACCTCATCGACACCGGCAACCGCGACGTGACCATCAAGACGGGAAACGACACGCTGGAGATCAAAACCGGCAATCAGAAGGTCACGATCGGGCTCGGCAAGCAGGAAGTGGAGGCGATGCAGTCGATCGAGCTCAAGGTCGGCTCGAACTCGATCAAGATCGATCAGACGGGAATCACCATCAAGGGCACGCTGGTCAAGATCGAAGGCACAGCCATGCTCGAAGGGAAATCGCCTATGACGACGGTCAAAGGCGACGGCATGCTGACCCTCAAGGGCGGCTTGACGATGATCAACTGAGCGGTACGGGAGGGGTGCCATAGCGCTCGGTCTGCTCAAGAAGATCACCGCCCAGAGCGCCGCCGAGATTGCGGCGCAGTTCGCGCTCGGCGACGTGGCGAAGGCGATTCTCACCCCGGGTCTTTCGCCAGGCGATTTCCTCGAGGCGCTGATCCGCGAGGCGCAGTGGCCCGACGCGGTGCGATTTCTCGCCCATGCGCTGCCGCGGCGGGAGGCCGTCTGGTGGGCGTGCACGTGCGCCCGGTTCACGCTGCCGGCAGACTCGGCGCCTGAGGCGGTCGCAGCGCTGCAGGCGGCCGAAGCCTGGGTGTTCCAACCGACCGAGGAGAATCGCCGTGCCGCCATGCAGAAGGCGGAGGCGGCGGGTTTCGACACGCCGGCCGCGTGGTCGGCGGTTTCGGTGTTCTGGTCGGGCGGGAGCATGGCCCCGCCCGGGGCGCCTCCCGTCATGCCCGGGGAGCGTCTTTGCCCTACGGCGGTCGCCTCGACGGTTCTGCTCGCCGCTGTGCAAACCGAGCCGCAATTCGCCGAGCAGAAGTACCGCCGCTTCCTCGAAGCCGGCATCGACATCGCGCGGGGCGGCAGCGGTCGCCCGCAGCAGACCTTCTCGGCGGCGTCGTAACGAGCTGCGGAAACGCTGCGCCGTCGCGCAGGCGCGGGGGGCACCGTCTGCCGTGAAGGGCGCTAAAGGGCCTTCTTCGCGCGTACGAGGTCCCGCAGGGTGAGACGGATGTTGGCGTCAGGATCGAGTGCGCGGGCGAAGATGCGCTCTTCGGCGAGGCGCTCGAACCGGGCGCGCTCGAGATAGAAGATCCGTATGCATTCTTCGGGCGGCGGACGGTGGCCGAGGAGATGCTGGAAGAGGGCGACGGGCACGAAGACGCGGCCCTTGTACTCGCCCACCTCGACGGCGAACTCGACCGCGCGCTCCGCCTCGTTCCAGCTCGGCTCGCCCGGAAAGGCGAACATCAGCGGGTCATCGCGACAATGCCGGCGGCGACGAGCGCTATTCCGGCGAGCTGCACAGCGCTCAGCCCCTCGCCGAGGAACACGACCGCGCCGGCGATCGATACGAGCGGTTCGAGATTGGAGAGCGCTGCAGCACGAAGGGCGCCGCTCCGGCCGATGCCGGCAATGAAGGCGACGATGCCGAGGAGAAAGGCGACCGCGACGCCGACGAGGCCGATCCACCCTGCAGCCGAGATCGGGAAGTGGAGTTCGCCCGCGAGGGCGGCGAGCGGGAGGAATACGCCGGCGCACACGAGATTGGCCTGGAAGGTCAGATCGGTGCCGCCGCCGGCGCTGGCCGCCCGCTGGCTCACGAGCAGAAGCGCCGTGTAGGCGATCGCGGCTCCTGCGGCGAGCGCGACGCCGCGCCAGTCGAGGATCACGCCCGTTTCGACGTCGAGGCCCATCCCGAGCCCGACAAAGGCCATCACCACGCCGAGTGCTCGTCGCCAGCCGATTCGCTCGAGGCCGAAGAGCCGCGCCGTCAGAACGGTGAGCATGGGATACGTGAAGAAGACCAGCGCCGCGACCGTCACCGGAATGTAGCGCACCGCCGCGAGATAGCCGTAGCTCACGGCGGCGAGTAGCACGCCGAGCGCCATTCCGGCCGTGCGGAAGCGAAATTCCCGGCCGACGAGCGGCAGCGCCCCGGCGAGAAGCAGCGCGCCGGCGGCATAGCGGAACGCCAGCACTGCGAGCGGCGTCCCGCCCGAGTCGTAGTAGAGGCGCGCGAAGATCGGCACGAGCCCGTAGGAGGTCGCCGAGAAGGCGAGGAGCGCCATTCCGAAGGGACGGGCGGTCACGCCCGGCTCGCGAGGGGAAGATTCACGAGGAGGTTCTGAGGCTTCACCCTGACGCGGTGCTGCGGCGTCATCGCGAGAGCGAGATAGACGGGGCGTCCGGCGAGGTCGGCCCGCATATCGGCGGGGTCGTCGAAGTCGAGCCGGAAAAGCGACAGGATTCGCGCCGCTCGCTCCGGCTCGACGGTGACCCCGTTGTAGAGATCGTTCAGGATTCGGCTCGCCTCGGCGTCGAGCCCGCAATGCCAAACCCAGCGTTCGTCCGAGATCTTCTGCACCGGCTCGATGCGAACTCGGATGC
>JADGGZ010000166.1 GCA_019689675.1 Rhodospirillales bacterium | reverse complement strand
CACTCGACGTGCTCTCGATCAACGTGCGGACGGAGGTGATGTTCGCCGCGAAGGCCCGCGAGGCCGAGGCGGCGGCGGGCGGCCCCCACGAGTGCAGCTCGTTCGCCGCCCTGCCCGAGGCGACGCCGCACGGCGGCACGCTCGTCGGGCAGAACTGGGACTGGCTCCTGCACACGTCGGACACCGTCGTCGTGCTGGAGGCGTCGCAGGAGGACGGTCCGGACTTCGTCACGGTCGTCGAGGCGGGGCTGCTGGCGAAGACGGGCTTCAACTCGTCCGGCGTCGGCCTGTGCACGAACGCGCTCGTCACGGCGGCCGACGTGGGCGCCCCCGGCGTCCCGTACCACGTCGTCCTGCGCGCGATTCTGGACAGCGAGACGCTCAGCGACGCGCTCGTCGCGCTCCAGAGCGGCGTCCGCTCCTCGTCGGCGAACTACTTGATCGCACATGAGGACGGCGTCGCGCTCGACGTGGAGGCGGCGCCCGGCGACTTTTCGCAGCTCTACCTCCTCTACCCGGACGACGGCGTGCTCCTGCACACGAACCACTTCGTGAGTCCCGACTTCGACGGCCGCGACGTCTCCGTCTGGGCGATGCCCGACAGCCCGTTCCGGCTGGCGCGCCTGCGCGACCTCGTCCGCGCCGGGCGCGGCGCGCTCTCGGAGGAGGCGTGGGAGCGGATCCTCGGCGACCACGCGACCTATCCGCTCGGGATCTGCTGCCATCCCGACCCGCGGCTGTCGGAGCTCGAGCGCTCGGCGACGGTCGCGTCGGTCGTGATGGACCTGCCGGGCCGCCGGCTGCTGCTCGCGGACGGCCACCCGTGCTCGACGCCGTACCGCGAGCTCGACTACCGCGAGTTCCTCTCCAAGCCGTCGTCCCTCCTGTGTGGAGCACAGCGTAGATGCAGCTCGGCTTCGGGCTGATCACCTGCCAGCGCTACCCGGGCGACCCCTGCGACGATCGGCGGCTGTATCGCGACGCGCTCGACCTCGCCGAGGAGGCCTGGACCGCCCCCGGTTTGGTGGACACGGTTTGATTAGGCGGCGTTCTCTTTCTCTCTGTTCATCTTCTCGTACTCGACTGGCGATAGGTGGTCGAGTGTTGAGTGGAGCCCGACCGGGTTGTAGGGACATGAAGATCGGGGCATGGGCCCTCAGCAGGAGCGCCGTCCGGCCGGAGCAGTAGCGTCGCGGCTTGTTCCCGGATCGAGGGCCGTGGTGGGGTTCGAGGTTGGGCGGGCCGCTGCGTTTTCTGTGGGCTGCGAGTCCGCGGTTTGCAGTTGGCCGCCCTCTGCGATTGTTCGGGTGTGCCGTGAGCACGGATCCGTAGATGTCATTCGTTCGCCTGCCTCGCATCCGTTCATCGTCGAGGAAGGGAGGCGGAGGTGCGTTATGTCGCCTTGGACGTTCATCGCGATTTCTGCGAGGTGGCGATTGTCGAGCGCGTCGCGATCGTCGGCCGCAACGGTGCCGGCAAGTCGAGCCTCGACCGCGCGGTCGCCGGGATGGTGGCAGCGGCAGAGGGACGCATCGTCTGGGACGGAGAGGACATCACCGCTCTTCCGCCGAACGCGCGTGTCAAGCGCGGGATCGCGCTTGCCCCCGAAGGTCGCCGCGTCTTCCGCGACCTGACCGTCACCGACAGCCTGCTGGGTGGCGGGTCCACGCTTCCGGCCTCGAAGATGTCGGCGCGGATCGACGAGATCTACGCGATCTTCCCACGCCTCCGCGAGCGCGTGAAGCAGCCTGCGTCGCAACTCTCCGGCGGCGAGGCCCAGATGCTCGCGATCGGGCAGGCGCTGATGACGTCGCCGCGCCTGATCATGCTCGACGAGCCCTCGTTCGGCCTAGCTCCGGTAGTCGTCCGGCGCCTCCTTGACATCATCCGCGAACTCGCGAGCACCGGCCTCTCGGTGCTCCTCCTCGAACAGTCTGTGCGCCTTGCGACGGAGCTTGCGGATGCGGTATACGTCGTCGACGGGGGAGAGCTCCGGTTCGCAGGCGACGCAGCCTCCGGCATCGATCACGAAGCGATTCAGGCAGTCTACCTCGGTGCGGCCACAACGGCATGAGCGAACAAGCGCGCGTTTCAGTGCCCAGGTGGCGTCCCAGCGCCCGGGCGAAGTCGCTCGGAGGTAGCTCCGCTCGGAGGGAGTGTCCGACGCCCTGTGTAGGCATGACCAGAAAGGAGCGTCATGCCTACGAAGTCGAACAGCGAGATCGAGCCGTTGGTTAGCGCCGGCGGGGTGGGGAGCGAGCCTGGCAGGCGAGCGCAGCAACCTGCCGGCGGCGCGCCGTCGATCGGGGTCGAGCTCTCACCGGAGCTACTCGACCGCCTCTCGGACGAGGTGGTCGACCAGCTGCTGGCCGGCGCCGGCAGCGAGGAGGAGATCGTCGGGCCCGCCGGGGTGCTCGCGCAGTTGACGAAGCGGCTGGTGGAGCGGGCGCTTGCGGCGGAGCTTTCCGAGCATCTCGGCTATGAGCCGCACCAGGAGCCGCCCGGCGGTGTCGGCAACACGCGCAACGGCTCGACGCCGAAGACGCTGCAGACCGAGCAGGGACCCGTCGAGATCAGGACGCCGCGCGACCGCAACGGCAGCTTCGAGCTGCAGCTCGTGCGCAAGGGCCAGCGGCGCTTCGAGGGGTTCGACGACAAGATCCTCGCGCTCTACGCGCGCGGCCTGTCGACGCGCGACATCGAGGCGCACCTGGCGGAGATCTACGGGGTCAAGGTCGGCCGCGACCTGATCAGCCGGGTCACCGACGCGGTCGTCGAGGATGTCAGGGAGTGGCAGCAGCGGCCGCTCGACGACGTCTACCCGGTGCTGTTCCTGGACGCCTTGGTGTTGAAGATCCGCGAGGGCGGATCGGTGCAGCGCAAGGCCTGCTACCTCGCCCTGGGCGTCACCGTCGAGGGCGACCGGGACGTGCTCGGGATGTGGTTCCAAGAGAGCGAGGGCGCGAAGTTCTGGATGCAGGTGCTCTCCGAGCTGAAGCAGCGCGGCGTCTCAGAGATCCTGATCTGCTGCGTCGACGGCCTGGAGGGCTTCCCGGAGGCGATCAAGCCGATCTACCCGCAGACGACCGTCCAAACATGCGTTGTCCACCTCATTCGCCACAGTCTCAAGTACGTGCCGCGCAGAGAGCGCGAGCAGGTCGCGCGCGACCTGAAGCCGATCTCCACCGCCGTCGACGCCGACGCCGCCCAGGCGGCGCTCGAGGCGTTCGACGACAAGTGGGGTCAGCGCTTCCCGGTGATCACACAAGCGTGGCTGAACGCGTGGGAGTACGTGACGCCGTTTCTCGCCTTCCCGCCCGAAGTGCGTCGCGTCATCTACACCACGAACGCGATCGAAGCCTTGAACCGACAGCTGCGCAAAGCGATCAAGACGAAAGGACACTTCCCCAACGAGGAGGCCGCCAAGAAGCTCATCTACCTCGCCATCGTCAACGCCGTGCCGGCGTGGACAAGGACGCGCAACTGGACGACCGCGCTGCTCGCGTTCAAGATCCACTTCGGCGACCGACTCCCGGAGTAACGTCAATCGGAGAGAAGCTGCCTACACAGGAAATCGGACGCCCTCGCGCACCGACCTCGTCGGCATCTTCCTACGTGTTTTTCTCCTTCCTGCGCGGTCGTGGTGGCCGCGTTCGGAGCTGTGGGTGACTCGGCATCTTTCTGTCGAGCCTTCGCGGCTCTGACTCTGTTGGGGCCAGTCCCTGCAGCTCCGGCTGGGGCGCTTTGTGACCTGATAGCGGCGTGGAAACCGGACGGTAGGTCTGTCCGAGACGCCCCGACGCATCGTAGGCGGCTTCGGGAAGGAGGAGTCGGTGATCATCGTCGGGATCGACGTGCACTCGCGCTCGCACGCTGCGGCCGCGATCGACGAGCATGGCCGGTTGGTGGAGGGAATCGAAGTGGGCGCCGACGTCCGCGGGCTGGCGAAGCTGAGCGCCTGGATCGCGGCGCTGCCGAAGCCGCGGCTGGTCGCGATCGAAAACGCGCGCGGCTACGGGCTCGCCATCGTCCAGTCATTGCTTGCTCAGGGTGAGGAGCTCGTCGACGTCCCGGCGACGCTTACGTGCGACGGCCGGCGCAGCAGCGGCCAGCGCGGCAAGCACGACCGGGGCGACACGCTCGTTGTGGCCAGGATCGGCCTGCGCGACCAAGAGCGGCTCCCGCGCCTGGACGCCACCGTGCTCGACGACGAGCTGAAGCTGCTCGTGGATGCTCGCGACTAGCTGATCGTCGAGGCGGGCCGTTGGCGCAACCGTGAACACGCGCTGCTCCGCGTTGCTGCCCCGGGCTACCAGGCGAAGACGGGCCCGCTCGCCTCCGCCGGCTGCGTCCGCCGGGCGCGCGCGATCGCCCGCCGAGCTTCTGCGCACGACCCCGTCCGCAGCCGGCTGGCTGTGCAGGCGCTCGACCGCCTGACCGCACTTGAGCGGGATGCGGGGAAGCTCGAGCGTGAGATCCGCGAGCTGCTCCGCGCTCGTCATTGCACCCAGCTGCTCGCGATCTGTGGTGTCGGTCCAATCGTGGCCGCCAAGATCCTCGGCGAGACACGCGGCATCGGCCGCTTCCGCAGTGCCGCAGCCTTCGCCGCGCACACCGGCACCGCGCCCGTCCCCGCCTCCAGCGGTCGCGTCCGCCGGCACCAGCTCAATCGCGGCGGCAACCGCCAGCTCAACCGCGCGCTCTACACGATCGCGATGGTCCAGGCCCGCTGAAACCCCGCAGCCCGCGCGTATCTCGAGCGGAAACTCGCCGAGGGCAAGAGCGCCGCCGAGGCTAGCCGTTGCCTGAAGCGCCACCTCGCCAACGTCGTCTACCGCCGCCTCCACGAGTGGGCGGAACGCGCGCTACCCCCGGTCGACTTGACATAGGAGCGTCGAATGGGCCGTCGCCCGCCGCTACATGAGCGCCGAATCGATCGCCAAAGCGCTCACCGATCCGCCAGCCGACGAGCCCGAGGAGGTGATCGCCATCGCAGCCGCCGCATAGACCTCAAGCGAGGATGACGCGCTCAACCTCGCACACCACCTTGACGGGACGTGGCCGCCTGTCGTCGCCGTAGGAGAGCCCGTCGTCGCGGAGGAAGTTGCAGTAGCTCCACAGCCGCTGTTGCTGCGAGTCACTTCCGGGGTTGCGATCCGATCCGGGTAGGGCATAATGAGGCGTGCAGGCGTCGACCGGAAGGTCCATGGCCTGCACTCTCTCTGGTTCGGCGGGCTCATGACGCGTACTCCGCGACGTTCAGCCTCGGGTCTCGGAACCCGCCGACGAAGGACGAGACTCCGGCGCGCCTCTTGATGTGCTCCAGCAGCTTGACCTTGGGCTTGTAGGGGCCGAGGCTGACGACACCCCGGTCGGCCTTGTACTCGTAGACGACAGCGCCGAGCAGAAGGTCGATGAGCTGTAGGAGATCCGAGCCGCTCGACCGCATTCGGCAGACACCTGCGACCGCCTGACGTCTGAGACGCTGGTTCACGTAGTCGCGGACGTTCTCCTCGAACGTCTCAGCCGGCGGGGTGCTGTACTCGTCGGCGATCACGAACAGTACTTCGTCGCGACGTACGCTTCCGCGGACGAGCTGCCGTGCAAGCGCTTCGTACGCCTTGAACGAACCGCCGAAGCGTCCGATCACGTCGTGCCGCGTCTTGTCCGCGATGAACGCGGAGAACGTCGCATCCGAGCTCAGGAACACGTTGACGAGGTCGATCATCAGCGGGAGCTTCTTCTGGGAGACCTTGTTCCACTTGATCTCGTCGTAGAAGTGCTGCTTGTCGCGGATCCGCTGCATCGGTCGCGAAAGCTGGTACGGCTCCGCGCAACGCAGCAGCCCGACCGCGAAGAACGGGTCGCGGGGACTGGCGAGCGTACCCGTCTCATCGAGGAAGGCGAATCCGTACCTGGGGAGACGCTGACGCCGAGCCGAATGACTCATGCATCGACCGTACTCGCCCGTCCGGACGCAACTGGACGGCGTCTCCGCCCAGGCTTGGGAGCCTTCGCGCGCGCCGCCGCCAACCGCTCGAGCAGCACCGACGCCGGCTCGTCGGATGGGTCCTGCGGGACGAGCTCGCCGCTGAACGCCCGCTCCAGGATCGAGCTGAACGCCCGCTCCAGGATCGAGCGGCGGAGGGCTGCGCTCCGCTTCAGCGCCCGGTCGATCTCGGCGGCCATCGCATCCACGACCGAGAGCTGCCCGTCGATCTCCGCGACGATACGACGCTGCTCGTCGAGCGGCGGAAGTGGGACTTCGAGGTTTGCGACATCCGTCTGATCGATCTTCGGCATGCTCCCTGCGATGCCCTGAGCCGAGCGCTGAAAGTACCGGCGGGTGGGCTGCGCCTTCAGGACGGCTTCAAGGAACTCGGGAAGGAGAAGCGGCGAGACGCGGACGCGAATCAGGAGATCGGGGAATATCGCCCCGTGATGGGGACCGCGGTGGAGCGCCGTAGTACCGACGAGCTCCGGCGTATTCGAGCGTTCGATCAGGATGTCGCCTGGGCCGCGCCGGACGCCCCGGTCAGACGCCCGGAGGCTGATTCTCATGCCGGTGTAGAAATGCGCTCTGAGGTTCCCCCGCCTATGTAGAGCTATGCATAGACGGGGGAACTTCAGTAGCCGTTTCTGCGGTTGACCCGCTCCGGCGAGCGCTCGCCGTAGCCCGCCTCGCAGAGCACGTCCACCTCGGCGCCCATCAGCGCCTCCGTGAACTCCTTGACCATCGCCCGCAACAGATCCGGGCTCGTCTCCTCGAGCCGCTTGCGCAACCAGGCGTGAACGTCCATCGTGGTCTCGACCACCGTGCTCCTCCTCGCGCTTGTCTCTGACCAGGACGTCACGAGAATGACGCGGTGGTCAGCTATCACCCGGACCCCGCCGCCGTCGCTCCGAGCCCGCCTACGGCTCGCGCTCCACGACAGCCGCAGAACCCACGACCTCATCTGCTAGCGGAAAAGCTTCGGCCAGTCGAGGTCGCGTTGCTGATAGCTCTCGGCTCAGGGTTGCTCTACTAAGGCGTCGTGCTCATGCGGAAAGAACCAAGGCGCTTCCTCTCTTGGTCAGGGCCGCGCAGGTCACCGCGATCACGGGTCGTCGCCGCAACAGCAATCTGCTCGAGTCTCGCCACGCTCGCTACTAGCTGCGCCGGCTCGAAAGCTTTCGATGCCGGGCGAGGGGCTACAGGAGGCATCGTCTACGCCTTACTGGAGAACGGAAGCATCGAGCAGGTGCACGCCGGCTCAGGGAAGGCTCCGCGAGTGATCAGGCTCGCCATCCAGAGCAGCTCGCATGCAGGTACTTACCTAGTTGAGGATGCGCGCGTTGGCCGCATCTACGTGCTCGGCCGGTACGAGCACCGAGGCGCACTGCAGGCAGTCGATCTCCATTCCGGTCACGCCGGCCCCTTGACCAGCCTCCCGGAGGGCATCAGCTTTCGCGCGATCGCGATCGGTTCGCAAACGGATCGCATCTTCGTCTTCGGAGACCGCCCTGACGGGGCAGGCCGAGCGCCATACATCGCCGTGCTCGATCCCTCGGCGCGACATCTCCTCAGACTCGTTCGGGTTCGGCACGCGAAGGGACTGGATTGGCGAGTCTTCGCCGGGGCCATCTCGCTTGATGAGCGAACCTTGTACGTCAGCTACCACGGCACTAACACGACAGGCATCGATGCACTCACAGCACATGGAAGAAGTTGGCTCCGGTGTGCGAGCGCCGCGAACGCAGCATGCGTTCCGGACGCGCATGGTGCAGTCGCGGTCAGGCAAGACGGCGACCTCGTGGCAACCACCGGCGACCCGCCCGACCTCATTGACATCCACGGCAAACGCGTCGCGCATCGCTGGCGGACGAAGCTGGCTCGGAACCACCTCACAGAACTCACGCTCGACGTCGCGGGAGACACTGCCTACGCCATCGGCTCTTGCGCCTACACAGGCGGGATCTCAAAGGTCGTGCTGCACGGAGCAGCGCCAGCCAAGGTTCTCCAGCCACCCGCGACAGCCGGCGCACCAGCCACCCTTTGCGGAGAACGCGCGACCGTGACACCCACGCGCACGCTCATCGTCGCACGCGGAGCCGCGCCGTCACTTACGGCAGCAGCCTCTCCGGCGCTACTGGTTGTGAGCACACAAACCGGCAGACTGCTCGAAATGATCCCTGTTCCGGCGGCACCTGTCGACGTTCTCAGTCTGGCGGTCGGTCGGTGACGGTTTGCCCTGCTCCGCGGTCCCGCGTTGACAGGTGGGCTGTGACTTGAAGGGCCGGACGACCCCGGGCGGGCGCGATGTCCATCGCTTCGCCAGCTGCTTCCTCGAAGGCGAGGGAGTCGATGTGCCGCGCGAGGGCCTGCGCTGGGCGGTACTAGCTACCGCGCGCAGGGGCGGCCGCCGCCGTCCAGACCGACACGGTGCGCTCGTCCCCGAGGGCTCGCCACGTCACGGTCTTCGGCAGGTCGCAGT
>JADGGZ010000015.1 GCA_019689675.1 Rhodospirillales bacterium | reverse complement strand
TCCGCAACCATCCGACCGAGGAGCATTTCCTGCCGCTCTTCGTCGCGCTCGGCGCGGGCGGGCGGGCCGAGCGGCTCCATTCCAGCACGTCAATGGGGGCGTTGCGCATGGACGCCTACGCGTTCCGATGATCCCGTTCCGCCTGCGGGGGCTCGATCACGTCGTGCTCCGGGTCGCCGATCTCGAGCGCTCGATCCGGTTCTATTGCGACGTTCTCGGCTGCACCCTCGAGAAGACGCAGGAACGGCTCGGGCTCACGCATCTGCGGGCGGGCGACACGCTCATCGACCTCGTCACGCTCGACGGCGAGATCGGCCGCGCGGGCGGCGCCGGTCCCGGCAAAGAGGGCCGCAACGTCGATCATTTCGCGCTCCGCATCGCGCCCTTCGACGCGGCGGCAGTCGTCTCCCATCTCCGGGCGCACGGGGTCGAGCCGGGGGAGGTCGTCTCCCGTTTCGGCGCCGAGGGCGACGGCCCCTCGATCTACATCACCGATCCCGACGGCAACGGCGTCGAGCTCAAGGGGCCCTCGGCGACCTGAGCCGTCGGCGGCTCCGCTCCACCGCCGGTGGCGGCCGCGGACGGGCGCGCTATAGTCGGCCGGCAGAACAGAGCGAGGGCCTCGGATGGCGCGGATCGCGGTCGGCGGGTTCCAGCACGAGACCAACACTTTCGCGCCTGCGAAGGCGACGTTCCGGGACTTCGCCGAGGGCGGCGGCTGGCCGGCGCTGCAGCGCGGCCTGGGCCTCGTCGACGCCGTTTCCGGCGCCAACCTGCCGGTCGCGGGCGCCCTTTCGACGCTGAAGGAGCTCGGCCATCAGCCCGTGCCGCTCGTCTGGGCGGCGGCGACGCCGTCCGCGCACGTCACCGAGGACGCCTACGAGCGTATCGTCGGGATGCTGATCGAGGACCTCGCCGCGCAGGGGCCGTTCGACGCGGTCTATCTCGACCTCCACGGCGCGATGGTCGCCGAGCATCTCGACGACGGCGAGGGCGAGCTCCTCCGCCGCGTCCGGGCGGTGGTGGGGCCGAAGGTGCCGGTCGTGGCCAGCCTCGACCTCCATTCGAACACCACCGCCGCGATGGTCGAGCATTCCGACGCGCTCGTCGCCTATCGCCACTACCCCCATACGGACATGGCCGAGACCGGCGGGCGCGCGGCGATGCTCCTGCACCGCTTCCTCGAGGGCGCCGGCCCCCGCGGGAAGGCCTTCCGCCAGGCCTCCTTCCTCATCCCGATCACCTGGCAGTGCACCCTCGTCGAGCCGGCGCGGTCGATCTATGCCGCGCTCGACGAGGCCGGCGCGGAGTCCGCCTCCTTCACGCCCGGCTTTCCGGCCGCCGACATCGCCGATTGCGGCCCCGCGGTTCTCGCCTATGCCGAGACCCAGGAGGCCGCCGACCGCGCCGCCGAGGCGCTTCTCCGCCTCGTCGAAGCCGCCGAGCCCCGCTTCGCCGGGCGGATCTGGTCGCCCGACGAGGCCGTCCGGCACGCGATGGCGGCGAGCCCGGGCAAGCCCGTGGTGATCGCGGACACGCAGGACAATCCGGGCGGCGGCGGCACCTCGGACACGACCGGGATGCTCGCCGCTTTGGTTCGGAACGGGGCAGAGGGCGCCGCGCTCGGCGTCATGGCGGATCCCGAGGCGGCTCTAGCGGCGCACGCGGCGGGGGAAGGCGCCGAGATCGAGCTCGTCCTCGGCGGCCGCTCGGGCATTCCGGGCGACGCGCCGTTCCGCGGCCGGTTCGTCGTCGAGCGGCTCGGCGACGGCAGCTTCACCGGCACCGGGCCGATGTGGGGCGGCGCCAGATGCCGCCTGGGGCCGATGGCCGCCTTGCGGCTCGGCGGCGTCCGGGTCGTGGTCGCCTCGAAGAAGCTCCAGGCCGCCGACCAGGCGATCTTCCGCCATGTCGGGGTCGAGCCGGCGGCGCAGCGCCTCCTCGTCCTCAAGAGCTCGGTCCATTTCCGGGCCGATTTCGAGCCGATCGCCGCCGAGGTGCTGGTCGCCGCCGCGCCGGGCGCATTGCCGGCCGACCCGGCATCTTTGCCATTCCGGAAATTGCGCCCCGGGTTGCGCTTGAAGCCACTCGCGGCGGGTTAGCTCTCATGCTTCAATCCGCGCCATGCGGAAGCTGGATCTGGCGGTCATCGAGAGCCGGTGGTGGGTCGACGGCAACTCCTCGGTGAAGGGCCTCTTCGACGTCCTCGCCGACATCCTCGTCGACAACCCTTCCGCCTATCACTACGAGATGTTCAACAACGCGGAATCGCTTCGCGAAGTGCTGTTCCGCCTGAGCATGAAGCGGTCCGTCGCCAACATCTACATCGCCGCGCACGGCGACGAGGGCGGCATCTACGGCGCGGCGACCAACGGGCGCATGGCGCGGCGCCGGAACTACGTCTCGCGCATCCGGCTGCGGAACATTCTCCACACGCTCATGAAGGAGCGCAGCGCCAAGCTCAACGGCCTCTTCTTCGGCTCCTGCCTCTTCGCCAACCCGGATACGATGGATTACATGCTGGGAGCGGGCGACCAGCGCGACCACAAGATCCGTTGGATCGCGGGCTACAAGACGCCGGTCAACTGGATGAGCTCGTCGGTGGTCGATCTCTTCTTCTGGAATCATTACTACTCGATCGACTCCAACGTCGGCGAGCTCGAGCGGGTGCAGAGCGTCGCGGCCGCGATCAAGCGCTTCATGCCGGGCGCGCACCACGATCTCGGCTTCAACATCTACGTGCGCCGGCCCGGCGGAACGGGCGTGAAGCCGCTCATCAACGGCCACGACGACGCTTGATCGCCGCACCCCGGCCGATTAGGGCTGCGCCCGCCGCCGCCTCCTGATATTCGCTTTCGCCGAGAAGCACACCCTCTGGGGAGAAGAAGATCATGCCAGACGACGTCCGCAAGCCCGCGATCGACAAGTCGAAGCTGCCGAGCCGCCACGTGACGGTCGGGCCGGAGCGCGCGCCGCACCGGTCGTATCTCTACGCGATGGGGCTCTCCGACGAGCAGATCGCGCAACCGCTCGTCGGCGTCGCGACGACCTGGAACGAGGCCGCGCCCTGCAACATCGCGCTCTCGCGCCAGGCCCAGGCGGCGAAGAAGGGCGTCGCCGCCGCGAACGGCACGCCGCGCGAGTTCTGCACCATCACCGTCACCGACGGCATCGCGATGGGCCACCAGGGCATGAAGTCGTCGCTGGTGAGCCGCGAGGTGATCGCGGATTCGATCGAGCTCACGATGCGCGGCCATTGCTACGACGCGCTCGTCGGTCTCGCCGGCTGCGACAAGTCGCTGCCCGGCGTGATGATGGCGATGGTCCGCCTCAACGTGCCGTCCGTCTTCATGTACGGCGGCTCGATCCTGCCCGGCCGCTTCAAGGGCAAGGACGTCACCGTCCAGGACGTGTTCGAGGCGGTCGGCCTCCACAGCGTCGGCAACATGAGCGACGAGGACCTGCACGACCTCGAGTGCCACGCCTGCCCCTCGGCGGGCTCATGCGGCGGGCAGTTCACCGCGAACACCATGGCCTGCGTCTCCGAGGCGATCGGCCTCGCGCTGCCCGGCTCGGCCGGCGCGCCGGCGCCCTACGAATCCCGCGACCAGTACGCCGAGGCCTCGGGCCACGCCGTCATGGAGTGCCTCCGGCGCAACATCCGGCCGCGCGACATCGTGACGAGGAAGGCGCTCGAGAATGCCGCCACCGTCGTCGCCGCCTCGGGCGGCTCGACCAATGCGGCGCTCCATCTTCCGGCGATCGCGCACGAGGCCGGGATCGACTTCGACCTCCACGCCGTCGCCGAGGTCTTCCGGCGCACGCCCTACATCGCGGACCTGAAGCCGGGTGGCAAATACATCGCCAAGGACCTCTTCGATATCGGCGGCGTGCCGGTGCTGATGAAGGCGCTGCTCGACGGCGGCTATCTCCACGGCGACTGCCTCACGGTGACCGGCAAGACCGTCGCCGAGAACCTCGCCGACGTCGTGGTGCCGAGCGGCCAGGACGTCGTCCGCTCGACCAAGAACCCGATCTCGCCCACCGGCGGCGTCGTCGGGCTCAGGGGGAACCTCGCGCCGCAGGGCGCGATCGTGAAGGTCGCGGGCATGGCGAAGCTCCAGTTCCGCGGGCCCGCGCGCTGCTTCGATTGCGAGGAGGACGCGTTCGAGGCGGTCGAGAAGCGCACCTACAAGGAAGGCGAGGTCATCGTCATCCGCTACGAGGGGCCGCGCGGCGGCCCCGGCATGCGCGAGATGCTGGCGACGACGGCGGCGCTCTACGGGCAGGGCATGGGCGAGAAGGTCGCGCTCATCACCGACGGCCGCTTCTCCGGCGCGACGCGCGGCTTCTGCATCGGCCATGTCGGCCCCGAGGCGGCGGTCGGCGGCCCGATCGGGCTTCTCCAGGACGGCGACATCATCTCGATCGACGCCGAGAAGGGGACGCTCGAGGTCGAGCTCTCGGACGAGGAGCTGGAGAGGCGGCGCAAGCGCTGGAAGCCGCGCCGCCACGACTTCCAGTCGGGCGCGCTCTGGAAATACGCGCAGACGGTGGGCGACGCCGAGAAGGGGGCGGTGACCCATCCGGGGGCGAAGGCCGAGACGCACGTCTACGCCGACGTCTAGCCTCGGCGCGTAACCCTCGCCCCGCGGCCGGAGGAGAGGACCGATGATCGTGCTCTTCACCGATTTCGGTCTCGCCGGGCCCTACACGGGACAGGTGAAGGCGGTGCTGCACCGGGAGGCGCCGTCGGTGCCGGTCGTCGATCTCTTCGCCGACGCGCCGATGCGGAACCCCAAGGCGGCTGCCTATCTCCTCGCCGCCTACGCGCCCTGGTTCCCGCCCGGGACGGTGTTTCTCGCCGTCGTCGACCCGGGCGTCGGCAGCGACCGCCCGGCGCTCGTCGTCGAGGCCGACGGACGTCGCTACGTCGGCCCCGGCAACGGGCTCTTCGAGCTGGTGCAGCGCCGCGCGAAGGCGACGCGCGTCTGGGAGATCGCCTGGCGCCCCGAGCAGCTTTCGGCGAGCTTCCACGGGCGCGATCTCTTCGCGCCGACGGCGGCGCGCCTCGCGCGGGGCGAGGCGCCGGAGGGGGCGGCTCGCGATCCCGATTTCACCCGCCGCCCCGAATGGCCCGACGATCTCGCCGAGATCGTCTATCTCGATCATTACGGGAACGCGATGACCGGGCTGCGCGCCTCTTCCGTGCCGGAAGGGGCGGCGTTGTCGGCGGGCGGCCGCGCGCTCGGGCGGGCCCGCACCTTCTCCGACGTGCCGCCGGGCGAGGCGTTCTGGTACGAGAACGCGAACGGGCTCGTGGAGATCGCGGTGAACGGCGGCGATGCGGGCCGCGCGCTCCAGATCGGCATCGGCAGCCCGGTCGCAATCCTCACCCGGTCTTGAACAGGCGTGCGTTGCCGAGGGCCGCGCGGGGCGCGAGGCTCGCGCCCATGCGCCGCGCCCTCTGCCTCGTCCTCCTTCTCCTTTTCGCCGCGCCCGCCCTCGCAGGACCCGTCAACGAGAAGGGCGGGCTCGCGATCAAGGGCTACGATCCCGTCGCCTATTTCACCGAGGCGAAAGCCGTGAAGGGCTCGCCGACGCATGCGTATGCCTGGAACGGCGCCACATGGCGCTTCGTCTCGGCCGAGCACCGCGACGCCTTCGCCGCCGCGCCTGACAAATACGCGCCGCGCTACGGCGGGTTCTGCGCTTACGGCGTCGCGCACGGCTACAAGGTCGACATCGACCCCGAGGCATGGTCGATCGTCGACGGGGTGCTCTATCTCAACTACTCGCAGTCGGTGAAGCGCGACTGGCTCGAGGACACGAGCGGCTACATTGCCAAGGCCGACGAGGCCTGGCCGGGCCTCGCCCCGAAGTAGCTTGCCGGGGCGCCGCCGGCGCGCTACCTGCGGCCCCATGACTCTCCGCCGCATCCAGGATCTCGTCGCCGCCGGCCTCGTCGAGCCCGAGCGGGCCGCGGCGCTGGAGCGCGTCGCCTCGCGCTACGCCGTCGCGGTGACGCCGGCGATGGCGGCGCTCGTCGAAAGCCCGGGCGACCCGATCGGGCGGCAGTTCGTGCCGAGCGAGGGCGAGCTCGCGATCACGCCGGAGGAGCGCCTCGACCCGATCGGCGACGCGGCGCACGAGGCCGTGCCGGGGCTCGTCCATCGCTACCCCGACCGCGTGCTCCTGAAGCCGCACCACGCCTGCGCCGTCTATTGCCGCTTCTGCTTCCGGCGCGAGCAGGTGGGGCCGGGCGGCGCCGCGCTCGACGCCCGCTCGCTCGAGCGCGCCCTCGACTACATCCGGGCGCGGCCCGCGATCTGGGAGGTGATCCTTTCGGGCGGCGACCCGCTGCTCCTCTCGCCGCGACGCCTCAAGGCGCTCATCGGCAAGCTCGACGAAATTCCGCATCTCGGCTCGATCCGGATTCACACCCGCGTCCCGGTCGTCGCCCCCGAGCGCGTCAGCGCCGCCGCGCTCGCCGCGGAGAAGGCGGTCTGGGTCGTGCTCCATGTGAACCACGCGCGCGAGCTGTCGGAAGAAGCGCGCCGGGCGATCGGCAAGCTCGTCCGCGCCGGCATCCCGCTTCTCGCCCAGACGGTGCTGCTGAAGGGCGTCAACGACGATCCCGACACGCTCGAGGCGCTCTTCCGCGCGCTCGTCGCGCTCCGGGTCAAGCCCTACTACCTGCACCATCCCGACCTCGCGCCCGGAACGGCGTCCTTCCGCGGCACGATCGAGGCGGGGCAGGCGGCGATGCGGGCGCTGCGCGGGCGTCTCTCGGGCATCGCCCAGCCGACCTACGTTCTCGATATTCCCGGCGGGTACGGGAAAGTGCCCGTGGGACCGGTCTATCTCGCCGACGGAATCGTCGAGGATCCCTGGGGCGGGAAACATTCTCTTAACCCTGAAGGCGCATCATCTTCAGGATGCGGTACATCGTCCGCACGAGCTTCGACCGGAACGAAGGACGCCGCGACCGGCGCCACCCGCTCCCGACGCTCACGGTGACGCTCGGCGAGAAAGTCTACCAGACGATCAACTGGTCCCTCGGCGGCTTCCTCCTCGGCAATTACGAGGGGCCGCATCTTCCCGGCGAGACCGTCGAGGGCACGTTCCGCATCGAGGCGCAAGGGCCCGAGTTCGCTTTCGTCGCCGAGGTGGTGCGGACCGATTACGAGGCCGCGACCATGGCGGCGCATTTCCGGGAGCTCGCGCCCGGCGCGATCGACCATCTCGACAAGGCGCTCGCCCGCCGCATCATCCGCCGCCTCTGACGCGCCCCTGCCACTCCTTTCCGGCGGCGCTCAATCCATGAGGCGCGGCAGGAACGTCATCAGGCCCGGGAAGGCCATGGCGATGAGGAGGCCCAATCCCTGAAGAAGGAAGAACGGGAAGATGCCGCGATAAACGGTGCCCATGTGCAGCTCCCGCGGCAGGACGCCCTTCATGTAGAAGAGCGTGTAGCCGAAGGGCGGCGAGATGTAGCCCATCTGAATCGTGATCGCGTAGAGGACGCCGAACCAGATCTCGTCGAAGCCGAGGAACTTCACGATCGGCATGAAGACCGGGACGGTGAGCAGAATGATCCCGATCTCGTCGAGGACGGTGCCGAGGAAGATGAGGATCAGGAGCATCACCGAGAGGATGAGGTAAGGCGCCACATCGAGCGACTTGATGAAGGCGAGCAGCGAATCGGCGCCGCCGAGGCCGGTGAAGATGGCGACGTACGCCTTGGCGCCGATGGTGATCCAGAGGATCATCGCGGTCGCCTTGCCGGTGTCGACGGCCGCCCCGAGGAGCGCGTCTCCGTTCAGCTTCCGCTCGATCGCGGCCGCGATGCAGGCGCCGAGCACCCCGACCGCGGCGGCCTCGGTCGGCGTCGCGATGCCGAAGAAGATCGCGCCGAGAACCATCACGATGAGAAGGGCCGGCAGCACCAGCGCCTTGAGGGAGAGAAGCCGCTCGCGGAGCGGCGTCGGCGCGTAGTCCGCGCGCAGCGGGGCCGCTTCCGGCTTCAGCCAGGCGACGATCAGGATGTAGACGATGTAGAGCGCGGCGAGGACGACCCCCGGGACGATGCCGGCGATGAGCATCTTCCCGATCGAGACCTGGGCCGTCACGGCGTAGACGATCGTAAGCACCGAGGGCGGGATGAGGATGCCGAGCGTGCCGGCGGCGCAGATCGTCCCGGTGGCGAGCTCGGGGCTGTAGCGGCGGCGCAGCATTTCCGGTAAAGCGAGGATGCCCATCGCCGTCACCGCCGCGCCGACGACGCCCGTCATCGCCGCCATGATGACGCAGATCACGACGGTGCCGACCGCGAGCCCGCCGCGCACCCGGCCGAACCAGAGCTCCATCGCGCGGTAGAGCTTCTCGATGACCCCGGAGCGCGACAGGATCGCCGCCATGAGGATGTAGAGCGGGATCGCCAGCAGCGCCTCCGACTTCATCGTGTCGAAGATCTGCAGGACGAGGATGACGACGGCCTGCGGGTTCCAGAAGAGGACCGTGAAGAGCAGCGACAGGCCGCCGAGCACGAAGGCGATCGGCAGGCCGGTCAGCATGAAGGCCGTCAGCCCGCCGAACATCAGGACGAGGATGGCGGTCGAGCTCACGCCGCGGCCTCGATGTCGGAGGATCGCGGGTCGGCGGGCTCGCGGAAGAGCACTCGGAAGAATTCCGCGACCGCCTGCAGCAGCATCAGCAGGAGCGACAGGGGCACCGCCGCCTTGGTCCACCAGATCGGCGGGTTCCACGCCGAGAAGGAAGTCTCGCCGTACCTCCAGGAGTCGATCGCCGCCGGCACCGAGAACCACAGGAGGATGGCGCAGAAGGCGATGATGACCGGGAGGTTGACGAGCTCCACGAGCCGGTCGGCGCGCAGACTCAGCCGCCGCCGGACGAGGTCCATCGCGACATGCCCCTTGAGGTGCAGCACGTAGGGGCCGGCGAGGAGGAAGTACGGGCCGAACAGCAGCACGGCCAGCTCCATGCCCCAGACCGTCGGCGCGTTGAATCCGTAGCGCATCGTCACGTCGATCAGCATTACCGGGACGATGGCGTAGACGAGCAGTATCGCGAGATAGAACGCCGCGCGGTTGACGAACGTGACGGCTCGGACGAAGCCGGCTATCGCGCGCGGCATTGCTGCTCCCAATTCCCGTGAAGAAATGGAACGGCGGGCGGGCCCGAGCGCCGCGCCCGCCGCATCGACGAGCTTACACCAGCACGCCGAGCTGCTTCATGAAAGCGAGCTGGCTCTCGAGGATCTTCTTCGCCAAGGGATTCTCCTTGGTCGCCGCCTGCCAGGCCGCGACCGCCTTCGGACGGTTCGCGAGGATGTCGGCCGGGTCGAGGTAATGGATGGTGCAGCCCTTCGCCTTGTACTTCTCGAGCACGAGCGCGTCCTGCACGAGAATATGCTGGCGGAGACTCGAGGAGACCTCGCGCGCCGCCGTCGCGAGGGCGGCCTTGAACTCGGCCGGCAGCTTCTCGTAGGCGCCCCGGTTGGCGACGTAGCTCGTCGCCGTCGTCGGCTGGTGGACGCCGGGCAGAATCACGTGCTTCGCCACCTCGGCGAGGCCGGCCTCGAAATTCGCCGTGAGGTCGCCGCGGTCGGCGATGTCGATGACGCCCTTGTCGAGTGCCGAGTAGACCTCGCCCGTCGGCAGCGGCGAGACGCTGACGCCGAAGGCCGCCATCACCGCGGAGGCGAGTCCGACGAAGCGGCCCTTCTTGCCTGCCATGTCGGCGATCTTGGTGATCGGCGTCTTCGAGTGGATCGGCTCCTGGCCGTAGACCGTCGGCGCGATGTAGAAGAGCCCCGCCTGGCCGTAGGCTTCGCGCGCGAGCTCGAGGCCGCCCACCTCGTAGAACCAGGCCTCGTACTGATCCGACTCGGGGAAGCCGAAGGGAATTGTGCTCGTGAACGCGAAGGCAGGGATCTTGCCGGCCTCGTAGCCGTCGAACGTCTTCATCATCTCGAAGGCGCCGCCGCGCACGGCGTCGAAGGCCTGGGCCGCCGGGACGATCTGGCCGCCGGCGAAGAGTTCGATGACGAACTTGCCGCCGGTGAGCTCGGCGACGCGCTTGACGAACCGCTCCTCGAATTTCTGCGGCGTGGTGCCGGGATCCCAGAGAGCCTGCATGCGCCATTTCACGTTGCCCTGCGCCAGCGCCGGCGCCGCCGCCGTGAAGGTCGCAGCGCCGAGCACGGCGCCCGTCGAGCCGAGCAAGGTCCGTCGATTGATCGTCATATCCCGTCTCCTCCGTTGATGTTCATCGTCTTCGTATTCGTCCTGCGAGCGGCGGCCCGCCCGGATCAGCGTTTCCGCAGGCGGGCGAGGATTTCCGCCGCGCGGTCGGTGCGCACGTCGTGCGCCGCCGCGAGCTCGCTCGCCACCTTGTCGATCTCCTCGCCGACGGCGCCCGCGACGATCGCGATGTTGCGCGCGTGGAGGGCCATGTGGCCGCGCTGGATGCCTTCGGTCGCCAGCGCCCGCAGCGCTGCCATGTTCTGCGCGAGGCCGACCGCGACCGCGACCTCGGCCAGCTCCTGCGCCGAGCCGACGCCGAGAATGCGCAAGGCGAGCTGCGCCAGCGGATGGGTCTTGGTCGCCCCGCCCACGAGGCCCAAGGCCATCGGCATCTCGAGCGTGCCGACGAGGCGGCCGTCCTTGTCGAGCTCCCACGTGGTGAGCGAGGTGTAGCGGCCGTCGCGGGCGGCCCAGGCGTGCGCGCCCGCCTCGATCGCACGCCAGTCGTTGCCGGTGGCGACGACGACGGGATCGATGCCGTTCATGATCCCTTTGTTGTGCGTCGCCGCGCGGTAGGGATCGACCGCCGCGAAGGTATAGGCGTCGAGAATGCCCTCGATGATGCGGCGGCCGGAAAACTCCTTCGTGGCGAGCGCCTCCTCGGTGAGGCAGACGCGCGCCCGCGCGAGGCGGCGGTCGGCGAGGTTCGAGAGGATGCGCAGGCGCACCGTGCCGCCTGTGATCCGCTCCACGATCGGCGCCACGGTCTCGGCCATCGTGTTCACGGTGTTCGCGCCCATCGCGTCGCGAACGTCGACGAGGAGATGCAGGACGACCATCGGCCCGCGCGGCGTCTGCGGGAAGACGTGCACCTCGATGTCGCGGCAGCCGCCGCCGAGGCCGATCAGCACCTTGTCCCGCTCGTTCGCCGCAGCGAGGATCTCGTCGCGTGCGGCAAGAAGCTCGAGCCGCGCCCCGAACGGGTCGGTGAGCCCGATCACCTGCACCTGCGCGCGCATGACGGGATCGGTGCTCGAGGTCTCGAACCCGCCGCATGTCCTGGCGATGCGGGCCATGTAGGAGGCCGCCGCGACGATCGATGGCTCCTCGACCGCCATCGGGATGAGGTAGTCGCGGCCGTTGATCCGGAAGTTGGTGGCGATCGCGAGCGGCAGCTCGAACGTCCCCACCACGTTCTCGATCATGCCGTTCGCCCGCGCGAGCGGCAGCGCGCCAGGAGCCGCCAGCAGCGCGCGGTCCGAGGCGTCGAGGCCGACCGCCTTGACGAGCGTGTCGAGCCGCTCCTCGGGCGACATGTTGCGATAGTTCTCGAGCCGGGAATTGACTTGCCGCCCCGCCGCACCGGCGGGTCCCGCCTTGCTCATCGGTGTTCCTCCATGCGAGCCGCTTCTCGCCGACTGGCCTCTTTGCCGGCCAAACTCGGGCGGCAAACCTGTCGTGACAAGGGACAATTCCGGCTATTGTGCGAGGAACTGTACCGGTCGATTCTCTGGTACGGCGGGACGGGAGACAGTCGCATGCGGCTCGCGCGGGCCGAACAGATCGCTCGCAACATTGCGCGCCAGGTCGAGGAGGGGCATCTCATGCCGGGCGTGCGGATCGGCTCGGTGCGGGAGGCCGCCGCGACCTTCGGCGTCTCGAAGAACACGATCGTCGAGGCCTACGACCGGCTCGTCGCGCGCGGCTATCTCGAGCCGAAGCGGGGCTCCGGCTTCTACGTCGTGCGGCCGCGCCCCAAGGCCGCGGCGATCCGCCCCGCGCATGTGAGCGAAGCCGTCGACCTCGTCTCGCTCCTCCGCGAGCAGCTGAACCAGCATTACGAGGTCCGGGTGGGCGACGGCAGGCCCCCTGCGAACTGGATGGAGGCTTCCGAGCTCGGCCGCCATCTGCGGCTCGGCACGCGCGCCGCCGCCGGTCGCGTCGATCACGGCTACGGCAACCCGCAGGGCTACGGCCCCTTGCGCGAGGTGATCGCGGCGCGGCTCATCGAACGCTCGATCCACGTCACCACCGAGCAGATTCTCCTCACCTTCGGGGCGAACCATGCGCTCGACCTCATCGTGCGCCACTTCGTCGAGCCGGGCGACGCCGTTCTGGTCGACAGCCCCGGCTATTACCCGCTCTTCGGCAAGCTGCGCCTGGCGCGCGCCAACGTCGTCGGCGTTCGCCGCACCGACGAAGGCCCCGATCCCGAGGACCTTGAAGCGAAGGCGGCGCGGTACCGGCCGCGGCTCTTCTTCACCCAGACGCTCGCGCACAACCCGACCGGAACCTCGATGGCGCCGGCGGCGATCCACCGCTTGCTGCAGCAGGCGGAGCGCCTCGACATCATCCTCGTCGAAGACGATCCTTTCGCCGATCTCCTGCCGCCGATCACGCCGCGCCTGGCGACGCTCGACCAGCTCGAGCGCGTGATCTATGTCGGCACCTTTTCGAAGACGCTGTCGGCGAGCCTGCGCACGGGCTACATCGCGGGGAACGCCGAGCTCGTCCGCTCGCTCAGCGACGTCAAGATGCTCACCGTGGTGAACAGCTCGGGCTATGTCGAGCGGCTCATCCACGACGTCATCGCGGACGGCCATTACCGCCATCACCTCAACCGGCTGCGCGAGCGCGTCGCCCGCGCCTCCGTTCAGGCGATGACGAATCTCGCGCGGATCGGCCTCGACGGGTTCAGCGCGCCTGCGGGCGGCTATTATCTCTGGTGCCGGCTCCCCGAAGGAATCGACGACGTTCAGCTCGCGCGGCGCGCGTCGGACGAGGGGATCTTCCTCGCCCCGAGCTCCATCTTCGCGGCGGACCGCGAGACGCACACGCCCGCGCTGCGGATCAACGTCGCCTACGCGGACGATCCGCGGTTCCTGCGCTTCATGGCGGAGCAATGCGGGGGAATTCGGGCCGCCGCCCGGCAGCCCGCTGAGGCGTCCTGAACCCGTCAGGGCGTGCGGGCGCGCTCGCCTGAGAGCCGATCCGCCGTGCGTCAGGCGAGCTCGCAGAGGATTGGCGTGTGGTCGGACGCCCGCTCCTTGCCGCGCGGGGACTTGTCGATCCACGCGCGCAGCAGCCGGTCGGCGGCGTGCGGCGAGCAGACGAGATGGTCGATCCGGAGCCCCTCGTCGCGCGGCCAGCGGCCCTGCTGGTAGTCCCAGAACGTGTATTTGTGCGGTTCCGGGTCGAAGATCCGGTAGGCGTCGGTCCAGCCGAGATTGAGCAGGGTGCGGAACTTCGCGCGCGATTCCGGCTGGCAGAGCGCGTCGTGCCGGAAGCCGATCGGGTCGTAGACGTCGTCGTCGGTTGGGCAGACGTTGTAGTCGCCGGCGAGCACGACCGGACGCTCCAGGGCGAGCAGCGCCTTGGCGCGGGCGATGAGCCGGTCCATCCAGGCGAGCTTGTAGGGAAACTTGTCGCTGCCCACCGGGTTCCCGTTCGGAAGGTAGAGGGAGACGATGCGCACGCCCTCGACCGTCGCCTCGATCCAGCGCGCCTGCTCGTCGCCGGGATCGCCCGGCAGTCCGGTCGTGACGTCCTCGAGCTTGGGCCGCGAGAGGATGGCGACGCCGTTATAGGCGCGCTGCCCGACGCAGGCGAGCTCGTAGCCGAGGCTCTTGAGCTCGAGCCCCGGAAAGTCGCTCTCGAGGCACTTCGTCTCCTGGAGGCAGACGACGTCGGGCCGCACCTCCTCGAGCCAGGAGAGGACGTTGCCGAGCCGGGCCTTGATCGAGTTGACGTTCCAGGACGCGACGATCACGCGGTTTCCCCGAAGAGTTCGCGGCCGATGAGCCAGCGGCGGATCTCGCTCGTACCGGCGCCGATCTCGTAGAGCTTGGCGTCGCGCAGGAGCCGCCCTGTCGGGTAGTCGTTGATGTAGCCGTTGCCGCCGAGGAGCTGGATCGCGTCGAGCGCCATGCGCGTCGCCGCTTCGGCGGCGTAGAGAATGGCGCCCGCGGCGTCCTTGCGGGTCGTCTTGCCTTTGTCGCAGGCGCGCGCGACCGCGTAGACATAGGCCTTGGCGGCGTGGAGCTGCGTGTACATGTCGGCGAGCTTGCCCTGGACGAGCTGGAACTCGCCGATCGGCTGGCCGAACTGCTTCCTCTCGTGGACGTAGGGGATCACCACGTCGAGGCAGGCCTGCATGATGCCGAGCGGCCCCGCCGCGAGCACGGCGCGCTCGTAGTCGAGCCCGCTCATGAGCACGTTGACGCCGCTGCCGACGCGCCCCAGCACGTTCTCCTCCGGCACCTCGCAATCCTCGAAGACGAGCTCGGAGGTGGGCGAGCCGCGCATGCCGAGCTTGTCGAGCTTCTGCGCCGCGCGGAAGCCCTTCATTCCCTTCTCGATGATGAAGGCGGTGATGCCGCGCGGGCCCGCGTCGGGGTCGGTCTTGGCGTAGACGACGAGCGTGTCGGCCTCGTGGCCGTTGGTGATCCAGAACTTCGAGCCGTTGAGGACGTAGCGGTCGCCCTTCTTGTCGGCGCGCAGGCGCATCGAGACGACGTCGGAGCCGGCGCCGGGCTCCGACATCGCGAGCGCGCCGACATGCTCGCCCGAGATGAGCTTCGGCAGGTACTTGCGCTTCTGCGCCTCCGTGCCGTTCCGGCGGATCTGGTTGACGCAGAGATTGGAGTGGGCGCCGTAGGAGAGGCCGATCGAGGCGGAGCCGCGGCTCACCTCCTCCATCGCGACGCAGTGCGCGAGATAGCCCATGCCGGCGCCGCCGTACTCCTCCTCGACCGTGATGCCGAGGAGGCCGAGGCGGCCGAGCTCCGGCCAGATGCGGCGCGGGAAGGTGTCGGTCCTGTCGATCTCCGCCGCGATCGGCGCGAGCTCGGCGGCGCTGAAGGCGCGCACCGTGTCGCGGAGCATGTCGATCTCGGGCCCGAGATCGTGGTCGAGCGCGGGGAATTCGTTCTTCAGCATCAGTTCTCTCCGGTGTCGGGACGGCCTTCGAGGCAGATGAGGGTCTGGAGGCCGAGCGCGCAGGTCTTGGAGACGCCCTCCTTGACGGCGGCGACCTCGAGCTCGCAGACGGTGAGGGTGCGTCCCGGCTTCAGCACGCGGCCGCGCGCGATGAGCCGGTCGCCGGCGGCGGGCGCGACGAGGTTGATCTTGTACTCGACGGTGAGGATCGAGCTGTCGGCGGGGAAGAGCGTGTAGGCGGCGTAGCCGCCGGCGCTGTCCGCGATGGTCGAGACGATGCCGCCGTGGAAGTAGCCGTGCTGCTGGGTCAGCTCGGGGCGGTAGGGAAGGGCGATCTCGACGAGGCCGGGCTCGACGACGATTATTTCGGCGCCGATGAACCCCATCGCCCTCTGCCGCCGGAAGCTGGCGCGAACGCGCGCCTCGTAGTCGGGGTCGGGAGGAGTCAAGCGAGGCTCTCCTGCCGAGCTCCCTCTCCCGCGAGGGGAGAGGGAGAACGTCTCGACGATGCGATCATCCGATCTCTATCACCGGCTGATGACGAACGGGAAAGTTGACCGAGTTCGCGATGAAGCAGATGTCGTGCGCCCGCTCGTGCAGCGCTTCCGCCTTCGCGCGGTCGGCGCCGGGCGCGACGGTGACGCGCGGCTTCAAGAGCGCGTCGGTGAAGCGCACCCGACGGTCCTTCATCGCCATCGTCGCTTCCGCCTCGTCCACGTAGGAGGTGACGGGGATGCCCTCGCGGGCGGCGAGCGCGAGATAGCTCAGCATGTGGCAGGTCGAAAGCGCGACGAGGAGAAGATCCTCGGGATTGTGCTTCGACTCGTCTCCCTTGTACTCGCCGGCCGAGGAGCCGGTGAGGGTGGGCTTGCCTTCGATCGAAACCTCGTAGGTACGCGAGTAGCTGTCGTAATCGCGGGTCGGGCCTTCGGCGGCGCCGGTCCATACGGTGCGGCAGGCGAAGTGGTGCGACTTCCTCATGGGGTCCTCCGGTCGGACGTCTGTCGCCGACCATAGCGTTCCCTTCCTGCGGAGGACAGCACCCCCCTCACGACGCCGCGGCCGCCTGCACCTGCGCGTCGTAGACGGCGATCGCGCTCACGTTGACGAGCCCGCGCACCGTCACGGACGGCGTCACGATATGCGCCGGCTTCGCCATGCCGAGAAGGATCGGGCCGACATGGAGCCCGTCGCCGAGCGTCTTCAAGAGATTGAAGGCGATGTTGGCGGCGTCGAGCGTCGGCAGCACGAGAAGGTTCGCGGCGCCCTTGAGGCGCGAGTTCGGGAAGATGCGGCTGCGGATCTCCTCCGAGATCGCGGCGTCGCCGTGCATCTCGCCTTCGACCTCGAGCTCGGGCGCCGCTTCGCGCAGCAGCGCCAGCACCTCGCGCATCTTGCGCGCAGAGGGCGTGTCGGAGCTGCCGAAATTCGAGTGCGAGAGGAGCGCGACCTTCGGCTCGATCCCGAAATGGCGGATCTGCTCGGCCGCGCGCAGCGTAATGCAGCAGAGCTGTTCGGCGGTCGGCTCCGGGTTGACGTAGGTGTCGCAGAGAAAGACCGTCGTCTTCGGCAGCACCAGGACGGAGAGCGCCGCCGGCACCGAGACGTCCGGCGCGAGGCCGAGAATGTCGACGAGGTGTCGCAAGTGCCTGTGATACTGGCCGACCGCGCCGCAGATGAGCGCGTCCGCATCGCCGCGCGCGACCATCAGCGCGCCGATCACGGTCTCGCGCGTGCGAACGAGGCGGCGCGCGAAGTCCGGCGAGACGCCCTTGCGCTCGGTGAGGCGGTGGTAATGCGTCCAGTAATCGTTGTAGCGCGGGTCGTTCTCGGGATCGACGAGCTCGAAATGCTCGCCCGGGCGCATCGCGAGCGCGAGACGTTTAAGCCGCCGGTTCACCACCTCCGTCCGACCGATCACGATCGGGCGCGCGATGCGGTCGATGAGCACCTGCTGGACGGCGCGGAGCACGCGCTCGTCCTCGCCCTCGCAGTAGACGACGCGCTTGGGGTCGGTCTTCGCGTGCTCGAAGACCGGCCGCATCGTGAGCCCGGACCGGAAGACGAACTGGGAAAGCTTCTCGCGATAGGCATCGAAATCGGCGATCGGCCGGGTCGCGACGCCGCTGTCCATGGCCGCCTTGGCGACCGCCGGCGCCACGGTCGAGATGAGGCGCGGGTCGAACGGCCGCGGAATGAGGTAGTCGGGACCGAAGGTGAGCTCGGCGCCGGCATAGGCGGCGGCCACGACGTCGGAGGGCGGCTCCATCGCCAGCGCGGCGAGCGCCTCGACGCACGCGATCTTCATCGCCTCGTTGATCGTGGTGGCGCCGACGTCGAGCGCGCCGCGGAAAATGAAGGGGAAGCAGAGGACGTTGTTGACTTGGTTCGGGTAGTCGGACCGCCCGGTCGCGATGATCGCGTTGGGGCGTACCTTGCGCGCCTCTTCCGGAAGAATCTCGGGGTCTGGATTGGCGAGGGCGAGGATCAGCGGCCGCTCCGCCATCCGCGCCACCATTTCCGGCTTCAGGACACGCGGAGCGGAAAGGCCGAGGAAGATCTCGGCGCCTTCGATCACGTCACCGAGCGTGCGCGCGTTCGTCCGCTTCGCATAGCGCGCCTTGCGCGCGTCCATGTCCTGCTTGCGGCCTTCGTAGACGACGCCGTGGATGTCGGTGACCCAGATGTTCTCGGGCTTCGCGCCCATGTCGACGAGAAGGTCGAGACAGGCGATCGCGGCCGCGCCCGCGCCCGAGGTGACGATCTTGACGTCCGAAAGGTTCTTGCCGAGGAGGCGCAGCCCGTTCCGTATTGCCGCGCAGACGATGATCGCGGTTCCGTGCTGGTCGTCGTGGAAGACCGGAATCTTCATCCGCTCGCGCAGCCGGCGCTCGATCTCGAAGCATTCGGGCGCCTTGATGTCCTCGAGGTTGATGCCCCCGAAGGTCGGCTCGAGCGCGGCAACCACCTCGACGAAGTGGTCGGGGTCTTTCGCGTCGACCTCGATGTCGAACACGTCGATGCCCGCGAACTTCTTGAAGAGGACTCCCTTGCCCTCCATCACGGGCTTGGAGGCGAGCGGACCGATGGCGCCGAGGCCCAGCACCGCGGTGCCGTTGCTGATGACGGCGACGAGATTGGAGCGCGCCGTGAGGTTCGAGGCTTCGGCCGGGTCGGCGGCGATCGCCATGCAGGCCGCGGCCACGCCGGGCGAGTAGGCGAGCGCCAGATCGCGTTGATTGGCGAGCGGCTTGGTCGGTGCAACCGAGATTTTCCCCGCAACCGGGACCCGGTGATACTCGAGCGCAGCCCGGGTCAGTTCCTCGTCCGCCACCTAGCTCCTCCTGCCCTCCGTTGCATCTGGCGCCTCCCTCTTAGAATGCTTTCGCGGCTCGTGTCACGGTCGGGGAATGATCCTTTTCAGCGCAGACGGCGGACGAGTCCGGCTAGGGAGGGCGTGCGGCCAGCGGCGCCTCGAGGACGAGGGCGATGGCGGCGCTCGCCACCCGGTCGGGCGAGGCCTGCGGTGCGCTGGCGAGGCCGCCGCGGATCATCCCGATGAGGAGGGCAGGGGTGACGTCAAGGTCGACGGGGCTGAACTCGCCGGCGTCGCACCCCGCGACGATCACGGCGCGCAAGGCGGCGAGGATGGCGCGCCGGCGGGCCCGGTAAAGGGCGCGCCAGTTGCCGGCCTTGCCCGGGCGCTCCTCGTCGAGGAGGCCGAGCGTGCGCGTCTGCTCCAGAGCCGCCGTGAGGCGTTCGAGCATGAGGGCGAGTTGCTGGCGCGCCGGCCCCGCGGCGGTGCCGATCGCCGCCAGCTCGGCCTCGAGCCGGGCCAGCGCCGTCTCGAACACCTGTAGATAGAGTGCCTCCTTGGACGGGAAGTAGCGGTAGAGGGTCGCCTTGCCGATGCCGGCCCGCCGGGCGATGTCATCGACCTGGACCTCGGCAAACGGCATCTCGCCGAACAGCGCCGCCGCCGCTTCGAGGATCCGGTTGCGTCGCCGCTCGCGGAACGGTCGCTCACCGTCGCGGGCCACGACAACGACGGTCATTGAAAATGAAACTCATGAGTTTTATCTATCGACCGTCTCGGCCTGCTGCAAGGATGGCCCCGGGATGCCCGACTCGGGACGGACCCAATGATAGAGGCAGGATGAGACGGACCGTCATCGCAGCCTTGGCAGGCTTGGCTGGCATCGTCGCAGTGGCCGGCGGCTGGCTCACCCTGCCCGCGACCGCCCAGAAGACTGCCGGCCGGGCGCCCGACGTGGCCGTCCCCGTCATGGTCGCCGATGCGGTGCAGAAGCCGATGCCGGTCCAGCTCACGACGATCGGCCGGGTGCAGACGATCGCGAGCGTGGCGGTCCGCTCGCGCGTCGACGGCGTCATCGCCTCGGTCGAGGTGCAGGATGGGCAGGAGGTGAAGGCTGGGGACGTGCTCTTCACCCTCGACAGCCGCGCCCTCGAGGCGTCGGTGAAGCAGCAGGAGGCGACGCTGGCGCGCGATCGCGCCCAGCTCGAGAACGCGAAACGCGAAGTCGAGCGCGTCAAGCCACTGAGTCAGCGCGACTTCGTCTCGCGTCAGCAATTCGACCAGACCCAGACCAACGCCGCGGCGCTCGCCGCCACGGTGCAAGCCGACGAGGCGCAGCTCCAGGCGGCACGGGTCCTGCTCTCCTACGCGACGATCCGTGCCCCGATCGACGGCCGGCTCGGCACGATCAACTTCAAGCTCGGCAACTCGATCAAGGCGAACGACACGACGCCTCTGGTGACGCTCAACCAGATCCGTCCGATCTACGTCGCCTTCTCGGTGCCGCAGGCGAACTTCGCGCCGATTCGGGCGGCGATGAAGAAAGGCCCGCTCGCGGTCGAGGTGACGGTGCCGGGCGACCGCGGCGGCCCACTCACCGGCAAGCTGACCTATGTCGAGAACGCGATCGACCCGGCGACGAACACGCTGGCGCTGCGGGCGACGTTCGACAACCCCGATGATCGCCTCTGGCCGGGGCAGTTCGTCAACACGACGATCGTTCTCGGCGTCCAGGAGGACGCGATCGTCGTCCCGGCCGAGGCGGTCCAGGCCGGGCAGGACACCTCGTTCGTGTTCGTGCTGAAGCCGGATTCGACGGCGGAGGCGCGGCCGGTGACGGTCGACCGCCGCATCGCCGGCGAGGCGGTGATCACCAAGGGCCTCGCGGCCGGCGACAAGGTCGTCGTCAACGGCCAGCTGCGGCTCGATAACGGCACGCGGGTGACGGTGCGGGCGGCGCCCGAGGATCGCGGCCGGAAGGAGCCGGCCGGGTGACGCTGCCCGAACTCTGCATCCGTCGTCCGGTGATGACGACGCTGCTGATGATCGCCTTCGTGGTCATCGGCGCGTTCGGGTACCGGCTGCTGCCGGTCGCGGCGCTCCCGCGGGTCGATTTCCCGACCATCCAGGTGAGCGCGACCCTGCCGGGAGCGAGCCCGGAGACGATGGCGGCCTCGGTCGCGACGCCGCTCGAGCGCGAGTTCTCGACCATCGCCGGCATCACCTCGATGACGTCGATCAACGGGCAGGGCGTCACCCGAATCACGCTGCAGTTCGATCTCGACCGCGACATCGACGGCGCGGCGCTCGACGTGCAGTCGGCGATCGCCACGGCGGCGCGCAAGCTGCCCAAGGAGATGACGACCCCGCCGTCGTTCCGGAAAGTCAATCCGGCCGACCAGCCGGTGCTCTACTTGAGCCTCAACTCCAGCTTGCTGCCGCTCTCGACGGTCGACGAGTACGCCGAGACGCTGATCGCGGAGCGCATCTCGACGCTCCCGGGCATCGCCCAGGTCGCCGTCTATGGCGCGCAGAAATACGCCGTGCGCATCCAGGTCGACCCTAAGGCGCTCGCCTCGACCGGGATCAGCCTTGCCGACATCCAGAACGCGGTCGCAGCGGCCAACTCCAACACGCCGGTCGGCCAGCTCAACGGGCCGAAGCAGAGCCTGACGTTGCAGGCGAACGAGCAGCTCGGCAAGGCGGCGCAGTACCGGCCGCTCATCATCGCCTATCGCGCCGGCAACCCGGTGCGGCTCGGCGACGTCGCCGAGGTCGTGGACGGGGTCGAGAACGACCAGGTCGCGAGTTGGTACAACGGCAAGCGCTCGATCATCCTCGCCGTGCAGCGCCAGCCCGACGCCAACACGGTCGAGGTAGTCGACAGCGTCAAGGCGCTGCTGCCCGAGTTCCGCGCCCAGCTCCCCGCCTCGGTCCATCTCGACCTGCTGCTCGACCGTTCGCAGTCGATCCGCGCCTCGGTCGCCGAGGTGCAGTTCACGCTCGGCCTCACCGTCGCGCTGGTTGTGATGGTGATCTTCCTCTTCCTGCGGAACCTCACCGCGACCGTCATCCCCGCGCTGGCGCTGCCGATCTCGATCGTCGGCACCTTCGCCGGCATGTACATGATGGGCTATTCGATCGACAATCTGTCGCTGCTCGCGCTGACGCTGTCGGTCGGGTTCGTCGTCGACGACGCGATCGTGATGCTCGAGAACATCGTGCGCTACGTCGAGCAGGGCATGCGGCCGTTCGAGGCGGCGCTCAAGGGCAGCCGCGAGATCGCCTTCACCATCATCTCGATCACGCTCTCGCTTGTCGCGGTCTTCATCCCGGTGCTGTTCATGGGCGGCATCGTCGGCCGGCTCTTCCGCGAGTTCGCGGTCACGATCAGCATGACGATCCTCGTCTCGGGATTCGTTTCGCTGACCCTGACGCCGCTGCTCTGCAGCCGGCTCCTGAAGAGCGAGCGTCACCGCCGCGGCCGCGAGTTCATCCTGCTCCGCTGGTCGGAGGCCGGCTTCGAGCGGATGCTGCGCGGCTATGAATGGACGCTGCGCAAGGCGCTGGCGCATCGGCGCACGATGCTGGTGGTCACCGCCGCCTCGCTGGCCGGCAGCGTCTATCTCTTCATGATCGTGCCGAAGGGCTTCTTCCCGACCGAGGACACCGGCCAGATATTCGTCGTGACGGAGGCGCCGCAGGACATCTCGTTCGAGGCGATGTGCGCGGCGCAGAAGAAGGTCGCCGACATCCTCGTGGCCGACCCCGACATTGAGACCGTCAACTCCTCGGTCGGCGCCAGCGGCTTCTCGACCTCGGTCAACCAGGGCCGCCTCTTCGTCGGGCTGAAGCCGTTCGACCAGCGCCACGCGTCGGTGACGGATGTCATCGCGCGGCTGCGGCCGAAGCTCGCGGCGATTCCCGAGCTCAAGGTCTACATGCAGCCGATCCAGAACATCAATGTCGGCGGCCGCCTCGCGAAGAGCCAGTACCAGTATACGATCCAGGCGAGCGACTTCGACGAGCTGAAGCGGATCGCGCCGCAGCTCGAAGCGCGGCTGCGGGAACTGCCCGGCCTCCTCGACGTCAGCAGCGATTTGCAGATCAGGAGCCCGCAGGCGATCGTGGAGCTCGACCGGGAGAAGGCGGCGACCCTGCACGTCACCTCCGACGCGCTGCGCAACACGCTCTACAGCGCCTTCGGTGCGCGGCAGATCTCGACCATCTACACGCCCAGCAACGACTACCAGGTCATCCTCGAGGTCGGGCGCCAATACCAGCAGGACGCGAGCGCGCTCGGCGCGCTCTACGTGTCCACGACGGACGGCAACCTAGTGCCGCTCGATACCGTCGCGACCGTGCGGCTGACGACCGGGCCCGTAAACGTCAACCACCAGGCGCAGCTCCCGGAGGTGACGATCTCGTTCAACCTGGCGCACGGCGTCTCGCTCGGCGAGGCGGTGGGGCAGATCCAGGCGACCGAGCGCGCGCTCGCGCTGCCAGCAACGGTGCTGACGAGCTTTCAGGGCACGGCGCAGGTGTTCCAGGATTCGCTGCAGGGACAGGGGCTGCTCATCCTCGCCGCGTTGTTCGTGATCTACGTCGTGCTCGGCATCCTCTACGAGAGCTTCATCCACCCGATCACGATCCTCTCGGGCCTGCCGGCGGCCGGGCTCGGCGCGCTCGTGACGCTGATGCTGTTCAAGGTCGATCTCAACGTCATCGCCATCATCGGCATCGTCATGCTGATCGGCATCGTGAAGAAGAACGCGATCATGATGGTCGACTTCGCGATCGAGGCGCAGCGCGCCGGGGCGGCGCCGGAGGAGGCGATCTTCCAGGCCTGCATTCTGCGCTTCCGCCCGATCATCATGACGACGATGGCGGCGATCATGGGCGCGGTGCCGATCGCGATCGGTGTCGGCGCCGGGTCCGAGCTGCGCCAGCCGCTCGGTCTCGCCGTCGTCGGAGGCCTTATCGTCTCGCAGATGCTGACGCTATTCATCACGCCGGTCATCTACCTCTACCTCGAGCACGCCCGCGCTTGGCGCCGCGGCCCGAAACCCGCACCGGTTCGCTCGAGCCACGCCCCGGCGACGGGCCACTGATCATTGACTCAGTCAACTAGTTGATTGACGATGTCACGCATCTCTTTCGAGGGGGTGCGCCATGCCCGACGGTTCCTTCGACGACCGGATCGCGGCCGTTCGCCGCTTCAATCGCTTCTACACCCAGCAGATCGGGGTCCTGCGCGAGGGACTGCACGAGAGCCGCTTCTCGCTCACCCAGGCGCGCGTGCTCTACGAGCTCGCCCAGCGTCCGCCGTTGCCTGCGGCCGAGCTGGCGCGCGACCTCGGCCTCGACGCCGGGTACCTGAGCCGCATTCTGCGCGGATTCGAGACCGAGGGCCTCATCGTGCGCACTCCGTCCAAGACCGACGCGCGGCAGAGCTCGATCGCGCTGACGGAGGCGGGCCGCGCGGCCTTCGCGCCGCTCGACCGCGCCTCGCGCGCGGAGATCTCGGCGCTCCTCGAGAGACTTCCCGGACCGCAGCAGCAACGCCTCGTCGAGGCGATGCGCACCATTGAAACGTTGCTCGGCGACCGGCCCGCGTCCCGCCCGCCCTACCTCCTTCGCCCGCATCGAGCGGGCGACATCGGCTGGGTGGTGCACCGGCATGGCGTCCTCTATGCCGAGGAATACGGCTGGGACGAGACGTTCGAGGCGCTCGTCGCCGAGGTCGGCGCCGAGTTCATCAAGAATTTCGATCCCAAGCGGGAGCGGTGCTGGATCGCGGAGCAGGACGGGGCGATCGTCGGGTCGGTCTTCCTCGTGCGCAAGACCGACGAAATCGCGAAGCTGCGCCTCCTCTACGTCGAGCCTTTCGCGCGCGGCGCCGGGATCGGGCGGCGGCTCGTCGAGGAATGCCTGCGTTTCGCCAAGAGCGTCGGCTACCGCCGCATCACGCTCTGGACCAACAGCGTCCTCGTCGCGGCGCGGCGGATCTACGAGACCGCCGGGTTCGAGCTCGTCGCCTCGGAGCCGCACCACAGCTTCGGGCACGACCTTGTCGGCGAGACCTGGGAACGCGACCTCTGATTCCCTCGAAGCTCACTGAACGCTGACCGGCTCCAGGTCCTGCTGGCGAACGGCAGCGAACGCGGTGGCACGATCGTCGGCGATGCCGAGGCGGGTCCCGTCGGCAGCATGAATCGCGTAGCGCGTCGCGCGACCGCTCGCGAGCGGCTTCACGTAAGCGATCTCGGTCAGCGCGAAATCGGCAAAGGCTTCGGGGGACATGGGTGAAAGACCGGCACGCATGGCGATTCTCCGGACGAGCCTCAGGCGAGGAGCGCGCGGACGAAGAGGGAAGCGGCCGCGAGAGCGAGCGAAGTCGTTAGGATGATCGCCGAGACCCGCTCGCCGAGGCTCCATCGCCTCCAGTCCGCTTCGAGATCGCGCATCCGAACGCTCCCGCTTTCGCGGGAAAACCTCGCGCTGCCGGGCGCTCGCGGCAATTCGGGTCTCGTCCGTACGCTGATTTACGTACGGAGGAAACGCGACGCCCCTAGCCGGCGCGCCCGGCGCTCAGAGCGGCGCCGCCCGACGCTCGGGCTGGCGGCGCCCCGGCGCACCCGCCCTGCGGCGTGAAGCGGCTCCCTGTCGATGTTGCCGCGGCTCGCGGTGCGGCGCCGGCGAATGGCCTGGTACGGCACGGAAGGGGTGATCCTCGACGACGGCGAGGCGACGCTGCGTCAGCTTCTCGATGCCGCGCAGATGGCCGGTCTCATCGGCGCTGCAGAAGGAGAAGGCGATGCCCGATGCACCGGCTCGCGCGGTGCGGCCGATCCGGTGGACGTAGCTTTCCGGCTCGTTCGGGAGCTCGAAATTGACGACATGGGTGACGCCGTCGATGTCGATCCCGCGCGCTGCGATATCGGTCGCGACGAGCACGCGCGCCTTGCCGTTGCGGAAGCGCTCCAGCGCCTGCTGCCTGGCGCCCTGGCTCTTGTTGCCGTGAATCGCGGCGACGCTGTGCCCGGCGCGCTCGAGCTGGTCGGCGAGGCGGTTGGCGCCGTGCTTCGTGCGGGTGAAGACGAGCACCCGGGCGAGTTCCCGGTCCTCGAGCAGCTTCTCGAGCAGCCGGCGCTTGTCGGCCTGGTTCACGAACATGACGCGCTGCTCGATCCGCTCTGCCGGGGCGGAGATCCGCGCTGCTTCGACGCGTACGGGATCGGCGAGAATCGAGGCCGCGAGGGTGCCGATCTCGTCCGGCATCGTCGCCGAGAAGAACATCGACTGGCGTTGCTTCGGCAGCAGGGCGACGACCTTCTTCACGTCGCGCACGAATCCCATGTCGAGCATGCGGTCCGCCTCGTCGAGCACGAAGATCTCGACATGGTCGAGGCGCAGCGCGCGCTGCCCGAGGAGATCGAGGAGCCGTCCGGGCGTCGCGACGAGGATGTCGACGCCGCGTGCGAGCGCATCGACCTGCGGCTTTTGTCCGACCCCGCCGAAGATCACGGCGCGGCGCAGCGGAAGGTTGCGCCCGTAGGCGGCGAAGCTGTCGCCGACCTGGACGGCGAGCTCGCGCGTCGGCGTGAGCACGAGCGCGCGCGGATTGCGCGGGACGCGCGGAACGCGCCGCTCGGCGAGGCGCTGCAGCATCGGCAGCGCGAAGCCCGCGGTCTTGCCGGTGCCGGTCTGGGCGAGGCCGAGGAGGTCGCGTCCGGCGAGGAGATGGGGAATCGCCTTGGCCTGGATAGGAGTCGGGGTGGCGTAGCCTTCGCCCGCGAGGGCGCGAAGAAGCGGCTCGGCGAGGCCGAGGGCGGCAAAGGAACTCGATGTCATGATGCGTAAATTCGCTTTCGGATGAGGCGGCGGCGCGAAACGTGCCGGCGCGGGGTCGGGTGAGGGACCTCGCGCGCGCTCTCGCGAGGAGATGCGGCGGGCCCGGCTTGTTGGGCCCTATCCCCGCGCGAGCCGGTGAGCCTCGATTTTTCCAGATGGTCTCGTGATGCCGCCGCGGCACGGTGTTGGCCGGCCGGGCTTCGCGCGATCGCGAGAATACGGTGCAAGATGGGGCGCCGAGGCGCCGTCGTCAACCGCGCCGTCGCCAGGGCCGGCGTTGGGGCGGGTTCTCGTCGACGAGGCTCATGCCGCCGGGCAGCTCGTCGACCACGAGCGGATGGTCGTCTGCGAGGAGCCGGTCTGACGGACGCGAAGGCATGCCCTTCGGACGACGCGCGGTCGCCGCCTCTGCGAGAACGCCTTCAGCGAGGAGGCGCTCGGCCACTTCTCGGTCGGCGCGGATCGCGCGGTCGGCGTGGGTGAAGGCGGTCGCGCTGTCGAGCGGTTGCGGCTCGGCGAGAAGGATGGGGTACCACTCGCCCTTCGCGGTAATGAGCAGCGTGCCGCCGGCCCGGTCTTGAATCTGGTCCCCGGGCTTTGCGAACGTGCGCAGGAAGACGCGCTCCTTGAGGCGATGCTGTCCGCTCCTTGCCGATTTCGTCGCGTTCATGTTGTCGTCGACGAAGACCCGGCTGTTGCGGCGACCGATCTGCCGATAGATGGGACAAGGGGAAATGACGTCGAGGGCGCGCTGGGCGGGAGGGAGATAGCTCATGCTCCTTCCTAAAATGGGGGCTGCGCGGCCGGATTCCCACCGCGCCGCCCGGCGCGTGCTATATCCCGAGTGCCGCACGCGTGTCGGAGGGAGGGGAAATGAAGAACGCTTTCGCGGCGTTGCTTGTCGCGCTCGCCCTGCTGGCGGCGCCCCCGGCTGCGGCGCAACGGGACTACCCGACGAAGCCGGTGCGGGTCATCGTCTCGTTCCCCTCGGGGTCGATGCCGGACATCGCGGCGCGAACGATCGCGCCGGCGCTGCACCAGGCGCTCGGCCAGCCCTTCATCATCGAGAACCGAAGCGGAGCCGCCAGAAATACCGGGGCGGAAGCGGTGGCCAAGGCGCCGCCCGACGGCCACACGCTCCTTGTCTCGACGAACGGCCCGATCGCGATCGACCAGCTCCTCCATACCGACCTTCCGTACGATCCGATGCGCGACCTCGCGCCGGTGGTGCTGCTCGTGCGTGCGCCGCAGATTCTCGTCGTCGGCAACGCGTTCCCGGCCGACGACTTCAAATCATTTATCGGCCACGCCAAGCGCAATCCCGGCAAGATCTCGTACGGCTCGGTCGGCGGCAGCGTCGGCCACCTCGCGATGGAGGACCTGAAGGCGAAGTTCGGCGTCGAGATCGTGCACGTGCCATACCGCGATTTTCGAACAGCGGTTGACGATCTCCTCGCCGGCCGGATCCAGGCCATGTTCGCGATGGGGAACTCGGTCCTGCCGCAGTTGGAATCGGGAAAAATGAAGGGCCTCGCGATCACATCGGCGGAACGCTGGCCCGCGGCGCCCAACCTTCCGACCCTCGCCGAGCTCGGTTACGCGGGCGCCGAATCCTATGTCTGGATCGGCCTTCTGGCGCCGGCGCGTACCCCGGCGCCGATCATCGAGCGCCTCAACGAGGCGGCGGAAGCCGCGCTCGCCGCTCCCGAGCAGCGCAAAGCGCTCGAGAAGCAAGGCTTCGAGATCGTCGGCGGCAGCGCGGAGGCGTTCGATCGCCACCGGCGCGCCGAAGCCAAGCATTGGGCCGAAGTCATCAAGCGCACCGGGGCGAAGGCGGAGTGACGGGGCGGAGATGACGGTCGACCCTCACCTCGAACGCTGGAATGCGCGCTTTTCCGACGAGGACTACCATTTCGGGACGGCTCCCAACGCCTTCCTCGCCTCGCAGCGCGCGCTCTTCAGACCGGGCATGAAGGCCCTCGCCCTCGCCGATGGCGAGGGGCGCAACGGAGTCTTTCTCGCCGAGCTCGGGCTCGACGTCCTTTCGGTCGATTTCTCCCCGGTGGGGATCGAGAAGGCGCGCCGCCTCGCCGCCGAACGCGGCGTCTCGCTCCGCACCGAATGCGTCGACGTCTTCGAGTGGCGCTGGCCGGAATCGGCCTTCGATCTCGTTGCGGCGATCTTCATCCAGTTTGCCGACCCGCCGCGCCGCCGGCAGCTCTTCGCCTCGATCCGGCGCGCGACGAAACCCGGCGGGCTTCTCGTGCTCGAAGGCTACCACCCGAACCAGGTCGGGCGGGGAACGGGCGGCCCGCCGCGCGCCGACAATCTCTACACCGCGCAGATGCTGCGCGACGCGTTCGACGACTGGGAGATCCTCGAGCTCGTCGAGCGCGAGGCGGTCCTGAACGAGGGCCGCGCGCATGTCGGCCCGTCGGCTCTCGTCGATCTCGTCGCGAGGAAGCCCGCGGCGTAATTCGCTTCGCTGCAGCGAGCGGGAAGGGACGGAGGCTTGCTCAGCCGCCGTCCTCGGCTCCCTCGACGCGGGATTTTTCTCCCTCGCCGTCCTTGTCCTCGGACTCGGGAAGGTCGAGACCGAGCTCGGCCTCCACTTCCGCCCGCTCGGCCTCGTCCTCGGCTTCCTCCCGAGGCGCCTCCTCGGCGCTGTCGCCGAGCGAGGTCGGGCGCGCATCGAGAAGCCCCGCCGCCTTCAGCTCCTCGAGCCCGGGAAGGTCGGCGAGGCTGTCGAGCCCGAAATGCTCGAGAAAGGCTTCGGTCGTGACCCACGTGACCGGCCGGCCGGGCGTCTGCTTGCGTCGCCCGGGCTTGATCCAGCCCGACTCCATCAGCGCGTCGAGCGTGCCCTTGCCGAGCGCGACCCCGCGTATCTCCTCGATCTCGGCGCGCGTCACCGGCTGGTGGTAGGCGATGATCGCGAGCGTCTCGACCGCCGCGCGCGAGAGCCGGCGCGAGACGGTCCGCTCGAGCCTGAGGCGCGGCCCGAGATCGGCGGCGGTGCGGAAGGTCCAGCCGCCCGCGACGCGCGTGAGGTTGACGCCGCGCCCGGCATAGAAGTTGGCGAGCTCGGCCAGAAGGCTCGGCAGATCGGTGCCGGCGGGGAAATGCACCGCCAGCGCCTCGTCCGTCATCGGGTTCGGCGAGGCGAACAGGAGCGCCTCGAGCAGCCGCAGTGCCTGCGCGCGCGCTTCGATCGCGGCCGCGTCCTCGGTCGGAATGTCTTGCTCGGTATCGCTCACTTCCTCTCCTCGGGGCTTCGTACCCAGATCGGTCCGAAGGCGACGTCCTGCCGGAGCTGCAGACGCCCGGCGCGCGCGAGCTCGAGGCTCGCGGCGAAGGTCGAGGCCAAGGCGGAGCGGTGATGGAGACCGCTGCGCAGGTTCTCGGGCAGAAACGCCGACAGGGTCTGCCAGTCGGGCAGGCGTCCCACAAGCTTGGCGAGACGCTCCAGCGCATCGTCCATGGAATAGAGCTCGGCCGCGCGGATCTCGAGCACTTGCGCGCCCGCGCGGCTGCGCTGCTCGCCGTAGGCTTTCAGAAGATCGTAGAGCGTGACTTCCCAGACGATGCGAGAGACGACGGGAAGTCCTTCCGGCGCGCCGCGGCGGAAGACGTCGCGGCCGAGTTGCGGCCTTGCCATGAGCCGGACGCCGGCCTGCTGCATCGCCTCCAACCGCTGCAGCTGGAAGGTGAGCGCCGCCGCCATCTCCTCGCCCGTCGGCTCGTCGTCGGCCGGCGGCTCGGGCAGGAGGAGGCGGGACTTCAGATAGGCGAGCCAAGCCGCCATCACGAGATAGTCGGCGGCGATCTCGAGGCGCAGACGCCGCGCCTCGGCGATGAAGGCGAGATACTGATCGGCGAGCTTCAGGATCGAGATCTTCGTGAGGTCGACCTTCTGCTCGCGCGCGAGGTTGAGAAGAACGTCGATCGGCCCCTCGTAGGCGCCGAGATCGAGGAAGAGGTCGCCCTGGCGCGGATCGCTCATCCGTGTCCCGTGAGCGAGAGGACGAGGCCATAAAGGAAGTTCACGGGCGGCAGCAAGATCCAGCTCAGAACGTTCAAGTTCATTCCGAGCTGCGCGCCGATGAACGGGACAAGAAAGATGGCGCCAATGAGGATCAGCAGGCCATGCCGCTCGAGCCGTGCGAGCGGTATCGCGAGCGCGTCCGGAAGAAGGCCGACCGCGACGCGCCCGCCGTCGAGCGGCGGCAGCGGGATCATATTAAAGACCGCGAGGACGAGATTGATCTGGATCGAGTTGTAGAGATTTCTGATAGTCCATTCGACGGCTGACGGCGGCAGAAAAAAGACTGCGTGGGCGAGCAGAGCGGAAACGAAGGCCAGGGCGAAATTGATGCCGGGACCCGCCGCGGCGACCCAGATCATGTCGCGCCGCGGGTTGTTGAGCCGCGCGAAGTTGACCGGCACAGGCTTCGCCCAGCCGAAGAGGAAGCGAGACCCGGAGAAGATGAGGAGCGCCGGAAGAAGGATCGTTCCGAACGGGTCGATATGCTTCACAGGGTTGAAGGTGACGCGGCCCATCCGGTAGGCGGTGTCGTCGCCGAGCCGAAGCGCGACGAAGCCGTGCGCCGCCTCGTGGAAGGTGATCGCGATGATTGCCGGCAGCGCCCATACCGAGAGCTGCAGCATAATTTGCTCGAAGTTGCCCATCATGCGACCGCGACGAGGCTCTCGAAGCGCGCCTCCGCGACCTCCCGGTCGAAAGGCCCCGCGCTTCGTCGCCGCGCCTCGGCGCGGGCGAGGCGCTCCGCGCTCTCCGGCGTGAGGCGCCGGGCGCCGGCGACCACCGCCTCCATCTCGGCGCGGTCGCCGTTGCAGTGAAGGACGAGATCGCATCCCGCGGCGAGCGCCCCTTCCGCGCGCGCGGTGAAGCTGCCGCCGAGGGCCTTCATCGAGAGGTCGTCCGAAACGAGGACGCCGTCGAAACCGATCCGGCTGCGGATCACCTCCGAGATCACGATCGGGGAGAGCGTCGCCGGCCGGGCTTCGTCGAAGGCGCGATAGACGATGTGCGCGGTCATCGCCCACGGCATGTCGGCGAGCGCCTTGAAGGGCGCCATGTCGAAGCGGTCGAGCTCGCTCGCGGACGCGTCGACGACCGGCAGCGTGAGATGGCTGTCGACGGTGCCGCGCCCGTGCCCCGGAATGTGCTTGATGACGGGGAGGACGCCGCCGTCGAGAAGTCCTTCCGCGGCAGCCCGGCCGAGCTGCGCCACCGTTTCCGGATCGCTGCCGTAGGCGCGGTCGCCGATGATCGGATCGGCGCCGGGGACCGGAATGTCGAGGCACGGGAGGCAGTCGACGGTGATGCCGAGCCGCGCGAGGTCGTCCGCGATGAGGCGCGCGCCGAGGCGAACGGCCTCTTCGCCGCAGCGGCCCAAGACGGAGGCGGCGGGATAGGTCCGCCAATGCGGCGGCTGCAGCCGCGCGACCCGTCCTCCTTCCTGGTCGATCAGTACCGGCGCGTCGGCGCGGCCGATCGTCTCGCGCAACTCTGCGACGAGCGCCCGCACCTGCTCGGGCGTCTCGACATTGCGGCGGAAGAGGATGAAGCCGACCGGATCAGCATCGCGGAAAAAGGCGCGCTCGTCGGCGGAGAGGCGCGGGCCGGCGCAGCCGAGGATGACGGCGCGGGGGAGCACCGGTTCGCTCATATCTTTCCTTCCCGCCTCAGCAGACAGAGCTTCGCGCTAACGGACAACGAGGCACCCCACGTGTCGGCGCTTCAGCTCGCCGCAGATGCGTTCGGCCGCGGCGGCATCGACGGGACCCGCCTGCAGCCGGAAGAACGTGCCGCGGCTCGGGTCGTCGAAGCGCGAAACGGCAAGACCGAGCGATCCCAGGAGATCGGCATGGCGCTGGCGCAACCGCTCCCATTCCGCCCTGGCCCCGCTTTCGGAGCGGACCGCGCCGAGCTGTAGCCGGACCGAGCCGGCAGCCTTCTGCGGGGCGCTCGCATGCGACTCCGGCGCGGGTGTCGCGGCGAGAGACGCGGCCGGCGGCTTCGGCGCAGCGGCTTGCGAGGGCGCGGGAGCAGGCAGGGGTGCGGCATCAACCGGCGTCTGCGGCGCCGCCGCCGGCGGCGGCTCGGGCGACGGCGATGCTGCCGGCGCAGCGTCGGCGGCGGGCGGCGGCTCGGGCGTGGGGCGGGGGAG
>JADGGZ010000165.1 GCA_019689675.1 Rhodospirillales bacterium | reverse complement strand
CCCTTGAGATCCTCGGGAGCCTTGATCGGATGCTTCGAGTTCGTCACCTCGCGGAAGCCGTTCTCGCCCCATGCGAGCGGCACGACGTCCTTCGACGCGAGAATCTTGAAGATTTCCTTCCCGACCTCGCCCTGCGTCAGCGCGTCGATCGCCTTGTAATCGGGCATCAGGAAGGGCATCGAGAAGATGTTGAGCTCCTTCACCTGCGGCGACCAGTTGATCGTCGAGCCGATCGCCATGTCGATCGCGCCTTGCCGGAGAGCGGTGAACTCCTTCGTCTGATCGCCGCCGACGAGCGAAGTGCCCGGATACATCTTGATGTTGATGCGGCCCGCCGTCTTCTCCTTCACGAGCTCGCCCCAGCGCTCGCCGGCGATGCCCCACGGGAACGGCTTCCCGACGACGGTCGAAAGCTTGTATTCCGACTTGTAGTTCTGCGCGGCTGCCGGCAACGCGGCGAACGCCGCGAGCGCCGCGGCGACCAGGATTTTCTTCCCTATAGGCATCGTCTTCCTCTCCCCTTCCCTTTCGAGTTTCAAAGCATCTCGCGCGCCGCAGCGACGATCCGCTCCGGTGCAATCTTGCATGCCTCTTCGAGCGGCGGCGCGTATGGCACGGGCAGGCGTGGTGCGCCAAGCCTCTTTACCTTGACCCCGAGCTCCTCGGCCACCGTCGCAGCGATCTCGGCGCCAAAGCCGCCGGCCTGCACCGCCTCGTGGACCACGAGGCAGCGGCGGGTCGTCCCCGCCGAGCCGAGGACCATCTCCCGGTCCCACGGCCAGATCGTGCGAAGATCGATGAGATCGGCGGCGATGCCGTCACGCTCGAGCATCGCAGCGGCCTCGGCCGCGACATGCACCATCTTCGACCAGGTGACGATCGTGATGTCGCCGCCCGCGCGGACACGGCGCGCCTTGCCGAGCGCTGTGGGCTCCGCCCCCTCCGGGACCTCGCCCTCGAGCCCCCAGAGATCCTTGTGCTCCATGTAGACGACCGGATCGTCGCACCTGATCGCGGCGGCGAGCAGGCCGTGATTGTCCGCCGGCGTCGCCGGACAGACGACGACGAGCCCCGGAATATGCGCGTACCATGCCTCGAGGCTCTGGCTGTGCTGGGCGGCCGAAGAGCGCCACATGCCCGAGGGCTGGCGCACGACCAGCGGGACGCGGCCCTGACCACCGAACATGTAGCGGGCCTTGGCGGCCTGGTTCACGAGCTCGTCGACGGCGCAGAGCGCGAAATCGGCGAAGCGCATCTCGACGACCGGCCGGGTTCCGACCATCGCCGCCCCGACCGCGGCGCCCATGATCGCGGCTTCGGAGATCGGCGTGTCGACGATCCGTGCGGGGCCGAACGTCTCCTGAAGCCCCTTGTACTGGCCGAAGACCCCACCGCGCCCCAGATCCTCCCCGAGCGCCCAGACACGCGGGTCGCGGCGCATCTCCTCTTCGAGCGCGCGGCGCCCCGCCTCGAGATAGGTCATCACCGCCATTGCGCGGCTCCCACGTCCTGAACGTCCTCCCAGGCGATCGACTGGTCGGGCCACGGCATCCGCCGCGCCGTCTCGACGGCGCTCCCGACCTCCGCCTTCGCCTCGGCCTCGACGCGCTCGAGCTCGGCCGCCGGAACCCCATGCAGCAGAAGCGCCTCGCGGCACTTGAGGATCGGATCGTGGCGCCGCCGCTCCTCGACCTCGGAAGCGGGCCGATAGGGTGCGGTGTCGTGGGCGGTATGCCCCTTCAAGCGATAGGTGCGGCAGAGAAGGAAGCGCGGGCCGCCGCCGGCCCGTATCGCGCTCAAGAGCCCGCTCGCCGTCTCGTCCACGAGCTGAACGTCGTTGCCGTCGATCTCCATCGCCGGGATGCCGAGACTTTCGGCGCGCGCGTCGGGCCCCCGCCCGCCCGAGAGGCTGCGCGTGCGCGTCGTCGCGGCGAAGCCGTTGTCCTCGCAGACGAAGAGGATCGGAAGATCGTAGATGCGGGCCCAGTTGAGCCCTTCGAGAAACGGGCCGCGATTCATCGCACCGTCGCCGAAGAAGCAGACGACGACCTCGCCGCCGCCGCGCAGCTTCACCGCATGCGCAGCCCCCGCCGCGATCGGGATGCCCGCGCCGACGACGCCGTTGGCGCCAAGCATGCCGATGGTGAAATCGGCGATGTGCATGGAGCCGCCCTTCCCGCGGCAGGTACCGCCCGCCTTGCCGTAGAGCTCGGCCATCATCGCGCCGACATCGGCCCCCTTGGCGATGCTGTGCCCGTGGCCGCGATGGGTCGAGACGATGTAATCCGCGGCGGCGAGATTGACGCAGACGCCGCTCGCGATCGCCTCCTGCCCGATCGACAGGTGAACGGCGCCCCTCACCTCGCCGCTTTTCTGCCCGGCTTCCGCGGCCTCCTCGAAGGCGCGGATCCGGCTCATCGTCCGGTAGTGGCCGAGCATGCGCGCGGCGTCGAAATTCGGTCTCGTCATGCGCGTTCAGGAATGTGCGTACATCGTATGGCCGGGCACGGGAAGCTCCGCGTGAAGGATGGCGCCGTTCTCGGAGTCGGTGATGAAGAGCGAACGGCCGCGATAGGCGATGTTGGTACAGTACCCTGCCGTCTCGACGAGATGGGTGGGACGGCCGAGCCGGTCGAAGCGCCAGACCCCGATCCCGAGATGCGCGACGGCGAGCCCTCCCTCGGCGTCGAGCGCGATCCCGTCCGGGCCGGAGAGCCCGCCCGAGAGCTGGATCCAATGCCCCGCCTTCGAGACGGTCCCGTCGGACATCAGCGGCAGGCGCCAGATCGCGTTCGCCCGCGTCACCGCGACGTAGACCTGGCGCTCGGCGAGATCGAGACAGACGCCGTTCGGGCTCGGAACGGTGGCGATGAGGCGCTCGAGCCGCCCCGCGGCCGTCCAGCGCCAGACCCGCCCCGTCGGGTCGTGCAACCCGGTCTGCCCCTGGTCGGTGAAGTAGAGATCGCCGTTCGAGGCGAAATGCAGATCGTTGCAGCCCTTGAAGCTTTCCGAGTGCGCGGTCTCGAGAACCGGCTCGATGCGGCCCGTCGCAGGATCGAGCACCATGATGCCGCGCCGGTAATCGGCGATGAAGATCCGGCCGTCCCGGTGGATCTTGAGTCCGTTCGGCCAGCCCTCGTACCGGACGATTTCCTGCCACGACCCGTCGGGAGCGATCCGGAAGACGCGGCCGAAAGGGATGTCCACCACCCAGAGATTGCCGTCGCGGTCGAAGCTCGGCCCTTCGAGGAAGGAATCGATCAGCGCCCCGCCGCGATTGGCGTCCGCCCACGCCGTCCGCGCAGGGCGGCGGAAGCGCTCGGGAAGGCGCGTGAACATCTCCGGGCGGATGATCTCGGTCACGCCGGCCAGATTAGCGGGCGCCCTCGAGCCATGCTAGGAAAGCGCGGCACGGGGAAAGGCGGTTGAGCGGAATTCTGGTCACCGACAGCGTCACAAGGCTCGGCGAAGAAGCCCGCGGGCGGGTGCTCGTCGCCGGCTCGCACGGCGGCGTCTACGCGGCCTATCTCGCGGCCGCGGCCGGGGTCCGCGCGGTCGTTCTCAACGATGCCGGGGTGGGCAAGGACGCGGCCGGGATCGGCGGCCTCGCCTGGCTCGAGGGGCTCGGCATTGCCGCGGCAACGGTCGGTCACGACACCGCCCGCATCGGGGACGGCGCCGACATGATGGCGCGCGGCCGCATCACGCACGTCAACGCGATCGCGGCCGCCCTCGGCTGCCGGCCGGGAATGGCTTGTCGCGCGGCCGCCGAGGCGCTCAGAGCGGGACCTGTCGCCGGCGCCTCGCCGCCCGAGGCCACGGAGGCGCGGCACGCGATCGAGGGCTTCCCCGCGCCGGTCGCGGCGCTCGACTCCGCCTCTCTCGTCACCCCGGACGATGCCATGACCGTGCTCTGCATCGGCTCGCATGGCGGGCTGCTCGGCGGCAGGCCGGAGACGGCGCTCAAATACGATGCGCGCGCCGCGATCTTCAACGACGCCGGGATCGGCATCGACCGGGCCGGCGTCTCCCGCCTGCCCGCGCTCGACCGTCGCGGGATTCCGGCAGCGGCGGTCGCCGCCGCGAGCGCCCGGATCGGCGACGGGCGCTCGACCTACGAGGACGGCATTCTCTCGGCGGTCAACGAGACCGCGGCCGCGCTCGGCGCGGCACCAGGGATGAGCGCCAAGGACTTCATCACCCGGATTCTGGAGCGAAGATCATGAACCTTCCGAACCGCCCTTCGGGGACCATGACGGGCGGGCGGGCGCTCGCCGAGATGCTGCGTCTCGCCGAGGTCGGGCCGATGTTCGGCATGGGCGGCTTCCAGCTGCTTCCCTTCTACGATGCGGTAGCGCAGCTCGGGCTCCAACACTTCCTCGTCAACGACGAGCGCTGCGGCGCCTTCGCGGCCGACGCCTGGGCGCGCGTCACCAACCGGCCCGGCGTGTGCGACGGGACGCTCGGCCCGGGCGCCACCAACCTCGTCACGGCGCTCGTCGAATCGCTGAACGCCGGCGTGCCGCTCGTCGCCATCGCCGGCGACACGCATCGCGCGCATTCCTGGAAGAACATGACCCAGGAGGCGCGACAGATCGAAATCCTGCGCCCGGCGGTGAAGGAAGTGATCCGGGTGGAGCTCGCGAGCCGCATCCCGGAGCTCGTCCGCCGCGCCTTCGCGATCGCGACCTCGGGCCGCCCCGGTCCCGTGCTCCTCGACATGCCCGAGGACGTCGCGCACGGCGAGCACGACTACTCGGGCGACGAGTTCTACTTCGAGCCCGCCACGCTCGCCACGCCGGCGCGCCGCGCCCGGCCCGCGGCCGAGGACGTCGGGCGCGCCGCCGCGATGCTCTGGAAGGCACAGCGGCCGGTGATCCTCGCCGGCGGCGGCATCCATCTTTCCGGAGCGCACGACGCGCTCCTGGCGCTCGCCGATGCGCTCGGCGCGCCGGTCGCGCACACGCTCTCCGGCAAGGGCGCGATCGCCTGCACCAATCCTCTTTCCGCCGGACTCTTCGGCCGCTACTCGCGGATCGCGAACGAGCTCGTCGCCGCCTCCGACTGTCTCCTCGTCGTCGGCTGCAAGCTCGGCGAGATCGCGACCAAGCGCTACACGGTGCCCGATCCGAGCGTGCCGATGATCCACCTCGACGTCGTCGCGGAGGAGATCGGCCGCGTGCACGTCCCGGAGGTCGCGCTCTGGGGCGATGCGCGCGAGGGTCTCGTCGACCTTCGCGACGCCGTCGCCGGCATGCCGGCGCGCCGCGAATGGGCGACCGAGGCGGCACGGCGAATGCGCGCCTGGCGCGAGGAGGTGTCGCCGCGCCTCGTCTCCGACGAGCGGCCGATCAGCATGGCCCGGCTCTGCCACGAGCTCAACGCGGTGATGCCCGAAGACGGCATTCTCGTCGCCGACGGCGGCTTCGCCGCGCACTGGACCGGGCTTCTCTACGACACCAAGGCGGCGGGGCGGCACTACATCGCCGATCGCGGCCTCGCCTCGATCGGCTACGGTCTCCCCGGCGGGATGGGCGCGGCGCTGGCGGCGCGTGGACGCCCGGTCGTCTCGGTCACCGGCGACGGCGGCTTCAACATGGTGCTGGGCGAGCTCGAGACCGCGCGCCGCGCGAAGCTCGGGCTGACGATCGTGGTCGTCAACAACGCCGCCTCGGGATACGTCAAGGCGCTGCAGCACGCCATGATGAAGGGCCGCTACCAGTCCGCGGACCTCGTCGAGATGGATTACGCGGCGATCGCCCGCGCGATGGGCTGCGGCGGCATCCGGGTCGAGGACCCGGCCCGGCTTGCCGAGGCGCTGCGCGCGGGGATCGCCGAGACGGACCGCCCGACGGTCGTCGATGTCGTCGTGACGCGCGATCCGGCGAAGATGCTGCCCGGCGTCGACAACCGGACCGCGGAGATCAAGAAGGGCGACCGGGTGGCGTGAGCCTTACGCCTTCGCCGCGACGGCCTCGATCTCGCAGAGCCATTCGGGGCGAACGAGCGAAGTGACGACGACCAGGGTCGAGGCCGGGCGCGCATCGCCGATGATGCGGTCGCGCGCCTCGCGATAGGGGCCGACATTCTCGTGGCGCGTGAGGAACACCGTCACCTTGACGAGGTCCTCGATGCCCATCCCGGCGTCCGCGAGGATCGCCAGGATGTTGCGCCAGCAATTCTCGACCTGGGCGCCGAACTCCGCCGGCACCGTGCCGTCCGGAGCGGTGCCGACCTGCCCCGAGATGTGGAGCCAGCGCGCGTTCGGCGGCACCTCGATCGCGTGCGTGTAGCGGCCGCCCGGCGGCGCGACTGAGGACGGATTGCGCTTCACGTTCATTGGCGTCGCCCTCCCTTCTTCAACGTTTCTTTACAGAGCCTAGCATAGGCTCGCGGACGATGCGCCGGCTCGCGACCATCGCCGCGGCCTCGCTCGCGGTGGTCCTCACCTCGAAGTCGCCCTACTGGAAGGTCGGGCCGCTCGACCCGGCGCTGTCGCGCGCCTGCTCGCTCGGCCGCTTCAACGTCGCGGACCCGTCACGCTGGCAGGCCTATTTCGGCGGCCCGGAAGGCGCCGAGACACTCGCGATCGCGAAGGGAACCGGGGCCAACCTCATCGATCCCGGCCGGCTCGCCAAGCCCAAGGAAGACTACTTCTTCCGCAAGCACGGCACGACCGAGTGCGAGGTCTATGTCGGCGGGCGCAGGGGATAGTCTCCGCTAGACGCTGCTCGCCGGCTTCGGGTTGACGCACCTCAGAAGCTTCCAGTAGCCGAAAAGATTGCTCGGCCGGATCTCGCGCACGTCGAGCGCGGCATTGGCGAGGAAGTCGTCGAGCGGGAAATCGGCGTGGAAGCCGATCTTTCCGGCGAGCGGCGCCAAGCGCTTCTCGATGAAGCGCATCGCCGGGTTCTCGCTCATGAAGTGGTTGACGATAACGATGGTGCCGCCCGGGATGCACACGCGCCGCATCTCCTCCACGAAGCGCTTCGGATTGGGCACCACCGACGCGACGTAGAGGGCGAGCACGGCATCGAAGCTCGAATCCTCGAAGGTCATGTTCTCGGCGTCCATCTCGATGAGCGCCTCGACATGGGCGAGCTTGCGGCGCGCGACGCGCTGGCGCGCCTTCGCCAGCATCTCGGCCGAGACGTCGATCCCGACCACTTTCGAATCCGGCCTGAAATACGGCAGCGACAGACCGGTGCCGACGCCGACCTCGAGGATGCGCTGGCCGGGCCGGTCGTTCGCGAGCCGGACCGCCTCCTTCCGGCCCGGATGAAACACGGGGCCGAAGACGACGTCGTACGAGCCCGAAAACAGGCGGTACGTTTTGAGTGTGTCCTGCAGATCCATTACGCGGGGAGTCCTCTTTAGCCAGCCGGTTTCGGCAGCCTCCTGTGAACCGACATCAACAACGCACCATCGACCAACCTCCCCCACGGCGGCCGGAACCAGCGGACCCCCCTCTCGTTGAGAGGATTAGTCCAGCCTCGACGGAGTGTCCAATGCAGAATAACGAAGCGATCGATACCCTGAACCACCTGATTGCGATCGCCAAGGACGGCGTGAACGGTATGAGTTCGGCGGCCGAGAACGCCAAAGACCCCTCCCTCAAGAGCACGCTCGCGCGCCTCGGTCGAGAACGCGACCGGGTCGCATCCGATCTGCAGAGCACGGTGCAGAGTCTCGGGGGCAGCCCGGACGACTCCGGAACGACGCTCGGCACGACTCACCGCTGGTTCATGAACGCCAAGGACGCGATCACCGGCTTCGATGACAGGAAGCTGCTCGAGGAATGCGAGCGGGGCGAGGACTACGCGGTGAAGGAGTTCCGCGAGGCGCTCGGCCAGAGGCTTCCCGGCGAAATCGCCCGGCAAATCCAATCTTGCTTCACCCAGGTGCAGAGCAGTCACGACGAGATCAGGCGCCTGCGCGACGCCGTCGCCTGAGCTTCGGAGCCGGCGCGAGAAGGCGGGGATCGTTCCCCCGCCTTCGTTGCGCGCGGAGCTCCAAAGCGAGCGAAGGTCGGATCAGATGAGTGTGATGCGGTCCGCCTCGAGACCCTTGCGCCCGTCCACCACGTCGACGCGCACGCGCTGGCCGGGACCGAGCGCGGTGACGCCGCTGCGTCGCAGCGCGGTGATGTGGATGAAGATGTCCTTGCCGCCGCCGTCGGGCGAGATGAAGCCGTAGCCTTTTTCGGGCTCGAACCACTTCACGGCGCCTTCGAGCGTCGAAGCGGGCCCGCGCGGCGCGTTGCGGCGATCGCCCGGACGCTCTACCGCGGTGCTGTTGTCGATCGCGATGACGCTCAGAACGAGCGGCCCCTTGGCGCCGGCGCCTACCTCGCAAGTGATCGAGGCGCCCTCGCGCACGTCCTCGTAACCGGCGCGGCGCAGGATCGCCATCGGCAGGAACGCGTCCTGGCTGCCGTCGGCGGGGGTGACGAAGCCGAATCCCTTCGTGGCGTTGAACCACTTCACTTTGCCGTCGACTCGGCGGGCGGCTTGCTGGGCATCGTCGGCGCGGAAGAAGCCGGGACGGCGCTCGAACATGTATCCTCTAGGCGTAGCGATAACCGCACAAGGATAGCGAATCGCGCCCGTTCGCGCCAGAGTCTA
>JADGGZ010000164.1 GCA_019689675.1 Rhodospirillales bacterium | reverse complement strand
CCGGCCGGCGCGCCCGCCCATGCGGATGAGGGCCCAGCGGCCGTGCAGCTTCTCGCCGTCGAGCTCGAACTCGAGCGTGCCCTTGGCGTAGGCCTCGGCGGGATCGCCGTCGCCGAGCGGCGTCCAGGTGCCGCGGTCCCAGAGAAGGACGGTGCCGCCCCCGTACTCGCCTTCGGGGATCACGCCTTCGAAGTCGTTGTATTCGAAGGGATGGTCCTCGGTGTGGACCGCAAGACGCTTCTCTTTGGGGTCGAGCGAAGGCCCTTTGGGCACCGCCCAGCTCTTCATGACGCCGTCGAGCTCGAGGCGGAAATCGTAATGGAGGCGCCGGGCGGCGTGCTTCTGGATCACGAACCGGAGGACCCGGTGGCGCCGCTTGCGCACGCGCCCCGCCGGCTCCGGCGTCTTCCGGAAGTCCCGCTTGCGCTTGTACTCCTCGAGCGCCATGGCCATCACCGCAACGGCCGGGCGGGCCGGCCGGTTCCGTCAAGCCGCCGCGCCCTTCCCCTCGTAGAGCGCGAGAAGCTGCTCGCCGTAAGCCTGCCGGATCGCGTGCCGTTTGATCTTGAGCGTCGGCGTCATCTGGCCGTTCGCGGTCGAGAACGGCTCGGAGGCGAGGATGAAGCGGCGAACGCGCTCGATCGGCGAGAGATCGGCGTTGACGCGCGCGACGGCGGCGCCGACCAGCTTCTGGAGGCCGGGATCGCCCGCGAGCGCGGCGAGATCGTTCGGCAGGCCGTTCTCCCTCGCATAGGCCGCCACAAAGTCGGGGTCGGGCGTGATGACCGCGACGAGATAGGGGCGCCTGTCGCCGAAGACCATCGCCTGCGCGATCTCGGGCTGAAGCGTCAGGTAGCCTTCGACGCGCGCCGGCGAGATCATGTCGCCGCCCGAGTTCTTGATGAAGTCGCGCTTGCGGTCGGTGATCTTGATGTAGCCGTCGCGATCGATCTCGCCGACGTCGCCGGTATGGAGCCACCCGTTGCGGATCGTGCGCTCGGTCGCCTCCGGGTCGTTCCAGTACCCTTTCATGACGTTGTCGCCGCGCACCAGGATCTCGCCGTCCTCGGCGATGCGCACCTCGACCCCGTCGAGCGGCGGCCCGACCGTGTCGACCTTGATCCGCCACGGCGGATTGGCGCTGATGACGGGCGCCGCCTCGGTCTGGCCGTAGCCCTGCAGCAGAACGACGCCGAGGGCGATGAAGAAGAGGCCGATCTCGGGATTGAGCGGCGCGCCACCCGAGACCATCGCCTTGAGCCGCCCGCCGAAGCGCCGCCGCACCTTGTCGCGCACGAGCTTCTCCACGATGCGGTCCTCGATGCGCTCGCGAAGCGTGAGGCTGCGCGGATCGTGGTAGCGCTTTCTGCCGAGCTCGAGCGCGCGGAAGAAGAGCTTCGCTTTCCAACCGCCCTGACGCTCGACGCCCTTGAGGATGCGCTGGTGCAGCGTCTCGTAGAGCCGCGGCACCGCGGTCATGATCGTCGGCCGCGCCTCGACGAGGTTGTTGGCGAGCGTCTCGGCGCCCTCGGCGAAATAGATCTGCGCCCCGATCGAGATCGGGAACATCATCCCCGCCGAGTGCTCGTAGGAATGCGAAAGCGGCAGGAAGCACAGGAAGACCTCGTCGCCGAGCCCGATGCCCTCGAGCAGCACATAGGCGCCGCGCGCGTTGGCGAGGATGTTGGCGTGGCTGAGGGCGACCCCCTTCGGCACGCCCCCGGTGCCCGAGGTGTAGATGAGGCAGGCGGTGTCGTCGCGGCCGATTCCCGCCACCGTCTCCGCGACGTCGTCGGCCTCCGCTTCGCCGCGCGCCATCACGTCGCTCCAGAGATGGATCTCGGCATGGCTGATCTGGCCCTTGGTGAGGGGCTCGATCACGATGACGTGCTCGATCTGCGCGATCGGGTCGGCGGCGGGGATCACGCGCTGGGCGAGGCTGTTGCTGGATACGATCACCGCCCGACAGCCGGAGTTCGCGAGGATGTGGCGGTGGTCCTCGATCGTATTGGTCGTATAGGCTGGCACCGTGATGCCGCCCGCCGCCATGATCGCGAGATCGGCGACCATCCACTCCGGCCGGTTCTCGGAGACGAGACCGACCCGGTCGCCCTTCTTCAGCCCGAGCGCGCGGAGGCCTCGGGCGAGCGCGCTCGCCTGGCGCGCGGCTTCGCGCCATGAGATCGGCTGGTAGCGGCCCTCGCGCTTCGCCCAGAGGAAAGGCGCCTCGCCGTGCTTTTCGGCCTGGGCGAAGAACATCGCCGGGAGGTTCTGGACGGCGCTGTAGTCCACGACGCGCTCAGCCTCCGGCGAGACCCTTCAGCGCCTGGCGCTGACGCGCGATCCCCTGCTCGACGATCATCGACTTCCAGTCGTCGGCATCGCAGTAGAACGCATCCCGCATCTGCCGCTTCAGCGCACGCCCCTTGGCGCTGTCGAGCGTTCCGTGATGGTGCAGCCAGTTGTCCGCCCGCACCGCGTTCAGCACCTCGCGCTGCGGCAGCGTTCCGAACTCGAGCGCCATGCCGGTGAACTCGACGCCCGGCAGCATCGCTTCCATCGCGGTGAGAGCCTCGCCGCGGAGCTCGGTCGAGCTCGACGTTCCGAGGGTCGGGTTCGTCACGTTCTCGCCGTACCAGTCGTGGCTCCGCGCGAGCGCAGCGGTCCCGGCGCCATGCATTACGATCGGCTCGCCGTAGCCGTAGGGGCCGAGGCCGGTGTGAAAGTCGATGAGCGCGACCCGGCGCGCGCCGCGCAGATGGTCGGCGACGATCCGCTCCAGCCGCAGCCGCGCGCCGGTCGGCGCCGTGCCGCCGTAGAAGATGCCGTCGCTGTGCCGGTACTGGCCACCGCTCGCCGCCTTCTGCAGCGCTGCCGCGCCCTTTTCCGCCGCGTAGGCGTCGAGCCGCGCCTGCGCCGCGGCGAGCGCGGCATCGGTCCATTCGCGAGGGCAGAGCGCGTCGGCGAGCTCGTCGTAGCCCTCGTTCACCGGCAGGGGGCCGGAATGATCGATGAAGTTGCGGTTGAGATCGACGTTCTCTTCGGTGACGCGGCGAATCCAGGCGAAGCCGTACGGATTGATCGCGTGGACGGCGAGAAGCGCGGTCCGCGGCGGCAAGTCGCGTGCGATCGCGCCGAAGGTCGCCACCTGGATCCCGGAGCCGCAGAACCCCTCGGCGCCGTGCGTCGCCGAGATCGTGATGAGCACGTTCTCGGCGTCGAGCGGCCCGACCCGGGCGACGTCGGTTGCGAGAGTTTCGCCGGCGGGACCGCGCGAAGGCGCCTCGTAGCTCGACAGAGCCGCGCCGGCAGAGCCGGCCGAGTCCCGGAACTTCCCCCGCGCCTCGGCGTAGTCGGCGGAAAAGGCTTCTTTCATGGCCGGCGCACAATAACCGCGCAGCGGCAGCGCCGCTAGGACCTCGTCCTGCGGCGCAAAGCTAGTCGCGTCCGCCCCAGCGGCGGTCGAAATACTCGCGCGACTGGCGCTCGCCGATGTCGCAGCCTCCATCGTAGCTCGCCTGCAACGCCCTCATCGGCGCGGCGCGGGGGCTGCGCGCGCTCCTTTTCGGCGGGGAGCGGCCGGCGATCTCCAGGAGGAGCTTGCGCCGCACCGCCTCGCCGAACGTCGCGAAGCTTTCGGCGACGACGACGAAGGCGCCCGGCCCGGTGATGACGCATCCCTCGTAGTAGCGGTCGAGATCGGGCGAGGTCGGAAAGCCCCAGCGGTTCGGGCGGTCGTTGATGATCGGAAGCCCGTTGACGACGACGCCCATCGCGTCGGCGCGGCTCCGCGCGAACCAGATCGCCTCGCCGTCGTTGTTGGGCCCGTCGCCCGAGATGTCGATGACCAGCCGCTCCGCCTCGAAGCCGTTGCCCTCGAACAGCGGCAGCGCGTAGTCGATCGCCGCGGAGATCGACGTGCGCTGGCCGATCTGAATCGGCGCGGCGGCGAGCTCGGCGGCGAAGGCCTCGGCGCTCGCCCGGTCCTCGATCAGCCGCCAGCCGACGACGAGGCGCTGGTCCCAGGCGCTCGCCCACTCGACATAGGCGACCGCGATGCGGCCGTGATACCCGCCGGTGATCGCGCGCACCACCTCCGGATGGGTGAAGGCGGCGACATAGCCCTCGCGCTGCAGCGTCGCCTCCTCCGTGTCGATGCTGCCCGATATGTCGACCGCGAGGACGAGCTCGAGATCGACGGGCAGCGCCGCCGCAGGGGCGACGCCGAGGAGCCATGCCGCGAGCCAGAGGAAACGGCGCATGGCGGCCAGTCTATGCTTCTGCGTCAGCCCCCGGCATTATCCCTTCGGCCCATGTCGGCGGCCAGGCTCCTAGACGTCTGGGCCGGTTCCGAGAAGGGCGGTGCGGAAGCGCTGCTTCAGGTGGACGCCCTCGCGCGGCGGGAGGACGAGGGGCAGGTTCTCGGCCGCCACCTTGAAGACGACGAAGACCGGCCCGGGCGCCTCGCGGAGGTCGTGAACCGCGGCGGCGACCGCCGCCTCCTCGCTCACGGTGCGGGCGATCCGGAAGCCGCAGCCGGCGGCGACGGCGGCGAGATCGACGCCGCGCGCCGTGTGCGTCTCCTGGTTCCCGGTCTCGCCGTAGCGCTCGTTGTCGAGGACGGCGACGGCGAGGTTGGGCGCTCCGGCGGCGGCGATGGTGGCGAGGGCCCCCATCCCCATCAGCATCTCGCCGTCGCCGGTGACGACGAGGACGCGGCGCGCCGGCTGCGCCTTGGCGAGGCCGAGCCCGATCATCGCCGCGAGCCCCATCCCGCCCCAGAGCGGGAAGGTGAGCGGATGGTCGCCGGCCGCGGTGCAGTCCCAGGCCGGGGCGCCGAGCCCCGCGACGACGAGGAGATCGCCACGGTCGGCGAGAAGGCGCGGCACGATATCGCGTCGGTGCATCATCTCTGAAAGCTCTTCGTGCCGACGAGACGCTGCGCGATCAGCACCGCGACGGCGACCCGGGAATCGAAAGCGAGCTTCGCCGCGGCCTCGACGGTCGGCCCCGCCTCCTCGGCGCGCTCGACCCGGTGGACGGCGCAGCCGGCAAGGCGCAGCACGTCGGGCCCGGTCTGCCCCATCGGGAACTGCCAGGGATTGAACTCGCCCCACTCGCCGCGCATCGTCACCAGCATCAGGACCGGAAAGCCGCAGGTTCGCGCCATGGCGAGCGCGTTCGGGCAGTTGCCAATGCCGCTCGACTGCATGAGCAGCGCGGCACGCCTGCCGCCGAGCCAGGCGCCCGACGCGAAGCCGACGCCCTCCTCCTCGGTGGTCAGCACGACCGCCTCCATCCCGGGATCGTCGCGGCAGAGCTCGATGAGGCGCTTGTGCCCCGCATCGGGGACGTAGGAGACGAGCGACACGCCGGCGCGCCGGAGCGCGGCGTGGATCTCGAGCGGCCAGTCGGTCATCGACGGCGAGCATGGCCCGCCGGCGCGGGCTCCGTCCAGCGGCGACAAAAGGCTCCGTGCGCAAGGGTTGGAGACGCGCAGCCGGCGGAGTAGGCTCGCGCCGCCATGGAACTCCCGCGCGTCACCTATTCCAACATCGGCACCGACTTCACCGCCGTGCACGACCGGCTCGACCGCGAGCTGGCGGCGTTTCGGCAGCGCCTCCTCGGCCGGGACTGGCCGGGCGAGGGCGAGGCTTACGAGTTCGCGAGCCCGATCGACCGGCGCATCGCGATCGGCACCTTCCGCGCCGCGCGCGCCGAGGAAGTCGGCGCCGCGGTCGAGCGCGCGCGCCGCGCCTTCGACGACTGGCGCGGGCTTTCCTGGCAGGAGCGGGTGAAGCGCCTGCGCGCGGCGGCGGACCGGCTCGAGGCGCGCAAGTGGGAGCTCGCGGCGGCGAGCCTCTACGAGGTCGGCAAGTCGCGCATCGAGGCGATGGGCGAGGCCGAAGAGGCGGTCGACCTCATCCGCTACTACTGCGACGAGATGGAGGCGATGGACGGCTACGCGCGGCCGATGCGCCGCGCCTTCGAGCGCGAGGAGACGCGCGACGTCCTCCTGCCGCTCGGCGTCTTCGGCGTCATCGCGCCGTTCAACTTCCCGCTCGCGCTCTCGGTCAACATGACCGCGGCGGCGCTCCTCGCCGGGAACACCGTCGTCTACAAGCCCTCGCCGCAATGCGCCCTCACGGGGACGCTCCTCGTCGAGACGCTCGGCCTCGGCGAGGCGGTCCAGCTCGTCTGCGGCGGCGCCGACACGGGAGCGGCCCTCGTCGCCCATCCGGGGATCGCGGGAATCGCCTTCACCGGCTCCTACGACGTCGGGATGGGGATCTGGCGCCGGCTCGCTTCCGGCGCGCACGCCAAGCCCGTCGTCGTCGAGATGGGCGGCAAGAACCCGACCTACATCACCGCGAAGGCCGATCTCGACGTCGCGGCGCAAGGGCTCGCGCGCTCGGCCTTCGGGCTCCAGGGCCAGAAGTGCAGCGCCTGCTCGGTCGCCTATGTCGAGGAGAGCGTCGCGGATGCGCTCCTCGACAAGCTCGTCCAGTTCTCGAAGGGGCTCGCGGTCGGCCACCCGCAGGAGCGGCAGACCTACATGGGGCCGGTCATCGACGAGCGCGCGGCCGCGCGCTTCGAGAAGGCGGCGGCCGAGGCGCGGCGCGACGGGCGGATCGTGCTCGGCGGCGAGCGGCTCAAGGGCGGGCTCTTCGACGAGGGCGCCTATGTCGCGCCGACCGTCGTCGCGGGGCTTTCGCCCGCGCACCGGCTCAACAAGGAGGAGCTGTTCCTGCCCTTCCTCTCGGTTCAGACGTTTCGCGATCTCGGAGAGGCGATCAAGCGCGGCAACGATGTCGTCTACGGACTCACGGCGGGGATCTACACGCGCGACGAGAAGGAGCTCCAGTTCTTCCTCGACCGCGCGGAGGCGGGCGTCCTCTACGCGAACCGCGCCTCGGGCGCGACGACCGGCGCATGGCCCGGCATTCAGAGCTTCTGCGGCTGGAAAGGCTCCGGCGTCACCAACAAGGGCGGCCTCGGCCCCTACTACCTGCCGCAGTTCATGCGGGAGCAGAGCCGTACGATCTTCCGCTAGCGACGGCGCCGCGCCGCCGGAACGCGGTTCCGACGGGCCGAAAGACACGGTGATGCGCATCCCGCGCCGCCTCGTCGCCGAGTTCTTCGGCGAGGACGCGCAAGTGCGCGAGCTGGTGGCGCCGGAAGGATTCAACGGCGCGCTCTTCGTCGTCGACGCCGAATGGGGCGGCGAGCTCGTCCGCTTCCTCGCCTCGGTGAGCGGCGACTCGCGCCAGGAGCTGACGCAGCAATCGGCGATGAGCCTCGCCCGGCCCTCCCGGCTCGTCTTCCACTACGAGCGGCTGATGTCGCTCGCCTTCGCCTTCGCTGGAAAGCCCCGGTCGGCGCTGCTCCTGGGGCTCGGCGGCGGCTCGATGGCGCGCTACGTGCGCGAGGCTTGGCCCGAATGCGCGCTCTCGATCGTCGAGCGCTCGGAGGAGGTGATCGACCTCGCAAGACGCTGGTTCGGCGTCGCCGAGGAAGTCGTCGCCGAGGACGCCGACGATTTCCTGCGCCGAGCCCGCGGGAGCTGGGACGTGATCCTCGTCGATCTCTACGACGCCGCGGGGGTGGTGAGCCCGAGCGAGGGCTTCTGGGAGCGCGCCGCGGCCCGGCTCGCGCTTGGCGGGGTCATGGCCGTCAACTGGGCCGAGTTCGCCGGCAACGACGGCGGCCGCGCCGAGGCGGAGAAGCTCGCGCGCATCCTCTCCCACACGCTCTACATCACGCCCAAGGGGAGGCGCGACAACCTCATCCAGTTCGCCTCGGCGGCGCCGCTTCCCGACCCCGACGCGATCGACGCGGCGCTCCCCGGCGCCGCCCGGCTGCAGCGACCGCGCTCGACGCTCTCCCGCTGCACCATCGCCACGACCTGGCCGCGCTGACCGCCGGCGGGGACCCTGCTTCCTGCAAATGCAGGGAAAATGCAGGGCCTATATCCTATACGGTCATAACGAGAGGGGTGCTTTGCCCCGGATAACACTCTGCCACCGCGCCGAGACGGCCGGAGCGGCAAGACCTCCATAACTGATCAGGACATTCGCTGTCAATCCGGAAATCGAAAGCCTGAACGGAAGGAGGCGCGCCGCCCAGGACCCGCGCATGGGGCAGGGCGGCCGAGGACGGTCACTTGTACTCGACGAGAATCTCCCGGTACGGGGTCGAGCCGACGTTCTTCGCCTTGTGACGCGCCGGGACGCGGACTCCCTTGCCGAGCTCGGAGAGCACCTCGAGGTAGCCGTTCTCGAGCTTCAGCGAATAGACGGCCCCCGTCGGGACCTCGAGCGTGCCCAGGTCCTTCCCGTTCTCGTCGAAGACCTGCAAGGGGGCGCCCTGGATCGCATACCACATGTAGTTGTGCCTATGCGTATGCATCGGGGTCTCCTCCCCGGGCGCCAGCGTGAAGTTCCAGACGATCACCTTGTCGTTCTCGAAGATCTTCTCCGTACCGACGCCGGCTTCGGTCATGACATCGCCCATCTCGTTTCCTCCCAACAACATGCGGACGGTCGACGCGGCCCGGCCGTCGCACCGGCGACGCCGGGCTCGCCTTTTCTTTAGTTGGGACGGGTTCGCCCGCTGTCTACCGCCCCTT
>JADGGZ010000163.1 GCA_019689675.1 Rhodospirillales bacterium | reverse complement strand
CTGCTGCCGGAAGAGCAGCGTGCGGTGGTCCTTCTGGTCGGGGTCGAGGATCTTTCCTACGAGGACGCCGCCCGCGCGCTCGGCGTTCCGATCGGGACGGTGATGTCGCGGCTCAGCCGCGGGCGCGAGAAGCTGCGGCGCTATATCGAGGGCGAGCGGCCGAGCGTATTGCGGAGAGTGAAGTGACGGGGCCGATTGGCGAGGACGATATCCAGGCGGCGGTGGACGGTCGCGTCGAGGCGCCGCGCTGCCCGGTCGTCCAGGACTATCTGGCGAAGAATCCCGAGGCGGCCGCGCGCGTCGCGGCGCTGAAGGAGCAGCGCGAGATGCTGCGCGCCCGGCTCGCCTCGAAGGCCGAGGAGCCGATTCCGGCACGGCTCAGGGTCGCCAATCTGCTCGCTCAAAGGGCGCGCCGTCGCCGGCAGCTTTTCGCCCGCGCCGCGGCCGTGGTGGCGCTCCTCGTCGTCGGCGGCGCCGGCGGCTGGTCGCTGCGCGACATGACGCTCGACCGTCCCCCCGACATGACGCGCGACGCCATCGCGGCGCATCGCGTCTTCGTCGTCGAGCGGCGCCATCCGGTCGAGGTGGCGGCGAGCGAGGAGGCGCATCTCGTGCAGTGGCTCTCGAACCGGCTCGGGCGGAAGCTCGTCGCGCCCGATCTCGCGCGCGAGGGATGGCGCCTCATCGGCGGGCGTCTCCTCTCCTTCGAGGGCGGGCCCGCCGCGCAGCTCATGTACGAGAATGCCGGCGGTCAGCGCATGACCGTCTATCTCCGGCCGGGCGACGGCAAGGGCGGCGGGGCCGAGTTCCGCTACGCCGAGGCGAACGGTGTCGGCGCGTTCTGGTGGAGCGACGACGGGCTCGGCTACGCCGTCTCCGGGCCGGCCGACCGGCAGATGCTGCTGCGCGCCGCTGAAGCGATCCACGCTCAGGTCGCCTCGCGGTAACCATTCCTAAACCACGTCGGGCAGACTCTCGCCGCCGGAGACATCCGGGTGCGCATCCTCCCTCTCATCGCCGTCGTTCTCGCCCTCACCGCCTGCGCCGACGGGCCCGACGCGCCGCTGGCGACGGGGCCGGCCGGGACCGCGGAAGCCTCGGCGGCCCTTGCCGCGGCCGACGCCGCTCAGGCCGCGGGCGATCCGAACGCGATCGAGCTTTATCGGCGCGCGGCCGAAGCGGCTCCGACCGATCCGACCCCGCTTCTGCGGCTGGGCGCGATTCTGTCCGAGCAGAAGCGATGGCCGGAGGCGGCCGACAGCTACGAGGCGGCCCTCGCCGTCGCGCCCGATTCGGTCGAAGCGCAGCGCGGCCTCGGTGCAGCGCTTCTCGCCGAAGGCCGGGCCGAGGCCGCGCTGGCCCCCCTCGAGAAGGCGCATGCCGCGCGTCCCAGCGATCCGCGCATCGCCGAAGAGCTCGGCTTCGCCTACGATCAGCTCGGCCGCTACGATCGCGCACGCGCCGCCTACGAAAGCGGGCTCCGCGCGGCGCCGCGCCATCTCGGTCTCAAGACGCGTCTCGGTCTCTCGCGGGCTGCGGCGGGCGACTACCGAAGCGCTTCCGATCTTCTCGGCGCCGTGGCCGCCGATCCGGCCGCGACGGCCGAGCATCGCCGCAATCTCGCGAAGGTGCTGGCGCTCTCGGGCGAGCGGGCGCGGGCGGCCGCCGTACTTCGTCCCGACATGAGCCCCGCCGCCGCGCAGCAGAGCGTCGCTCAGTTCGCTTCTCTCGCGGCGCTTCCGGACGAGACGCGTGCGGCGGCGATCCTCGGCTACGAGCGACGCGCGCCGGCCTTGGCCTCTCCCGCAGACACGCCCGCCGCCGCCGCGAAGGGCTGGGTCGTCCAGGCGGGCGCGTTCAAGACGGAGAAGACGGCGCAGGAGCTCGTGAGCAAGCTCGCCGCCGCGGGGCTCGATTTCAGGGTCATGGCCGGCGGCACCGGGCTCTACCACGTCCGATCGGCGCCGCTGTCGACTTGGCGGGAAGCGCGCGATCTCGCGCGCCGAATTCAGGGCCAGCTGGCCGAGGACGCCTTCGTCGCGCCGCTGCCGCAAAGCTGAGGCCAGCCCGCGCGAGCTTTTGAAAGCTCTTGTTCCTTTATTGGGCCGCCTCTGTGGCGCTCAAGTAACATCGGCAAGAATTCATTCCGATGCCCTTACCGTTCTCTTGCGAATCGGTAGAGTAGGTGAAGTGCCGGGAATGATTCCCGGCGACTAGCCATCGGAGCTTATTAGCCATGAGAGCCCTTCTCGCTGCCTTCGCGCTTCTTTCGTTCGTCGCCGCCTCGACCGTGCCGGTCGCCTCGCCCCTCGCCGCCGAAAAGTCGGAGCAGGTTACGAAGAAGGGGACGAAGAAAAAGGCCGCCAAGAAGAGCAGCGGCGCCAAGAAGACCGTCGCCAAGAAGAAGACTGCGAAGCCAGTCCAGCACGGCTGACATCGAACATCCCCCGGAGCGGCCTTGCCGCTCCGGGGGCGTTTCCGGCCTCGCGCCGTGGTCAGGCCAGGTCGAAAAGGAGAACCTCGCCGCCGCTTCGGGTACCGAGCTCGATGTCGCTCTCGTCGGTGACGGCGGCGCCGTCGCCGGCGGCGAGCGTGATGCCGTTCAGAACCGCGTCACCGCGCGCGACATGCAGCCAGGCGCGCCTCCGCGATGCCAGCCGATGCCGCGCGGGCTTGTCGGGAACGAGTCGCGCCGCGAATACGCCAGCATCCTGGTGGATCGTCACCGAGCCGTCGCGGCCGTCGCGGCTCGCCAGGAGCGTCAGCCCGTCGCCGACGTCGATCGCCTTCTGCTCGTAGCCGGGCGCGAGGCCCGATCTTTCCGGCAGGATCCAGATCTGGAGGAGGTGCACCGGCGATTCTCGCGAGGCGTTGAACTCGCTGTGCCGGATCCCGGTGCCGGCGCTCATGCGTTGCACCTCGCCCGGCCGGATCACCGCGCCGTTCCCGATCGAATCCTGGTGCGCGAGCGCGCCTTCGAGCACGTAGGTGAGGATCTCCATGTCGGCGTGCGGGTGCATGGGGAAGCCCGCTCCCGGCGCGACGCGGTCATCGTTGATGACGCGAAGCGCGCCGAATCCCATGTGCCTCGGATCATAGTACTGGCCGAACGAGAAGGTGTGGCGGGTGTCGAGCCAGCCGAAATTCGCGTGGCCGCGCTCGGCAGCCGGGCGGACGCTGATCATGGTCTTTCTCCTTCGGTTCCAAGATAGGCCGGCCCGCGCCTAGCGATGAGCCCGGTCCCCGTCATAAGATTGTCGACGGAGCGGAAACAATGGACCGGTTCACCCGCCTTGCCGCCTTCGTCCGCGTCGTCGAGAGCGGCAGCTTCTCCGCGGCGGCGGCGAAGCTCGGCGTCTCGCGCGCGGCGGCCTCGAAATACGTCCAGCAGCTCGAGGAGCATCTCGGCGTGCGGCTTCTCAACCGTACGACGCGCCGCCTCTCGCTCACCGAGGAGGGCGCCGCCTTTCACGAGCGCGCGGTCCGCATCCTCGCCGAGCTCGACGCGGCGGAGCTGGAGGCGAGCGCCGGGGCGGGCGAGCCGCGCGGCACGCTCCGCCTATCGGCGCCGGTCTCGTTCGGCACGCGCCATCTCGGGCCCGCGGTCGCCGAGTTCGTTTGCCGCTATCCGCACGTCCAGGTCGAGCTCGCGCTCGAGGACCGATACGCGGACCTCGTCGAGGAAGGCTGCGATGCCGCGATCCGGATCGGCCGGCTCGCGGATTCGAGCCTCGTCGCGCGCCGGCTCTGCGCCACGACGCTCATCCTCGCGGCATCGCCCGATTACTGGCGGCGCAAGGGAAAGCCGCGCCGCCCGGCCGATCTCGCGCTCGAGGATTGCCTCGTCTACACGCTCCAGGCGGGGGGCCGGTCGTGGCGTCTCTTCGATGCCGCCGGCGTCGAGACGGTGCTCCAGCCCAAGGGGTCTCTTGCCGCCAACAACGGCGACGTGCTGCGCGAGGCGGCGCTCGCCGGCGCCGGGGTGGTGCTCCTGCCCGACTTCCTCGTCGCCGACGACATCGCCGCGGGAAGGCTCGAGACGGCGCTTCCGGGCTGGCGCGGCGCCGAGCTCGGCATCCAGGCGGTCTGGCCGCCGGGCCGCTACGTGCCTGCGCGGCTTCGTCTTTTCCTCGATTTCGTCGCCGCACGCCTGAAGTCGCGCTGGCCGGAGGAGATTCCCGTCGCGCTCGGCCGTTAGCTCCGCATGGCGTCCTCGCGGACCAGTTGGCGGGGCTTTCTCAAGCTCTCGCTCGTCTCCTGCCCGATCCGGCTGATGCCGGCGGTGTCGCTGGCGAGCCGTACGCGGTTTCACAACATCATTCGCGGCACCGAGCAGCGGATCGAGCTGCGCGCGCACGATGCCGAGACCGGCGAGGAGCTCGACCGCGACGAGCTGGTGAAGGGCTACGAGGCGGAGAAGGGGCGCTTCGTCGTCGTCACCGACGAGGAGCTCGCGGCGCTAGAGGTCGAGTCGTCGCGCACGCTCGACCTCGACGTGTTCGTGCCGGCCGACGAGTTCGACCGCCTCTACTGCGACGAGAGCTACTTCATCGCCCCGGACGGCGCCGTCGCCGACGAGACGTTCCGCGTCGTCCGCGAGGCGATCGCGCGCGAGAAGAAAATCGGGCTCGGCCGCTTCGTAATCGCCAACCGCGAGCGCATGGTCGCGCTCGAGCCGCGCGGCAAGGGGATGATGATGACGACGCTCCGGCCGGCCTCGGAGGTGCGCAAGCCCGCCGAAGCCTTCGAGGACGTCTCGGAGGCCAAGGCCGACGCGAAGATGGTGGCGCTCGCCGGCGACATCATCGAGCGCATGTCCGGCCCGTTCGATCCGGCGCAATTCGAGGATCGCTACGAAACCGCGCTGCGCAAGCTCGTCGAGGCGAAGGCCAAGGGCCGCAAGCCGCCGGCGCAGAAGGAGGGCCGCGCGGCGGCGCCGGTGATCGATCTCATGGCGGCGCTCAAGAAGAGCCTCGAGCGCGAGGTCCCGCTCGACCGCGCCGCGGCCGCGAACAAGCCGCGGCAGCGAAAGAAAAAGCGCGCTTGATCAGACACTTAGTCAAAATTTCAAGGGTCAACCATCTTTCAACTCAATGTAGCGAAAATGCCGCGATGCTTGTCGCCGCGATCGCGCCGACCTCCGAACGCGATCTGAAGGCGGACCGCGACCGGTTCGTCGCGTTCGCGTTCGCGTTCGCCGATCTGCTGGTCGAGGTGAGCGCCGGCGGCGTGATCCGCTTCGCGGCAGGCGCCGCGCGCTCGCTCGCCGGGCGCGAGGCCGCGGAGCTCGTCAGAACGCCCTTCGCCGAGCTCTTCCATCCCGACGACCGTGTCGCCGCCGAGCGGTTGCTGCGCGGGTGCCGCGGCGGCGAGCGGCGCGGCGCGCTGAGCCTGCGACTTGCCCGATCGGGCGTGCTCGCCTGGGTCAGCGCCTGCGCCCTCCCGGGCCGCACGGACGCCGTCCATGTCGCTGTCGCCGATCGCCGCGTCCTCGCGCCGGTCGCCGCCGCTTCCGCGCCTCGCCGCGATCCTGCGAGCGGCCTTCTCGAGGCGGAGGATTTCGCCGCCGCGGCCGCTGATGCGCTCGGGGAGGCGCGCGGGCTTCGCCAGGATGTTCAGCTGACGCTTGTCCGCCTCTGCGGCCTCGACGCGCTCCGCGCCCGGGCCGGCGAGGGTGCGGTCGACCGGCTTTTCGCCGAGATCGGCGCCTTTCTCAACGCGCACGCGCTACGCGGCGCGGCGGGGCGGATGGGGCCCGATCGCTGCGGCGTCGTCCACGCGGCGGAAACGACGCTCGACATCGCCGCCGAGGCCGCCGGGGCGCTGAGGGCCGGCGGCCTCCCGCCCGATCTCGTCACCGTCGAGGATCGCCGCATCGCGCTCGGCTCCGAAGGGCTCGCGCCGGCCGACGCCGCCAAGGCGCTCGCCTTCACGCTTCGGCGCTTCGCCGAGAACGAGCCCTTCGAGGGCGACTCGCTGGCCGAGGCGTTCCGCGCGCTCGTCGACGACACCGTCAGCCGTGTGACGCAGCTGCGCGCGCTCGTCGGCGAAGACAGTTTCGAGGCCGTGTTCCAGCCGATCGTGCGGCTCGCCGACGGCCGCGTCTCGCATTACGAGGTTCTCGCCCGCGTCGAGGCGAGCTCGCCCGCCGACGTCATCCGCTTCGCCGAGGGAATCGGCATGATCGAGGAGCTCGACCTCGCGGTATGCAGCCGCGCCATGGCGCTTCTCGAGAGCGAGCGCGGCCGCCGCCTGCCGTCGCTCGCCGTCAACCTTTCCGGCGGATCCGTGCAGAGCGCGGCCTTCGTCAGGTCGCTCCTCCTGCTTCTCGAACGCTCCCGCGTGCTGCCGGCCCAGCTCTTGTTCGAGATCACGGAATCGGCGGCGATCACCGATCTCGGCTCGGTGCGCGACTTCGTCACCGAGCTGCGTGCGCGCGGGCACAGCGTCTGCCTCGACGATTTCGGCGCCGGCGCCGCGTCCTTCTCCTACCTCCAGGCGCTGCCGGTCGATTACGTCAAGATCGACGGCGCCTATGTGGGCCGCATCTGCGACAACGCGCGCGACCGCGCCATCGTCAAGGCGATCACGTCGATGTGCCGCGATCTCGGCATCCGCACGGTCGCGGAGATGATCGAGCGCGAGGCGCAGCTCGACCAGCTCCTCGAGCTCGGCGTCGGATTGGGGCAGGGCTATCTCTTCGGAAAGCCGCAGCGCCAGCCCTTCGCGCGCGCATTGGTCCGGCGCGACGGCTCGACGGCGCGAGGAAGCCTCGCGGGATCGAAGGCGGGCTAGCCCGGCCGCTACCGGTGCGACAATCGCGCCGCGGCGCCGAGACTTGAACGCTGCGCCCGGCGGGCGTAAGTATCCCTCGATGTCCGATCGTCTTTCCTGCCTCTCGGCGCTGCTCGGCGGCCGATTTTGGTACCGCTGGTACGGACCGGCGGCCTAGGGAAGCGTTCGCGCATCGAGACAATCCGAAGCCGCCCGATCCCGAGGCGGCTTTCGCGTTTTTCGCAGTCGAAATTCCAGACGAGCGTCGCTTCCGGACCGGGTGCCAGAGATGGAGCCCAGAGCGATGTTCGATTTCGACGTGATCACGGGACCTTCACCGAGCGACGTGCCGGTCTGCCAGCGTCCGCCGACACCGCCCGAAAACTCGCCTTCGCCGGCGTCGAAATCGGATCCGTCCGGCATCGTCGACGAGGGGGCGGCCGCGGCGGAACGCGCCGCGCGGAAGTAGGGCTCGAGGCCGAGCGCGTCAGTTTCAGGTCCGGCGGAGTGCCGCGGCGGTCGCGGCGTCGGCCGGGAAGAACGCCTCGACCGCGAGCTCGGAGAGCGTGATGTCGACCGGCGTTCCGAACACTGTCGTCGTGCTGATGAAGGAAAGCGTCCCCGCTTCGGTGACGAGCCGCAGCGGTACCGCGACCGCCGCCGCGTCGGGCTCGGCCCGCTTCCGGCCGCAGCTCGCGCCGCCCGGCATCTTCATGTCGCGCAGCTCGGCGTAGAGCGCGGAGAGGACCGGGTCGGCGGTGACCTCGATCTGACGGCGCAGGCGCGCGAGGAGATGGGCGCGCCACTCGGCGAGATTCGCGATGCGCGGCGCGAGGCCTTCGGGATGGAGGCTGAGGCGGAGGACGTTCACGGGCGGGCGTTGCAGCGCCGGGGCGACGCCGGCGAGAAGCGGCGCCACCGCCCTGTTGGCGGCGACGAGGTGCCAATGCCGGTCGACGGCGAGCGCCGGATAAGGCTCGTGGCCGGCGAGGACGAGGTCGATCGCCTTGCGCGCCGCGTCGAGCGCGGGATCGGCGAGCGGCCGCTCGCGGAAGATGGGCGCGTACCCCGCCGCCACGAGAAGGACGTTGCGCTCGCGCAGCGGCACGTCGAGCCGTTCCGCGAGATGCAGCACCATGTCGCGGCTCGGCAGGGAGCGGCCGGTCTCGAGAAAGCTCAAATGGCGCGGGGAGATCTCGGCTTCCAAGGCGAGGTCGAGCTGGCTCATGCGCCGGCGCTGCCGCCATTCGCGCAAAAGCTCGCCGACCGGGCGGACGGTCCTTTGCATCGCCGCCGACGATAGCGCCCTTCGGCGAGGCGCCTCCATTACCTCCGGCGTAATCGACCGGCATGCCGCCCGGCGCCGAACATCGCGCCGTTCAATCCATCCGAGAGGAGTTTCGATATGCGCGACCTCACCGACCTCGTCGACCGTTACATCGCGATGTGGAACGAGACCGACCCGGCGCGCCGGCGGGATCTCGTCGCCGAGGTCTGGACCGAGAACGGCAGCTATCTCGACCCGATGCTCGAGGGCGAGGGGCGATCCGGCATCGAGGCGATGGTGGAGGGCGTCCAGGCCCGCTTTCCCGGGCATCGCTTCCGGCGCGTAGGCGCCGTCGACGCGCATCACGGGCGCGTGCGCTTCGCCTGGGAGCTCGCGCCCGAGAACGGGGCGCCGATCGTGCGCGGAACCGATTTCGCCATCCTCGGCGATGGTCAGCGGCTCCAGGCGGTTACCGGGTTCTTCGACGAGGTCGCCCACGCGTGAGCCGCAGCCGTCCGGCGCCGTGCGCGGGCGCGCGGCGCCGGCGGCGCTCGCCCCGCGTCAAGAGGCCGACATGATCACGATATTCTTCGGCTGGGCCGGGGGC
>JADGGZ010000162.1 GCA_019689675.1 Rhodospirillales bacterium | reverse complement strand
TCGTCCTCGAGGCCATCGGCACGATCGATTGCGCCGCCCTCACCGCCTCGACGAGCGAGGGCATGATCCGCCTCGCCGGGATCCTTCCCGACGCCGAGGCATCGGCCGCGACGCGCCGGCTTGCGGCACGTTTCCCGGATTTCCGGATCGCGAACGAGGCTCGTCCGGTCGCGCGGCCATTCTGCGCGCCGCTCGCGGCGCTCTGGCGCGCCGGCGCGCTCTCTGCGGAACCAGCGCCGATACGAATCGACATCGCAAAAAGGCGCTGGGTCGAGGAAGAGGTCTTCTCCTTCACGGTGGCCTCCGAGGCGCCGTCGACCGCGTACCTCCAGGTCAGCCTCGTCGATGCGGAAGGCGGCGTCGTCCACCTCCTGCCGACGCCGCGCACGCTCGACGCCGCCATCGCGCCCGGCGCGTCCCGGCGCATCGGCAGCGACCGCGGCACGAGAGGCGGCGAGGTCTTCGAGGTCGCGGCCCCCTTCGGCAAGAACCTTCTTCTCGTGCTCGCCGCGGAGCGGCCGCTCTTCGCCAACGTGCGGCCGCAGGTCGAAACGGTTGCCGAATTCGTCCCAGCGCTCGAAGCCGCGCTTTCCCGCCGTGCGGCGAGCGCGGTCTGGACGATGTTCGACACGGTGCCGCGCAACGCCGCCGCGTCCGGCGCGCGCTGAGGCCTCGCATTACCACACTGCGCGGGGCTGCGAACCCGCGTGACCGGAAAAACCGTATTGGGCGCTGTACGGGGCCGCCAGTCGGCCTAGTCTCCAGACGTCCGCCGCACCCAATTCCGCGCGACGGGAAACGTGCGTCGCGGCCCGACGGGAACCTAGGAAGACCCGCCGGAAAGCGGACAGAGGTCCGCCCCGGTCGCTCGAAGGCCGCGGGGCGGACTTTCTTCCCGGCGGCCGCCGGCACCGACCTTCCGAGGGAACCATGACCGACAGCGAACGACGATGGGCGGTCGAGACCCTCGCCCAGAAGCTCTACGAGGACAGCGAGCCCGGCGCCACCCCATGGGCAAGGCGCGGCCGCACGGTACGCGAGCCGTGGCTCGCGAAGGCGCGTCGCATCCTCGAGAAGGGCGAGGCGCCCTGAGCGCGGCGTCTCAGATGCCGCAGACCTCCTCGAGCTCCGCCTTCTTCCGCCGCAGCGCGGCGAGGATGTTGGCGCGCGCCGAACGCAGCGGCGGGGCCTCCGCCTCCAACGCGGCGATGTTCGCCTCGACCCGGGCGAGCTGAAGGAGCGCGGCGTTCCGGAGCGGGCTCATGCGGCCGTTCCACATCGCGGCGAGATCCGCCGGCAGCGTTTTCGCGGCCTCCGCCCGCTCGGCCTCGTCGGCCCTCTTCAGCCACGCGTAGCCGCGGGCGCGGGCCTTCGCCTGGAACTCCGGATCCGCCACGGTCTCGGCGAGCTCGAAATAACGCTCTGCGCGAAGGCGCAGGGCGGCGAGCGCCTCTTTCGGCGAGAGGCGGGGGATCGAAGGATTTCGGGCCATAAGGCGGACGCTCCGGAACGAGGCGGGAGCCCGACGCGTCTCTCAGCCGCCCGCGCCTCGGAGGTCGCCGGCGGGCGGTCTTCCAAATATGGGTCGGCGGCAGGCCACTGGCCAGCCGCGCCCCGCTCAAAGGCCCCAGCGGACCTTCGGATCGTTGGCGCGGCGCAGATAGCGGAAGCGCGCCAGCGCCCAGAGCGGGAAGAAGGCGCGGTAGCCGTGATAGCGGAGATAGAAGACCCGCGGAAAGCCGACCGCGGTGAACCACTCCTCGTCCCAGAGCCCGTGCCGAGCCTGGGTCGCGATCAGCCATTCGGCCGCCTTCGCCACGGCGGGATGGTGCACCTCGCCCGCCGCCATCAGAGCGAGCATCGCCCAGGCCGTCTGGGAGGCGGTGCCCTCCTTGCCTTCGCCCGCCGGCGCGCCCGGCCAGTAGGAGCCGCCGTCCTCGCCCCAGCTTCCGTCGGGGCGCTGCTTCGACAGAAGCCAGGCGACGGCGCGGCGGATCGGCGGCGCAGCCGGATCGACGCCGGCGGCGTTGAGGCCCGCCAGCACCGACCAGGTGCCGTAGATGTAGTTGGTGCCCCAGCGACCGAACCAGGAGCCGTCCTTCTCCTGCTCGGAAAGGAGCCAGTCGACAGCGGCCTTCACCGCCGGATGATCGGGCGGATGGCCGAGCTGGCAGAGCATGCCGAGGCAGCGCGCGGTGACGTCCGCCGTCGGCGGATCGAGCAGCGCGCCGTGATCGGCGAAGGGAATGTGGTTGAGGTAGAAATAGGTGTTGTCGGCGTCGAACGCCGCCCAGCCGCCGCCCTTGCTCTGCATCGGCAGAACCCAGCCGAGCGCGCGGGCGATCGCGTTCCGGTAGCGCTCGTCGCCGGCGCGGTCGAGCGCCATCGCCACCACCGCCGTGTCGTCGAGGTCGGGGTAGTGCGGATTGGCGTATTGGAAGGCCCAGCCGCCGGGCTTCGCGTCGGGGCGACGCACCGCCCAGTCGCCGACGACGTCGGTCACCTGGCATGTGAGGAGCCAGTCGAGGCCGCGCCGCGCCGCGCGCGCCGCCTCGGGCGCGCCCGTCTCGATCAAAGCGTGCGCGGCGAGCGCGGTGTCCCACACCGGGGAAAGGCACGGCTGGACATAGGCCTCTTCCGGCCCGTCGACGATGAGCTTGCGGAGCGAGGCGCGCGCGATCGCCGGCTCGGGCGCGTCCTTCGGCCAGCCGAGACAGTCGTACATCATCACCGCGTTCGCCATCGCGGGATAGATCGCGCCGAGCCCGTCCTCGCCGTTGAGCCGCTCGCCGACCCAGGCGACGGCGCGCTCGATCGCGCGCGCCCGGCCGTCGCGCGGGAAATGCGGCTCGATCGGCCGCAGCACCCGGTCGACGCCGCGGAAGAAGCGGCCCCAGAACGTGTCGTCGGGGCCCTTCAGCCAGTCGCGCACCTCTTCGGGCGGCTCGACGAAGAGCTCGCGGATCGTGACGCGGCGCGGGTTGCGCGCCTGCGGCCGCTTCGCCATCACGACGAGGAGCGGCACCAGAACCGTCCGCGTCCAGTAGGAGACCTTGTCGAGATGGAAGGGAAACCAGCTCGGCAGGTTCATGATCTCGACCGGCATCACCGGCACCGCCCGCCACGGCACCTCGCCGAAGAGCGCGAGAAGCGTGCGGGTGAAGACGTTGGCGCGCGCCGCGCCGCCGCGCGCCAGGATCACCGCGCGCGCCCGCGCCATGTGCGGCGCGTCGGGATCGTCGCCGATCGCCTTCAGCGCGAAATAGGCCTTCACGGTGCAGGAGAGATCGACGTCGCCGCCGTGGAAAAGCGGCCAGCCGCCGTGCTCGCCCTGGATGCGGCGCAGATAACGGCCGATGCGGCGGTTGAGGTCGTCGTCGATCTCGTCGAGGTAATGCTGAAGGAGGACGTACTCGGCCGGAATCGTGGCGTCGGCCTCGAGCTCGAAGACCCAGTGCCCGTCGGGCCGCTGCAAGCCCAGGAGGGCATCCGTCGCGCGCTCGATCGCGCTGCTGAGAGCGTCGGACTCCAACTGAACAAGCCCTGGTTGCATTCCGTAAGCCATGCCGCGCCGCAACTTGGCGTCGACCGCGGCTCTACTCAACCCTTTTCGTGCGCGAGGCTGGCAAGCACCAGTTGCGCGGCTTCGTGGCCGGAGCGGATCGAACCCTCGATCGTCGCAGGAAGTCCCGTGTCGACCCAGTCGCCGGCGAGGAAGAGATTGCGCCAGGGCCCGAGGGCGCGCGGACGCCGCCGCTCCTGCGCCGGCGTCGCCGCGAAGGTCGCCCGCTTCTCCTTGACGATGCGCGCCGGCGGCACCGGCGAGAGGGGGAGCGCGTAGGCGCGGGCGACGTCTCGCCAAAGAAGCGGCGCCAGCTCCTCGGCGGAAAGGTCGACCAGCCTCTCGGCCGCGCTCACCGTCACCGAAAGCACGCCCTCCTTGCGGAAGACCCACTCGGCGGCGCCGCCGACGAGACCCATGAAGAGGGGCCCGTCGGCAGCAATGCGGTAATGCGCGTTGACGATGGCACGGAAATCGTCCGGCGCATCGAGCCCCGGAAGAAGCTTCGTCGCGACGGGCGGTGGTACGGCGAGCACGACGCGCTCGACCTTCTCGCCGTCGAGAGCGACGACGCGGTCCCCCTCGACCTCGAGTGCGCGGAGCCGGGCGCTGAACCGGACCTCGGCATCGTTCGCCGCGAGGAAGCGCAAGGCGGGCTCGACGAAGCTCTCCGAAAGGCCTTCGCGCGGAATGAGCGGACGGCAAGCGGCGGGGCCGCGCAGGAACGTCTCGGCGAGAACCGGGCGGAGAAGGCGCGCCGCCGCTTCGTCCGGCGGCGTGTTGAGCGCCGCGACGGCGAGCGGACGCCAGAAGCGCTCGAAGAGGCGCGTTTTACCGAAGATCTCGGCGACGGTGCGCTCCGGCCCCGCGAGGAAGAGCCGCGCGATCGCGACGAGGTCGCCCGGCCCCGCCCCTTCCGGCAGCTTTCCGGCTCGCACCGTCCAGCGCTCGCCGGAGCGAAGGTCGAGGAAGGGAAACTCGGGCGGCGCCTCGATCAGCGTCGCGCGCGCGCCGATGCGCTCGAGATAGGCGAGCGCGGCGCGGTTGCCGCTCAAGAGAAGATGGTTGCCGTTGTCGAGGCGGACTCCGAGCGCCTCGTCGAGATAGGATCGGCACCGCCCGCCGGCGTGCCCGCCCGCCTCCAGGAGCGTGACGCGGCACCCCGCGCCCGCGAGCGCCGTCGCGGCGGCGAGCCCGGCAAGCCCGGCACCGACGACATGGACGCGGCAGGTCATGACGGCTCCCCGCTCACAGGATTCCGTGCCTGACGGCGAGGTAGAGCTTCATCGGGGCGGAAAGGCTCACCCGCTCCTCGACGCGGCTCCAGCCGCGCCGCGTCAGGCGCTCGAGCGTCGCGCGGTAGACGGCGCCCATGACGGCGGCCGGACGCATCGCCTTGCGGTCGCATTCCTTCATCGCCGCATCCGCTTCGGCGTAGTGGCGCCGCGCGAGCGCGGCGAGGTCTTCGCACACCGCGCCGAGCCGCGGATGACGCAGCGCGGCGGCGGGGTCCTCGCCCGGCACGCCGTGCCGCTCCAGGAGCTCGCGCGGCAGATAGAGCCGCCCGCGCGCGCCGTCCTCGGCGAGGTCGCGCAGGATGTTGGTGAGCTGAAGCGCCCGGCCGAGCGCGCCCGCGACCCGATCCGCCGCGGCCGAGGCGTCGCCGAAGATCCGCACCGAGAGGCGCCCGACCGCGCTCGCGACGCGGTCGCAATAGAGGTCGAGCATTTCGAGGCTCGGCGCGCGGATCTCTTCCGCCGCGTCCATCTCCATGCCGTCGATGACGGCGAGGAAGTCCTCGCGCCGGAGCCCGTATTCCCGCACGGGCCCGAGGAGCGCCGCCGCGATCGGGTGCGTCGGGCGGCCCGCGTAGAGCGCGTCGATCTCCTTTCGCCAGGCGGCGAGCCGCGCCCGCTTCTCGACGAGCTCGCCCGGCTCGTCGGCGATGTCGTCGACCTCGCGGCAGAAGGCGTAGACGGCGAACATCGCCTTGCGCCTCGCCGCCGGCAGAAGCCGCATCGCCCAGTAGAAGGAGGTGCCCGCCCGCGCGACCCGCTCCGCGATCTCGGCGCCGTCGGCGGTCACCGCGGGCGCTCCCCGAGAAGCCCGCGCCAGACGCCGCCGACGAGCGCGGCGGCGAAGTCGCGCTTGCGCAACGCGACGCGCGTGGCGAGCGGGTCGCCGCGGCGAAGGAGCTGCGAAAGCCGTGCGGCGAGCGCGACGATGACGGCGCTCTCGCATCTGAGACCCGCCGCGCGCACTTGTCCCGGCAGGCGGCGCGCCTTGGCGATGAGCGCGTCGGTGCGGTCGAGAAGGTCGTCGACGGCGCGGCGGAGACCCGGCGTCAGAGCGGGAAGACGGAGCTCCTCGACCTCGGCGTAAGGGATGTAGACGCGATCGAGGTTCCGGTAGTCGTCGCCGCAATCCTGGAGGTGGTTCAGAACCTGGAGCGCGTTGCAGAGCGCGTCCGACGCCTCCCATGTCGCCCGGCTCTCGCCGTGGAGATCGAGAAGCTGGCGCCCGACCGGCGCCGCCGAATAGCGGCAATACGCCATGAGGTCGTCCCAGTCGCGGTAGCGCTTCTTCGTGGCGTCGAGGCGGAACGCGGTCAGCACGTCGTGGCAATGCTGGGCTGTGACGCCGGTCGCGAGAAGGCTCGCGCGCATCGCCGCGGCGCTCGGCGCGTCCTCGCCGGGCGCGCCGTCGAGCACCGCGGCCATACGGTCGAGGCGGCGGATCTTCTCCTTCGGCGAGAGCGCCTTGTTGTCGGCGATGTCGTCCGCCTGGCGCGCGAAGCGGTAGAAGGCGTGGACATGCGGACGCAGATCGCGCCGGATGAGGAACGACCCGACAGGGAAGTTTTCGTCGCCCGCGCCCTTGCCCGACGGCGTCTCTACGAGCGTCGCACGCGCCCCTTCCACTCGCCGCCCCTTCCCTCCCAATGCCGCCGCGCCGAATCGATCGTCGCGCCGAGATAGACCAGCGCCGTCAGCGGAAGCAAGGCCGCCCAGAGCGGCGAGAGCCCGTAGAGCCGCAGGATCGGCCGGTAGAGAACGCCCATGAGAAGCCACGCAGCGACGCCGAAAAGCATCGCGGCGCCGCCCGAGAAAGTCGCGAGCGGCGGCACGAGAAAGAGCGCGCCGAGCCCGATCACGGTCCCCGCAAGGAGCAGCGGCGAGTAGCGGAGCTGGGTGTAGGCGGTGCGCGCGACCATCCGCCAGATGTCGGAAAGACGGGGATACGGGCGGAGGCTCACGGTATCGCGCGAGAGGCCGAGCCAGATGCGGCCGCCGCTTTTCTTGACGGCGGCGGCGAGCGCGCAGTCGTCGATGAGCCTGTCGCTGATCGGCGCGAAATAGCCGATGCGCTCCAGCGCGGCGCGGCGCACCAGGATACAGCCGCCCGCCGCCGCTGCCGTCGCGCGATTCGGATCGGCGACCCAGCGGAACGGGTAGAGGAGCGCGAAGAAGAAGACGAAGGCCGGGATCATCAGCCGCTCGGCCGCGCTCTCGCAATGAAGGCGCACCATCAGCGAGGCGAGGTCGAGATCGCGTTCTCGGGCCAAGGCGAGAAGCTCGCCGACGCTCGTTGGATGGTGCTCGATGTCGGCGTCGGTGAGGAGAATCCAGTCGGAGGCGACGCGCCGCACGCCCTGCTCGAGCGCCCAGAGCTTGCCCGTCCAGCCCTCCGGCAGCGGCGCGCCGGCAATCACCTCGGCCCCGGCGCCGCGTGCGGCGGCGGCGGTGGCATCGCGGCTCTGGTCGTCGACGACGAGGACGGGCACGCCTTGGCGCGCGAGCGAGCGCACCGTGCGCCCGATCGTCGCCTCCTCGTCGCGGGCCGGGATGATCGCCGTGACGTCGCCGGAGGCCGGGCGCGGCAGCGGAGCGGGCGCGAGGCGCCAGAAGCGGCCGCGAAAGAGCGCGAGCCAGCCCCAGGCGAGGAGGGCGAGCGCGGCGAGAACGCTCACGCGAGATACCCTGCCTCGCGAAACCAGGCGACCGCATCGACGATCGCCTCGCGCGCTGGACGCGGCGCATAGCCGAGCGCGCGCTTCGCCTTCTCGGACGAGAACCACATCCGCTGCCGCGCCATACGCAGCCCGTCGCGGGTGACGAACGGCTCCCGCCCGGTGAGCCGTGCGAGGCCTTCCGCGACCAGGGCGACCGGCAGCAGCGGCGCGATCGGCAGCGGCACGGTCGGCGGCTTCCGCCCGCAGGAATCGGCGACGATCGCGAGGATCTCGGCGAGGCTCAGATTCTCCCCGCCGAGGATGTAGCGCTCGCCGATGACGCCCTTCTCGAGCGCGAGAAGGTGCCCCGTGGCCACGTCGTCCACATGGACGACATTGAGGCCGGTGTCGACGAAGCCCGGCATGCGGCCCAGCGCCGCCTCGACGATCATGCGCCCGGTCGGCGTCGGCTTCACGTCGCGCGGGCCGATCGGCGTCGAGGGATTGACGATAACGGCCGGCAGGCCCTCCTCGGCGACGAGCGCGCGGACGCGTTCCTCGGCGAGGAACTTCGAGCGCTTGTACGGCCCGATCATGTCCTCGATCCGGCTCGGCGTCGTCTCGTCCGAAGGCGCGTCGTCCCGCAGACCCAGCACCGCAACGCTCGAGGTGTAGACGATACGCTCCACGCCCGCCGCAAGCGCGGCGCGCATCAGCGCCTCGGTCCCCTCGACGTTCGTGCGGTACATCGCTGCACGGTCCGGAACCCAGAGCCGGTAATCGGCGGCGACGTGAAAGAGGAAGCGGCAGCCCTCGACCGCACGCGCGAGCGAGGCGGGATCTTCGAGGCTGCCGAGCCGCGTCTCGACGGCGAGCCCTTCGACGTTGCGCCGATCGCTCTCCGGGCGCAGGAGGACGCGAACCTGCTCGCCGCGCGCGAGAAGCGCACGAACGACCGCAGCGCCGACGAAGCCGGAGGCGCCGGTGACGAGGACGGCAGACATTGCGGCTGCGTTTACCGGGAGCGGCCGCTCGCGTCGAGTCCGGGGCGGCCCGGCCGGCTGCCGCCGCGCTTGACCAGAGCCCCCGGATGCCTGAAACCTCTTGCGGCGGCCCCCGGCGGCCGCGGGGCCCGGGGGGGGGGACGGGGGGGGCTGGGGCG
>JADGGZ010000014.1 GCA_019689675.1 Rhodospirillales bacterium | reverse complement strand
GACGATCCATCCACTCCCGCGCTTCGCGGTCGAAATCGCGCTCGCGGCCGATCCAAGCCCTTGCGAACCAGCCCTTCAATCGATCCTCCGACGAGGAACGATCCGACGCGACGCCCTAACGAGGCGTGAATCGGCGCATTTGCGACAACGCTTCCCCTTCGACCCTGCGGCAAGCGGCTCCGCCTCAGCCCTGGTCGATCGGATCGAATGCCTCGAAAATCCGGCCTATCGCTTCTGCACCGGGTCCCTGATTACGGATGAAGAGCGCTTCGGCCGAAGATTGCGTCAGGTCAACACGGAGCGGGCGGTAGGCGCCTAGGGTTATCTCCAGATCATGAACGACCTGACGACGACTTTCGGACTTGCCGGCGCGGGCGGCGCCCCCGAGGCGCTCGATCCCGGGCAGCTCTGCCGCCGCTGCGACCCCACGACCCTTCCCTTCGAGACCGTCGCCGAGCTCGGCGCGCCGACGGGGATCCTCGGCCAGGATCGCGCCGTGGAGGCGATCTCGCTGGCGATCGAGATGCGGCGCAAGGGCTACAACCTCTTCGTCTATGGGCCGGCCGGGACCGGACGTCACAGCCGCGTGACGGAGCTAGTCCGCGCCCATGCCACAACGGAGCCGGTGCCGTCCGACTGGTGCTACGTCAACAACTTCGCCGACCCGGCTCGGCCGAAGGCGCTGCGCCTTCCTCCCGGCCGCGCGGTCGGTTTGCGCGATGCGATGAACCGCCTCGTCCAGGACCTTCGCGTCGCGCTGCCGGCGGCGTTCCAGAGGGAGGAGTACCGGGCGCGCCGCGACGCGCTCGACCAGGAGCTGAAGGCACGCCACGAGCAGGCGTTCGGCGAGTTGCAGCAGCGTGCGGAGAAGAAGGGCCTCGCGCTCCTTCGCACGCCCGTCGGCCTTGCGGTCGCGCCGGTGCGCAACGGCGAGGTGATTCCACCAGAGGTCTTCAAGCGCCTGCCGGAGGCGGAACGCGAAGCGATTCGAGCGGACATCGCCGAGACCGAGCAGGAACTCACGGCGCTGATGCGCAAGACCCCGGAATGGGAGCAGGAGCATCGCGAGGCATTGCGGCGCCTCAACCGCGAGACGACCGCCTCGGCGGTCGGGCACCTCATCGGTGCGATCCGCGCCGGCTACGCCGATCTGCCGGAAGTGCTCGCCTATCTCGACGAGGTCGAGCGCGACCTTCAAGAGAACGCGAACGACTTCCTCATGGCCGAGGAGGCGGGAAACCAGCTTCCCTTCAAAATCCCGGCCGAGCTCTCGGGGTTTCGCCGCTATCAGGTGAATGCGCTCGTCGATCATGCGTCGTCCCGCGGCGCGCCGGTCGTCTGCGAAGACAATCCGACCCATCAGCGCCTCGTCGGGCGCATCGAGCATATCGCCCGCTTCGGAACGCTCGTCACCGACTTCAACCTCCTCGTCGCCGGTGCGCTCCACGCCGCCAACGGCGGCTATCTCATCCTCGATGCCGAAAAGGTCCTGCGCGCGCCCTTCGGCTGGGACACGCTGAAGCGGGCGCTTCACTCAGGCGAGATCCGGATCCAGTCGCTCGAGCAGCTCCTGAGCGTCGCCACGACGGTCTCCCTCGACCCCGAGCCGATCCCGCTCGACGTCAAGGTGATTCTGATCGGACCGCCGCTCCTCTACCACCTTCTCGCCGAGTTCGACGCCGAGTTCCAGCAGCTCTTCAAGATCGCCGCGGAGTTCGACGACCGCGTCGACCGGAACGACGACAACATCGTCGAGTTCGCGCGGCTCCTCGGAGCGATCGTGCGCGAGCGCAAGCTGCGCCCGCCGGATCGCGGCGCCGTGGCGCGGCTCGTCGACTACGTGTCGCGCCTCGCGAGCGATTCGGAAAAGCTCGCGACGCGCGTCCGCGAGGTCGTCGAGCTGCTCGAAGAGGCAGACCACCGCGCCGGGCGCAACGGCAGGGACATCGTCTCGGCCGAGGAGGTGCAGGCGACGGTCGAGGCGCGGATCCGGCGCGCCGACCGGCTCTATCAGCGCCTGCAGGAGGAGATCCGCCGCAAGACGATCCGCATCGAGACGAGCGGCGAGCGCATCGGCCAAGTGAACGGCCTCTCCGTCCATACCTTCGGCGGCTTCGCCTTCGGTCTTCCGACCCGCATCACCGCGCGCGTGCGGCTCGGCGAAGGCCAGGTGATCGACATCGAACGCGAGGTGAGGCTCGGCGGCCCGGTGCATTCCAAAGGCATCCTGATCCTCACCGGCTTTCTTGCCGGTCGATACGGCAGCCAGCGTCCGCTGGCGCTCACGGCAAGCCTCGTCTTCGAGCAATCCTACGGCGCCGTCGATGGCGACAGCGCGTCCGCCGCTGAGCTTTTCGCGCTCCTCTCGGCCCTCGCCGAAATTCCTATCGCGCAGTCGCTCGCGGTGACCGGCTCCGTCGATCAGCTCGGCAACATCCAGGCGATCGGCGGCGTCAACGAGAAGATCGAAGGATTCTTCGATACCTGCCGAAACGCAGGCCTCACCGGAAAGGAGGGGGTGCTGATTCCGGCAGCCAACGTCAAGCATCTCATGCTGCGCGACGACGTCGTCGAGGCGGCGCGCGAAGGCAAGTTCCGCATCTATCCCGTGTCGACGGTGGACCAGGGGATCGAGCTTCTGACCGGGATTCCGGCGGGCGCGCCCGATCTCGCGGGCAACTACCCGGACGGCACAGTCAATCATCGCATCGCGACGCGGCTGGCCCGGTTCGAGGCGAAAACCTTGGCGCGGCGGGCGCGCGAGCGGACGGCGCGCCGGGGAATCGACCATGCCTGAGCTCGCTGTTCGGCGGGTGGTTCTGGGGCTCGATGCCGTCTCAGAGCTGCGCGAGGCCATCGATACCGCCGCCGCGCTCGCCAAAAGCTGGCGCGCGGAGCTGCACGGCCTTTTCATCCGCGACGCCGGCCTGCTCCGGCTTGCGGAACTCCCCTTCGTCAGGGAGGTGACCTTCGCCGCCGAGCCGCGTCCGATGACCGCCGAGGGACTTCTCGCGCAGCTCGCCGCTTCCATCGATCGGGCGCAGAAGCTGCTCGGCGAAGCGGCGGCACAGCGAAATCTCGTGTGGTCCTTCCGCGCCATCACCGGCACGATCGCCGCCGCCTCGCTGTCTTCGATCGAGCCGAGCGACTTCGTCGTCGTACACAGCCGCGCGTTGCCGGTGACCCCCTATTTTCGGACGCCTTCGCCATGGGTCGGCGCCGTCGCCGCCCTCGATGCACCGCGGCTGATCGTTCGCGAGGGCGACACCGGGGGTGCTCTGCTCGCCCTCTTCTCGGATCCGACCGATCCCGCTGAGCAGGCTGCGCTCCGCCTCGCGGCGGGCGTAGCCGAAAGCACCGGAATGAAGCTGTCTGTCGTCCAGGTCGCGCCGGGCGAGCCGGTCGAGAGGCTGTCGTCCGTGACGGTGGGCGACGAGCAATTGCCGGTCGACGCCGTGATCCGCACGGGTCCCCCGTTGCTGCGCTACATCGAGGCGGCGCCGTGCCGCATGCTCGCGTTCAGCGGACGGTCCTCCGTCGGCAAGCTGCTCCTCGCCTCGCCTTCGGTCGCGGAAAGGAAAAATTTGCTCGTGGTTTGAACGCGCGATCGCCTCGGAAGAACGGAGCACCTGAATGGGGCCAGCGTCGATCGCTCATCTCCATGCCGCCCGCAGTCGCCCTCCGGCTCCCGGCAGCACGCGGCAGCCGAACGGCCGGCTCTCGCGATCGAGCGTGGTTCGCAGCCACTCCCTCTGCTCGGCGCTCGCGCGCTCGAGCCGGAAGCGTCGGATGCGGAACGGCACGAGGTCCAGCCCGAGCAGCCGGCCATCCAGATCGAGCAGAGGAAGGTACATCAGCACGATCTCGCTCCGGTACTGCTCGTAGCCCGAGATCCCCTCGTAATCATTGAGGAAGTCGCCGCAGCCGTAGAGGATCAGCCTGTCGCGATAGACCTCGAGCGGGCGCGGATGATGCGACGAGTGGCCATGCAGGACGTCGCAGGCCCCGCTTTCGACGAGACGGTGCGCGAAACGCCGTTCCTCGTCCGACACCTCGTATCCCCAATTCCCGCCCCAATGGATCGAAACGACGATGAGGTCGCCCGGTCGGCGGGCCGCCTCGATTTTCTTCACGACCGCGGCAAGGCTCCGGTCAGAGAGATCCGGAAGGAAGTTGACGCCCGGGCGTCCATGGTTCGCTGCCCAATGCCGTGGAACGCCGCTCGTCGGCACGCCGAAGCCGAAGACCAGCACCCGTCCGCCGTCCGGCAGCGGAAGCGCGGCCGGGCGCGCCGCCTCTTCGTCGTCGAGCCCCGCCCCGGCGACGCGGATCTCGAGCCGCTGCAGTGCTGCGAGCGTGTCCCGCAGCCCTGCCTCGCCCCAGTCGGCCACGTGATTGTTCGCCAGGACGCAGCAATTGATCCCTGCCGCTGCAATGGCTCGCGCATTCGCCGGATGCATCCGGTAATTGATGCCCTTCGGCTCGCGCTCCGAGCTGGTCGTGATCGCCGTCTCGAGATTGACGATCCGTGCCCAAGGGGCGGCTCGGTCGAGTTCGGCGAGCGCCTCGCCCCAAGGATAGTCGTACGTGCTCGGGCGCGGGATCGGTCCGTTCGCGCGCTCGGCGAGCTCGACATAAACGAGGGCCGACTTCGCGTAGCTTTCGTAGAGGAGCGGATCGCTCGGCTCCGGCAGGATTTGGTCGATCCCGCGACCGAGCATCACATCGCCGCAAAGGAAGAGCTTCGTCATGGCGGACCTCGCTCCGACGACGCTCATCCCGACCGTGCCGACGGCTGCACCGGCGATGAAGGCCCGTCGACCCATTTGGTCGGGCATGTTCTCTCCGCGCCGATCACTCCCAGAGCGACGCCTCTTCGGCGCTCGAGCGATCCAACCGCTCGAAGATGTCTTGGAGCACGGCACGCGTCTGCGCGTGCGGGGAGAGCCTGCCGTCGCTGGTCGGAGCGACGAGGCGCGCTTTGCGATCGCGCGTCAGCAATTGCACCAGCCGGTCCAACACCTGCGCGCGCCTGCGCAGCTGCCGCTCGTCGAGACCGAGCTCGGCGACAGGCGCTGCCAGCGTCCCTTCCTTGGCGAGGAACCGGAGCAGGTCGTACAATGGTCGATGCCTGCGGCCGAAGCTCACGTGGCGCAGCAGCGCCATGGCCTGCCGCTCGTCAAGGACCACCCGATTCTGCTCGTCGCGCGGCGCAAGCTCGGCCGCCGGAGCCACAGCGGTGGGCAGGAGCCGGGCGAGCAGATCCCTTCGGAGCTCCGCCGGCATCGCGGCGAAATCAGCTTCGGTGAGAACGAGCTTCATCTCGAAGGCCCTTTCAGGATGGCCGGATGATGTCCGAGGGGCAATCGCGCCGCCTTGCGACAAGTCAAAGGGAGCGCGACGCCGCGAGCGGTCGTAGAATACTGCTTCGTTCCTCGCGGCGGCTTCTCGGAGGAGCCGATGGCTCGGCCCAATGGACGATATCTCGACGACGACTGCGCCCTTATCATCATCGACCTGCAGAACGACTTCTGTCCGGGCGGCGCGCTCGCAGTGCCGAAGGGCGACGAGATCGTGCCTCTCGTCAACCGGCTTGCGGCAGAATTCCCGCATGTCGTCCTGACGCAGGACTGGCATCCCTCTGGCCACCTTTCCTTCGCCAGCGCACACCCCGGCCGACAGCCCTTCGAAGTCATCGAGCTCGATTACGGCACGCAGGTTCTCTGGCCGGATCATTGCGTGCAGGGCACGCGCGGCGCCGAGTTTCATCCCGCGCTCGAAGTCGCGAAGGCCGAGCTCGTCCTGCGTAAGGGGTTTCGCAAGGCGATCGATTCCTACTCCGCCTTTTGCGAAAACGACCGTCGCACGCCGACCGGGCTCGCCGGATACCTGCGCGAACGGCAAATCCGACGTCTTTGGCTATGCGGTCTCGCGACCGACTACTGCGTCGCGTATTCCGCGATCGACGGGCGCGCGGCGGGCTTCGAAACGACAGTCCTCCTCGCGGCCTGCCGCGCGATCGACCAGGCCGGCTCGCTCGAGCTTGCGATCCGGACCATGCAGCAATCAGGGGTCGTCCTCGACGACGGAACCGGGCCGCCGCCAGCCGGATGAGCGGCGCTGCTCGCGCGGTCAGGGACGTTAGCGCTCGTACATCGCCATGAGCTCGGCGGTGGCGACGGCATGCTTTTCGGCGGCCCTTTCGACATCCCGCGCGTGGGCCAGGTGCGGAATTAGCAGCCGTTCGAGGTCGAGGGCGTAGAGCCGGAAGAAATAGCGATGGACCCCGTGACCTTTCGGCGGGCACGGTCCGTCATACCCGATGCGTCCGAAATCGTTCCTCGCCTGAAGGGGCCCTTTGCCGAGCCCAGACGCCGGGTAATGTTCCGGAAGCTTTCCGGTGTCGGGCGGCATGTCGTAAATCGCCCAGTGATAGAAGGTCCCTGAAGGCGCATCGGGATCGCTGCAAACGAGGGCGAGGCTGCGCGTGCCCTCGGGCGGCTTCGACCACAAGAGCGGCGGCGATGCGTTTTCGGCGTCGCACGTGAACTTCGCCGGAAGACGGCCGCCCGAATAGAACGCGTTGCTTTCGAGTGCGAGCGTCATTGCTGCTCCGCCTTGCCTCCGTCGGCCGGCGTCGCGGAATCGCCGGTCACGATCATCGATTTCGTCATATCCGCCGTGGGGCGCGGATCGGTCTGCCGCGTTCCGAGCACGGCGTAGCGGACCATCTCGGCGATGTTGGTGGCATGATCGCCGATGCGCTCGAGGTCTCGCGCCATGAACAGAAGGTGGGTTCCGGTCGAGAGCTGCCGCGGATCCTCGAGAATGTGCGTCATCAGCTCGCGGAAAAGGCTCGTGTACATCTGGTCGAGAGCCTCGTCCCGTTCCCATACCGCCAGCGCAGCGCTTTCGTCGCGTCGCTCGTAGGCGTCGACGACGTCCGCCACCATCGTCTGTGCGAAGCTACCGAGCCGGACAAGCGACGCGGTCGGGAGGTGCAGCGCTCCTGCGACGGCCAGCAACCGCTTGGCGATGCCCTCGGCATAGTCGCAAATTCGCTCGAGCTCGTTGGCTGCACGCAGTGCCGCGAGGATGTCACGCAGATCGACCGCCATCGGCTGTCGCAGTGCGAAAAGGCGCACGACGAGATTCTCGATCTCGAACTCGAGGCGGTCGGCTTGGGGCTCCCGTTCGATGACCTTGCGGGCGAGATCGACATCGACATTGCCGACCGAAGCAACGGCGTCGGCGACCTGGATCGCCGCGAGTCGGCCGAGGCTCGAGACCGACTGCTTCAGGATCCGCAGCTCCTCCGAAAACGCCTTGATCGTGTGCTCGCTCGACATCCTGTTCCGCCTCAGAATTTATTATCGCGGCGCTCCCGAAAACGTCCTTGACGTGCCTCAATGCCGATCGGCGCGCGTCGGCACTTGGCAGGAGAGCCGGGGGAAGTGCGCCTCGCCGGCGCGGTGCAACCGACCGGCAGTGCGCGTGTTGCCCCTTTCGACTCGGAGCGGTCGAGGAGCCATGCCGAAGGCCACCGCCATTGCAGAGGCTGCGGATCACGGCCGGGAAGCTGGGCGCGCCGCGGAGGAGAGCGACGCGGAGCTTCTTCGGATCGGCCGCACGCTCAAACGACCTGCCGGAGACCCTTCCCGGCGAGGCGGAGACCTCGCGGGACATTGCTGCGCGTCTTCGTGGCGCGCTCTTCCGGCACGCGGCGAGCGACCATTGCAGCAATCTCGACGGGCTGGTTCTCGCAGCCGTGCTGTCAGGAGAGCCTGTTTTCGTGGCCAAGCGCGAGCTCGCGCAGCAGTTTGTCGCCGGGCCGTTTCTCCGGGCGCTCGGTGCGATCTTCGTCGACCGCCTCGCCCCCCGAAATCGCGGTCGAGGACGCTCGACGGGCCGTTGCGGCCGCCCGGACCGGAAGGCACTTCGTCTTCTTTCCGGAAGGATCCTTCACGTGGGAGCCCGGGCTACGCCCCTTCCGCATGGGCGCCTTCGCGGTAGCGGCCGAAGTCGGGTTACCGAACCTGCGGGTCGCGATCCGGGGGACCCGGTCGATCCTGCGCTCCGATCACTGGCTTCCCCGACGCGGCCGTATCGACGTGCATCTGGGACCGCCGCTCGCGCCCGCCGGAACCGGCTTGAAGCGGCGGTCCGATTGCACAACCAAGCGCGGACCGAACTCCTCCGCCACTGCCGCGACCCGATCTCGGCGGCGGTTGATCGTCGCGGGACAGAGGGCGCAGCGCCTGTTCGACCCTCGATTGACCTGACGCAATGCGCCGGTCGCCCCGCACGGCTACCTACCGGTCTTCTATCTACCTACTTACTTACCTACCTACCTGACACCCGAAAGTAGAAAGGAGGCAGTACATGCGAGTTCTGACGATCATCGCGGCAACGGGTCTCCTCGCGCTCGGCGCCTGCACGTCGCTGAGCGAATCGGATCGCGCCCTCATCGCGTCGGCCAATCAGAACGCGCAGGAGGCCAAGGCGGAAGCGGCTCGCAGCGCCGAGGCGGCACACCAGGCGCAGATGGCTGCGCAGCGCGCGAGCGAAGAGGCGAAACAAGCCAATGAGAAAGCCGACAGGATCTATCAGCGGTCGCTACGGAAGTAGCCGCGTCGACTAGTCGCGCCGGGAGGTCGGGAAGAACCTCTTCCCGGCCTCGTCACCGGGGCGGTTCGTGCAAGACGCCCCGCCGTTTGGCCTCAGAAATCCGCGAGGCCGCCGTTGCTCCAGCGCTTCGCCAGCGCCCGCTGCAGCGCGCGCTTCTGCTCTTCGCTGATCGCGCGCGGGGAGCGCTTGACGCTCGCAAAGTTGCGAGAGGTGAGATGATCGATCACGAACCGGTCGGCGAAGTTCTCATGCCGCCGCTGCGGATGCATACGCTGCTCCATGCTCTCCCACCCCGGCTTCGTTTTCTTCGTTAGCGAAAAAGCTTTCAAACATACCTCAGCTGCCCGCGCACGCAAGTCAAATCGAGCGACTTGCGACTCTGCCGACCCTCAGGCCGCTTGATAGTATTCGACCCTAATATCCCTCAATTAAAAGGATTTATTTCTCGCAATTCGACGGACACTTGGTCAATGTTCGCGCAGAGGTTCACGCACATTGTGGGAGATTCCCGTGACTGTTCTCGGCGCTATTCGAAAGCTGATCTTGGCTCGGCTTCGTCGCCGGCAGGATGAAACGCTCTTCCAGCGCTGCCTCGCGGTCCATATCGCCAGCGCCGGCGCGACTGGCGCTCTGTCGTGACCGCGCTCTTCACCGTGACCTGCCGGGCACGGCCGCTCGCCGTGGTCTGCGCCGAAAGCCCGGACGAGGCGATCGCACGGACGCGAGAGTTGGTGGCGCGCCGTTGGCGGGCCGAGCTCGGCGTCGACTTCGACGTTCGTGCCGCCGATGAAGCCGAGACAGTGACTTGGCTGTGCCGCCGCGACGATCTCCTGCTGCCGCGGATCGACTGACGGGGAGCTTCACTCCGGCGCGCGGGGCAACGCGTTCTTGATCAGGTAGTCGGCGAAGTCGGCCGGCTTCAGCTTCAACGCCTGCAACCCGCCCTCGCCCGCGAGGGCGCGGCTCACGAGAACGTGGCTTTCGACGTGCGTCGGCGAGACCTTGAACACGCCGCTCGCGCCCCTGAGGCGCGGGTAGAGGTTCGGGTCGATCATCCGCTCTTTCTTCGATAGCCTTTCTATCGCCTCAGCCTCGTCGAGCGCGCCGGCGTCGGCCTTCTTGACGAGCGTCCAATCGGTCTCACCGCACCAGCCCGCTGCGATAAGAGGCTTCAGCGGCTCGTCTGCGACGCCGACCTTGTACACGTGCTTCGAGAGGCCGACGTCGGATGCCCATTTCGAGAGTTTCGCGCTGCGCGCGACAAAGATGACCGCCATGGCGCCGAGTATGCGGCAGGCGCGCTCGCCAAGGCGAGCCTCGGATGGCATCATCCGACAGGGGTAGTGGGGGAGTCCATGGCGACAATCGAGATCGGCGGCATCGAGTTCGGCGGCGGTGCCGGGTCGCGCGCGACCGAACGCGTTTACCGGATCTGCGTCATGGGCGATTTCGGCGGCAAGGCAACGGGCCGTCTCGTCGAGGTCGATCGCGACAATATCGACGCGGTCATGGCGGCAATGGACGTGACCGCCGGCGGGCTGCGGTTCACCGGCCTCGACGACTTCCATCCTGACCGTCTTCTCGATCGCATGGCGATCGGCGAGGAGCCTGCGCCGGAAGCGTCGGCGCAGCAGCAGGAGCCGCTCCCCGCCCCGACCGAGGGGTTGCTCGACACGATCGTGGCGGAAGACGCCGCACGACAGACGGGAAAGAGCGACGCCGAGCGCATGGTCGAACGTCTCGTCGCCGAAGCGGCGGCGAGCGCCTCCCCGGTTGCGCCGGAGGAAGCGAAGCCGGGTCCGAGGGCGGCCGCGGCGCTACGCAAGCTGCTGCACGACCCCGGATTTCAGAGCGTCGAATCGGCCTGGCGCTCGCTCGCGCTCCTCGCCGGACGGCTCGAAACAGGCAGCCGTGTGCGCCTGTTCATGATCGACCTTCCGCCTGCCGAGCTCCTCGCCGGATTGCAGAGCGGGCGGCTCGAGAAGCTGCTGATCGAGAGCCCTGCGGCACCGTGGGCGACTTGGGTCGCGCTCTGGCGCTTTCCGGCAGAGGCGGGGCCGGCGGCGCTGCTCGGCCGTCTGGCGAAGCTCGCGGCGGCAGCCGACGCGACGCTGCTCGCGGGCGGCGACACCGCCCTCGCGGGCTGCAGATCGATCGCCGAGACGCCCGACCCCGACGACTGGCACACGGCGGAGCTGTCGGACGAGGCGGCCGCGGCCTGGGCGGCGCTGATGCGCATACCGGAAGCGGCGCATCTCGGGCTGGTGGCGCCTCGCCTTCTCCTGAGGCTGCCGTACGGGACCGCCTCGGACCCGATCGAGCGCTTCGAGTTCGAAGAGTTTCCCGACGGCCCGGTGCATGAGCGCCTGCTCTGGGGCAGCGGCGCCCTTGCCGCGGCGCTCATGCTGGCGGTCTCGAAGGACGATCCCGAACTCGACCGCCTGCCCCTCTACGTTCGAAAGGATCCGCTCGGCGACGAGGCGCAGTCGCCGGCCGAGGCGGCGCTCTCGATTCGAGCCGCGAACCTGCTCCACGAGGCGGGCCTCATGTCGCTGCTCTGGATCAGGGATACCGACCGGGTTCGGCTCGGCGCGTGGCGCAGCCTCGCTGCCGGCGGCAGGCTCGCCGGCCGTGGTGCCGCCGGTGTCTCGCCCTAGAAGCGCGCCCGTTTTGCTCCCGGCGGCGCGGCGAAGAGATAAAGCGCGCCGTTGCCGTCGCGCCAGCGCTGAAAATCGACGACTTTCTTGGCCGCCTCGACCTTGCGGTTGAGCAAGAGGAGTCTCAGGGCACGGCGCCGGGCCCAGAGCGCCTCGAGCGCCGGCGCCGCGCGCCCTGGCGCCTCACCATCGCCGATGGCGAGCTCCAGCGCGCCGATCTGGCTGTCGACCTCGCGGAGAATCGACAGGAACTGGTGGTTCGTCCCGTACATGCTTCGACCTTTCGCGCCCACCGGTCCGGTGAACGGAGCAGAACCGAAAGTTGATCCGCTCTCGTTGAGGTAGAATTAAATTGGCGACGCTTCGTATTTCGCCGCCGGACTGTGGCAAAAGCGCAACAATCCCAGCCGGACTTGCCAACATCTTCCCTCGGCCTTTGACAGGTCATTCACCCTCTGCAGTAATTCTTTTGTCGAAATCTTGGACGAGCTTGAGAAATCGGCTTCGCCTTGGGGGATTTTTTCACCTTCGTTAATTGAGTACAGGGGATGACGAACATTATTCCCTTTCCGGGAAACAGTCGTGGCGCATGGCGGCCCGCCGCTTTCCTGAATTCGGGCCAGCGGCTTTACGAATTCACGCCAGCCGAGCAACGTGCGCTTTGCCGATGGTACTCAGCGATGAAGTTCGCCTTTCCGGGGATCGAGGGGGCGATGACGGTATGCCACCGCCGCCGCATGTCCGCCGTGGGCCTCTACGGCCGGGTCGGTACGGCGCCCTCCTGCCTCCTCTCGAAGCACGAAAGGAATGGGCGTTCCCTTCTTCTCTGGGCCGCCGAACCCGACCCTCCGCGGGAGATCGAATCGGTCGAGGAACTGGTCGAGCGCCAGATCGGGGCGATCGCGCCGCCGCGAAACGAGCGCCGCTGGCTCGACGTCGCCGGATGGGAGGCGATCCTCGCCGTGGGCCTCGCGGACGCGATGGCGAATCCGGCGTAAGGACGCGTGGGGGATCGACCCGGTCGACGGCCGAACGGTTCTGCGCGCAATGATCCTGACGCCGATTCCGGCGCCGCTGCTCCCCGTCGCCCTGGCAGCCGTCGAAGCTGAGCTCTCGGGACCTGCCCGGATCGCATTCACGCGCATCGCAGCGAGCTCGCCCGAGCGCGCGACCGACGCGCTCTTCGACGCACATCGGCTCGAGGCGCTGGCGCTCGCCCGGCGTTTCGGGATGAGCGCGATCCCGGGCGCGCCTTCCGACGGCTTCCATTGGGACGGGCGCGCGCTCCGCGCCGACAGCGAGCCCTACGTCCTCTTGCATGAGCTCGCCCATTTCCAGCTCGCCGCGCCGGAGCGACGGGCCCTCCCCGAGTTCGGGCTCGGCCCCGGCCCCGAGACCGGCCGGCGCGAAGAGGCGGAAGCGGCGCAGCGGGTCTTCGGTCTCGAGCGCGAGGCGGAGGAGGCCGCCGCCTCGCTCCTAGGCATCCTCTGGGAGGCGGCCCTCGGACACCCCGCACTCGCCTCTTTCCTCGACCAGAACTGGCTCGAGGGCTGGCAGCGAGGGGCCGCTGCCGCGCATTTCAGCGCGGTGTTCGATCGCCTTCGCGCGGCCCGTCTCGTCGATGACGAGGGGCGGCCGCTGCCGCCCTCAGCTGAGCCCGCCCCGCGGCGAGGCGAAGTGAATATGGACAGCGAGGCAGCGGTGATAGGTGGACGGCTCGCGGCGCCGGCGCCAGGTCTCGAGCCAACCTGATTTCTGCGGCTTCGCGGGCACCTTCGTCACCTTCCACGGCTCCCGTGCGGCAACAGTCTTCTTCGGGTTCTCGGTCATCGCGGACCTCCCTCTGAGCCGCGAGTCAACAACCGCCGAGCGACCGCGGTTCCGCACGATTAACCTCGACGTTTTCACCTGAACCGGTCGACGACGCCGCCCGTTCCCATCCGGAAGCAGTGGAGACGCGCATGGCCGTCGAGGGACGGGAGGCAGTCCGGCCGAGCCCGTGGTGGGGGGTGGCGCTTGCATCCGCGCTGACGGTCTACGCCATAGCAGCGGGCCGCAAGGCGCAGCGGCTGCGCGAGGCCGGCGACCACGGACACCACGCCGACAAACCGCAGCAAATTCCGGGCCGCGGCTGGTGGGAGGTCCTGAAGCGCACTTGGAACCAGATGGGCGAGGACAACATCTCCCACCTCGCCGCCGCGGTCGCCTTCTACGGCCTCATCGCGATCTTCCCGGCCTTCGCCGCGCTGGTCGCCCTTTACGGGCTCGTTGCGAACCCCGCCGATGTCGAACGCCATGCCGCGCTCCTCGAAACCGTCGCGCCGCCACAGGCGGTTTCGATCATCACCGAGGCACTCAGAAACCTCGTCAACAAGGACCAAGCGGGGCTCAGCTTCGGACTGGTCGTCGGCGTCGCGATCGCGTTGTGGAGCGCCCGCGTCGGCACCGGCGCACTCATGACGTCGATCAACATGGCATATCGCGAGCGCGAGCGGCGCAACTTCATCTGGTTCAACGTCACCGCGCTCGCCCTCACCGCCGTCCTCGTGCTCTTCGGCATTATCGCGATCCTCACGGTGGCGTTCATTCCGGCCGCGTTGAATCTTTTGCCGGTGCCCGCCGGCTGGGCAGAGATCATCTCGGCGGTGCGCTGGCCGATTCTCGGGCTCCTGGTGATCGTTGCGCTGGCGATCGTCTATCGCTTTGGGCCGAGCCGAGAGCAGCCGCGCTGGGAATGGGTCAGTCCGGGGGCGATCGCCGCAACCGTGCTCTGGATCATCGGGTCGGCGCTGTTCTCTCTCTACGTGAGCCGCTTCGGCTCCTACGGGGAGACATACGGCTCGCTCGGCGCCGTGGTCGTGCTTCTCCTCTGGTTCTGGCTTTCCGCCTACATCGTGCTCGCCGGGGCCGAGCTCAACGCCGAGCTCGAGCACCAGACTGCGCAGGACACGACGACGGGGCGTCCAGCGCCCATGGGGCTGCGCGGCGCCCGCATGGCCGACACGGTGGCGGGCCGCGCGGATTGACCGACGCCCCGCGGGGCAGCCGGGGCCGCCTCACGCATTCATCGAGGAAACGCGCGCTGCCAGTGAAGGTGAGGCGCGTTACCGGAGCCCGACGGCATCCACTCCACTATCGCCAAATGCCGAGATCCGCTTCGCGCCCTGCAGTCGGCGGCAGTCGGACGCAACGGTTGCGTTTCGTCCGTAAAATGCGACTTTTAGGGGGCCCGCTCCCGTGGACCCTCTAAGGGCGCGTTCTGCGGAGGAGAAGAGCGAATGCCCATGCCGGCCTATCCGACCATCGTCGTTCCGGGGATCACCGCCTCCTACCTCACGGACACCTATCCGCTGCCTCCGGAGACGGTGTGGTCGGTGATGACCAAGGAGTACGAGCGGGCGGCCCTCCACCCCGACGACCTCCGCTACGAGGCGCAGGAGCCCGCAGCGGTCGTCGCAGGACAATTGTTCGAGGTCGCCTACAAGGAGCTGATCGAGGAGCTGCGCCACAATTTGCGCACGCGCGAAGATCAGCCCGTCCCGGTCTTTCCCTTCGCCTACGACTGGCGCCAGCCGCTAGAGCGAACCGAAGCGCTGCTCGCCGCCTTCATCGACGAGGTCATCGCGCGCACGAAGCTGCTGCGCCACTACGCCGCCGCGGGCTATGGCGAGGATCCCAAGGTGAATCTCGTCGGGCATTCGATGGGCGGTCTCGTGATCGCCGGCTACCTCGAGCGCACCGGCAAGAAGCATCGCGTCCACAAGGTCGCGACCCTCGCGACGCCATTCCAGGGCTCCTTCGAGGCCGTCATCAAGGTCACCACCGGCACGGCCAATCTCGGCGAGAAGGCGCCGAGCTCCCGCGAGCGCGAAGCGGCGCGGATCACCCCTGCGCTCTATCAGCTGCTGCCGAGCTTCTCGAATGGCCTCATCCTCGACCCGCGGCTGCCACAAACATCTCTTTTCGATCCGGCTCTGTGGCAGCCGAGCATCATCGATACGCTGAAGGAGTACATTCGCCTGCATGGACTCGCCCGGACCGGCCGCGACCAGCAGGCGCGCCAGCTTTTCGAAGGGTTGCTGACGGCGGCGCGGCGCCATCGCACCAGGATCGACCGGCTCGATCTCGCGGCGTGCGGGCTCGACCCGAGCTCTTGGCTCTGCGTCGTCGGCGTCAACGCGGAGACGCGCATTCAGCTCAAGATCGACATGGTCGGCAGGTCGCCCGATTTCACCTTCAGCTCCGCCGACCGGGACAATCGCTGGAGCGACCCCGACCCTGCGATCGCACGGCGCACCGGCGACGGCACGGTGCCGTTCGAGGGCGCACTACCGAAGTTCCTGCCGCTCGAGAGCCTCGTCTGCGTCGTCCCGGAGGATTTCGGATACTGGGAAATCCAGGATCGCGTCCTCGCCGCGGCCGCTGGATTCCACGGCATCCTGCCGAACATGGACATGCTGCACCGGCTCATCGTCGCCCATTTCACGGAACGGCCGGATCGCCACGGGAACATCTGGGGCCGGCCGGCGCCCGGCGTCGCACCGGCGCAATGGACGCCGCCGATTCCGGACCTGCGAGCGAGAACCTAAGCCGCGACGGGCGGGCGGATCGCCGAAATTTTTTCCGGGTCGCGTGTCGGTTCCGCCGGACCCCGTGCGTCATAACGGGAGGAAGGGCGCGGACCATCGGTCCTGCGCCCCGGAAGGAGACGCACGAAATGCGATTCATGATGCTGATGATCCCGAAAGGCTACGAGAGTGCCGAACCGGGAGCCACGCCCGACCCCGAGCGAGTCGAGGCGATGATGAGGTACAACGACACGCTGCGAAAGGCAGGCGTGCTGCTCGCCCTCGACGGGCTGCATCCGCCTTCCTCGGGAGTGCGGGTCTCCTTCTCCGGAGGCACGCCCATCGTCACCAATGGCCCATTCGCCGAAGCGAATGAAGCGGTCGGCGGCTACTGGATCATCGAGGTGAAGTCGAAGGAAGAGGCGATCGCGTGGGCAAGACGCTGTCCCGCCTCGGACAACGAAGTCATCGAAATCCGGCAGATCTTCGAGGCGACCGACTTCCCGCCCGAGGTCCGGAAGGCCGTCGAAGGCTTCCCCGAGATGCAGAGGCAGTTCGAGCCGGCAAAGAAATGACGTGGAGCCGTCGCGCGCGTCATTCCGCGCGCGGGAGGCGCGGCGCCTCGGCCGGAGGGAGATGCGCGTAAAAGCGGAGTTCGGGGGCCGCTTTGGCCGGCCCCTACTCCTTCACCGCGCCCGTCATGCTCGAGACGTAGTGCTCCACGAAGAACGAGTAGAGGATCGCGACCGGCAGCGAGCCGCAGAGCGCGCCCGCCATGAGCGATCCCCAGTGATAGACGTCGCCCTCGACGAGCTCGGTAATGACGCCGACCGGGACCGTCTTGTTCTCCGAGGACGAGATGAAGGTGAGCGCGTAGATGAACTCGTTCCACGAGAGGGTGAAGGCGAAGATGCCGGCCGAGATGAGGCCGGGCACCGAGAGCGGCAGAATGATCTTCGCCAGGATCTGCACCCGGCTCGCGCCGTCGATGAGCGCGCATTCCTCGAGCTCGTAGGGGATCGACTTGAAGTACCCCATGAGGAGCCAGGTGCAGAACGGGACGAGGAAGGTCGGGTAGGTGAGGATGAGCGCCCAGCGGGTATCGAAGAGGCCGAGCCCGAACACCATCGTCGCGAGCGGGATGAAGAGGATCGACGGCGGCACGAGATAGGCGAGGAAGATGGCCATCCCGACGTAGCGCGAGCCGGTGTAGCGGAGCCGCTCGATCGCGTAGGCCGCGCACACGCTGGCGAAGAGGGAGAGGAACGTCGCCACCACCGAGATGAGGAGCGTGTTCCACATCCAATCGATGTAGTCCGTCTCGAAGAAGAGCTTCTTGAAATGGTCGAGCGTCGGGTTCACCACCCAGAACGGGCTGTAGCGCGAATAGTCGTAGAGCTCCTCGTTCGGTTTGAACGACGTCACCGCCATCCAGTAGAACGGGAACAGCAGCACGAAGAGGAAGATCGCGAGCGGGATGTAGATAGTGACGACCCGCCGCGGCAGCGAGACGAGATAGTCCATCCCCTGCGTGTCGGTAGCGGCTCCCTGCCGCGCGACGTCAGTCACGGCCGCCCTGCTGCCAACGGCGCCGCTGCAGCCCGAAATAGCTGAACAGGATCGCGGCGAGGAGGAAGGGGATCATCGCGTTTGCGATCGCGGCCCCCTCGGCGAGCTGGCCGCCGGGGATCGCGCGCTGGAACGAGAGCGTCGCCATGAGATGCGTGGCGTTGAGCGGGCCGCCGCGCGTCAGCACGTAGATGAGCTGGAAGTCGGTGAAGGTGAAGAGCACCGAAAACGTCATCACGACGGCGATAATTGGCGAGAGAAGCGGCAGGGTGATGTGCCGGAACTGCTGCCAGGGCGAGCCGCCGTCGATGGTCGCCGCCTCGTAGAGGGACTGCGGGATCGTCTGCAGCCCGGCGAGGAGCGAGATCGCGACGAAGGGAATTCCCCGCCAGATATTCGCGATGATGACGGATGCCCGGGCGAGATTGGGCTCGCCGAGGAAGTCGATGTAGCGGTCGATGAGCCCCATGCGCTGCAGCGTCCAGGAGATGATCCCGAACTGGGAATCGTAGATCCACCAGAACGCGATGGCAGAAAGCACAGTCGGGACGATGAACGGCAGAAGGACGATCGCGCGGATGAAGGCCTTGAAGGGAATATGCTTGTTGAGGAGAAGCGCTAGCCAGAGCCCGAGGGCGAACTTCACCACGCTCGCGACGACGGTGTAGAGCATGGTGTTGAAGACCGAGAGCCAGAAAACGCCGTCCCTGAACAACGAGATGTAGTTCTCGAACCCCACGAACTCGCCGGCCCGACCGATCTTCGTGTCGGTCATGCCGAGCCAGACACCAAGACCCAAGGGGTAAGTCAGGAACACGAGGAGCAGAAGCGCCGCAGGCAGCATGAACAGCCACGAGAGGAACGCGCGGTTGTCGTTGATCCGCTCGAACCGGCTCGTCCTGGCGGGCGTCCGCACGGTCGATACCGAAACGCTCATCGGGACTCGCTATCCGGAGCGGGGCGGCGCAGCCCTCGGCGCCGCCCCGTCCCTGCTCAGACCTTGTAGTAGCGCAGCGCGCGCTGCTGCGCCCGCTCGGCCGCCGCCTTCGGCGTCTGCGAACCCGACACGGCCTCGGCGACCATATCGACGACGATGAAGTCGGCCATCGCCGCGGCCGAGGCGTAGCCGAGCGTGCCGGCATAGCCGCTCGGCAGCATAACCTTCACCGCGTCGCGGTAAGGGATGTTCTTGGGATCGCTCTTCCAGAGCGGGTTCTCCTCGTAGGCCTTGAAGGGCTGCGTCACGTAGCCGATCGAGGCCTGCTGCCACGGCCAGTACTGCTCCTTCTCCCACATGAAGCGCAAGTACTCCTTCGCCGCCTTCGGGTACTTCGAGTACTTGAAGATGAAGGCCTGGAACATGAGGTTGAGCTCGGTCGGCTTGCCGATCGGACCCACCGGCATGCTGACGTGGTTTATGTCGTCCGCCATCGCCTTGATGTTGGGATCGGTCGAGTTCTTGGCGGCGTAGTAGATCGAGATTCCGTTGTTGGTGATCGACACCTGGCCGTCGAGGAACGCCTTGTTGTTGTTCGGGTCGAGCCAGGAGAGCGTGCCGGGCGCGAACGTCTCGTAGAGCTTCTTGCCGTATTCGAGCGCGGCGATGGTTTCGGGCGAGTTGATGACGACGTTGTTCTTCTCGTCGACAAGCTTGCCGCCGAAGGCCCAGATGAGCCAATGGCACCAGGAGTTGGCGTCGCCCGTCGCATGCCCGAGCGCGAAGCCGGCCGGCGTGCCCTTCGCCTTCATCGCCTGGCACAGCTTGAGGAAACCGTCTGTATCCCTCGGAAACGTGTCGAAGCCCGCGGCTTTGACGTGGCTCATCCGATAGACGAGACAGTTGCCGGCGGCGCCCATCGGCAGGCCGATCCAGCGATTGCCGCGCCGGCCGTACGCCTTGCAGACATCGTACCAGCCGTACTTCTTATCGAAGTACTCGGCGAGATCAGTGATGTCGACAAGCTTGTCCGGGTACTGGTGCGGGTCGTCGTGCGTGCCGATGATGATGTCGGGCCCGGCGCCGACATTCGCGGCGACCGCCGCCTTCGGTCGGACGTCCTCCCAGCTCTCGGAGTCGACGCGCACCTGGATGCCGGTCTGCTCCGTGAACTTCTTCGTGTTCTCGTTCCACTTGTCCTCGTCGCCCTGGACGAAGCGCTTCCAGCGCAGGACCCGGAGCTTCGCCCCCTTCTCGGGCTGGTTGTTCCACGCCGGCGCCTGCTGCCCGAAGGCGCTCTCCGGCAACACCAGCGAGCTGCCGGCGGCGAGCGCCGCCGCGCCGACACCCGCCTTGATGACATCGCGCCTCGTGAGATCCGTCATTCCAGTGTCTCCCCAATGATGATGGTTATCGGTTAGTCGAGAACACGCCCGGTCGATGCGTCGAAAAGGTGCACCACCGCGAGATCCGGCTGCAAGCGGATGGTTTCGCCGGGTGCGAAGGCGTGCCGTTCGGAGAAGATGGCGCAAGCCTGCGTTCCCGCGATTTCCGCGTAGACGTAGGTATCGGCGCCGGTGGGCTCGACGACGCTGACTCTCGCCGCGATGCCGTCCGCGCCGTTCGCCAGCGTCATGTGCTCCGGACGGAAGCCGTAGATAACCTCCTGCCCGTCCGCGCCGGGGGCGTTCGGACCCGCTGGAAGCCGCGTCCCGTCCGGCGCCTCCACCCACACCGCGCCGTTCATGCGGCGCAATCGGCCGCTGATGAAATTCATCGCCGGCGAACCGATGAATCCGGCCACGAAAAGATTCGCGGGCGAGTCGTAGAGCTCGAGCGGCGTGCCGATCTGCTCGACGACGCCGTCGTGCATGACCACGATGCGGTCGGCCATCGTCATCGCCTCGACCTGATCGTGCGTCACGTAGATCGAGGTCGTGGTGAGGCGCTGGTGCAGCGCCTTGATCTCGGTGCGCATCTGCACGCGCAGCTTCGCGTCGAGATTCGAAAGCGGCTCGTCGAACAGGAAGACCTGCGGATTGCGCACGATCGCGCGTCCCATCGCGACGCGCTGACGCTGGCCGCCCGAAAGCTGGCGCGGATAGCGATCCAGATAGGGGACGAGGCCCAAAATTTCTGCGGCCTCGGTGACGCGCCGGTCGATCTCCGTCCGATCGGCACCGCGCAGCTTCAGACTGAAGGCCATGTTCTCCCGCACGGTCATGTGCGGGTAGAGCGCGTAATTCTGGAACACCATGGCGATGTCGCGCTCCTTGGGCGGCAGCGTGTTCACCACTCTGCCGCCGATGGCGATCTCGCCTTCCGTGATCTGCTCAAGCCCCGCGATCATGCGCAGCAGGGTGGACTTGCCGCATCCCGACGGTCCGACCAGAACGACGAACTCGCCGTCACCGATGTCGATGTCGACGCCGTGGATGACCTCGGTCTCCCCGAAAGCCTTCTTGACGCGCCGGATGTCGACCGTCGCCATCGGTCCTCCCTCTCGTTTTCGTTGACCTTGAGGTACCCCAGATCGGCAGGGTCATGCAACTCGCCGCCTTTCGGCAGCGCGCGCGTCGTCGCCCGGCATCGCGCCGGCCGATCGGGGTCGCGGGGGAGCGGACCGTCGGCCCGGCCGCGGCTCAGCCGCCGCGGACCGCGAAAACGTTCTTTATCGTGGGCTCAGTTCTGGACGCGCCACGTCCCGTCGGGCTGCCGGCAGGCGGTGCCGACGACCTTCTCGACGCGGCCGCCGATCACCGCGTCGGTCACGTACTCGCGGCACGGCATGCCGCTCGCCGTCTCGTAGGTCCTGGTCGGCGTCACCCAGTAGCTCGACTGATTGTCGGGGTTCTGCCACGCGACGGTCTGCCCGGTGGGCGTGTGCTCGAGCGTGCGGCTGACGCAGGCCTGGTCCACCGGCTCCATCGAGCGGCCGATCGCGCCGCCGGCGAGCGCTCCGGCGAGGACGCCGGCGATCGTCATCGCGGTCTTGCCGCTGCCCTTCCCGAACTGGCTTCCGAGGAGACCGCCTGCCGCGGCACCAAGCGCCGAGCCGATGATGTTCTCGGTCGAGGTGCTGAAGACGCCGGAGAGAAGACCACGATCGCAATAGCCGCTGTCGGTGCCGTAGGTCTGGCGCGGCTGCGCCGACGCCCCGAGGGGCACGAGCGCGATGGCGGCGAGCGCGCAGAGCAATGTGCGGACGGTCTTGTGCATGCGGAGCGGCCTCCTCGAACGAACCTTCGCGATCATAACGCGGCGAGAATGCCCGCAGAGGATGGCGTTTTTGCGGCGCCCCGCTTGACGGAGGGCGCCGCAAAGGGAAGCCTTTCGCCATGAACCAGCTCGATCTCGGCGGCCGCAAAGCGGTCGTCACCGGCGGCGCCCGCGGCATCGGCTACGCCATCGCGGACCGCCTCACGCGCTCCGGCGCCCGCGTGGCAATCTGGGATCGCGACTCGGCGACCGCGGAATCGGCCGCCAAGACCCTCGAAGGCGCGATCGCGATCGCGGTCGACGTGACCGACGCCGAAGCGGTCGAGCGTGCCGCCGCCTCGAGCGAGGCGCAGCTCGGCGCGATCGACATCCTGGTGACGAGCGCAGCGATCACCGGGCCCAATGCCACGGTCGCCGAGTACCCGGTCGATGCGTGGCGCGAGGTCATCGAGATCGACCTCAACGGCGTCTTCCTGTGCTGTCGCGCCGTGGTACCGCGGATGCAGAAGCGGAATTACGGGCGGATCGTCAACATCGCCTCGATCGCCGGCAAGGACGGCAACCCCAACGCCGCCGCCTACTCCGCCGCGAAGGCCGGGGTCATCTCGCTGACGAAGTCGCTCGGCAAGGAGCTTGCCACCACCGGCATCCGGGTCAACTGCGTCACGCCCGCGGCGGTCCGGACCGAGATGTTCAAGCAGATGACCGAGAGCCACATCGCCTACATGCTCTCGAAAATCCCGATGGGCCGCTTCGGACAGGTCGAGGAGATCGCCGCCCTCGTCGCCTGGCTCGCCACCGAGGAATGCTCGTTTTCCACAGGTGCGGTTTTCGACGTCTCTGGCGGCCGTGCCGTATATTGAACACAGACTTATCCCCAGAAAGTATTCACAGCCCACCGCCCGAGAGCCGCACAGTTTTTGAGGAGGCGAGCCGGCCGCGAGTATCACCAGATTCCGCCGCTCGGCCGCCTCGATTTTGCCGAAAAGCGCGAGAATCCGCCGAGTCGCGCACGTAGTCTTCACTTCGCCACAACCTGATCTTCGCCTTTAGGTTTCTGTTAACCCCGTAGCTCGCAGAGTCCGCTCGTCGATAACCGGGGAAAGGAAAGTCCGGAACGATGAGTTCAGGCGCGAATTTCTGGGACCTGCTGCGGCTGGGGGAGCACCCTTCGTGGACCGAGCGCGCCAAGGCGATCGGAAAGGTCGCCGCGGCCTACGTCGCCGGCGCCCTCGAGGAGACCGAGCGCCTTGCCGCGGAGGAGCTCTTTCGCGCGCGGGCGCACGACAGCGAGCTCGTCGTGCGGCGCCTCCTCGCCGAGTGGCTCAAGGATTCGCGGGAGCTGCCGCGCGACGTCGCGCTCGCCCTCGCGACCGACTGTCCCGAGGTCGCGGCCCCGATCCTCGCCCATTCCGAGGCGCTGGAGGCCGAGGATCTCCTGCGCGTCATCCGCGAGCACCCCGGCGAGCATCGGGCCGCAGTCGCGCGGCGCTTCGCGGTCGCGGCCGAGGTCGCCGACGCGCTCTGCCGCTACGGCGACGAGCGCGCGGTAGCGACGCTGCTCGAGAACGAGGCCGCCGAGGTACCGGAGAAAACTCTTGCCTGGCTCCTCGAAGCACGCGCGGGCTGGCGTTCGGTCGCCCCGGCGGTCGCGCGGCGCGCGCCGACCCTCGCCTTGTCCAACTGAAATCGGCTACAAGCACGGCTCGCCGGCCGGATCCTCCGGGCCGCTCAAGAACACGCGTTCGGGCCGATGCGCTACTCCTTCCTGACCCTTGCGCGCGAAGCGCTCTCCGGCCACCGCGGCTGGCGCCCGCTTTGGCGGGACGCGGCGCCGCGCGGGCGTTACGAGGTCGTAATCGTCGGGGCCGGAGGGCACGGGCTCGCGACGGCCTACTACCTCGCGCGAAACCACGGCATCACCGACGTCGCGGTCCTCGAGAAGGGCTGGCTCGGCGGCGGCAATACGGCGCGCAACACGACGATCGTCCGCTCCAACTATCTCTGGGACGAAAGCGCGGCGCTCTACGAGCATTCGCTGAAGCTCTGGGAAGGGCTCGCCGAGGAGCTCGACTTCAACCTCATGTTCAGCCAGAGGGGAGTCCTCAATCTCGCGCACAACCTGCACGACGTGCGCGAAGGGCGTCGGCGTGTCGAAGCCAACCGCCGCAACGGCATCGACGCCGAGTGGCTCGGCCCCGCGGAGGTGAAGAAGCTCTGCCCGCCGATAGACGTCTCGCCGACGGCGCGCTACCCGGTGCTCGGAGCGACGCTCCAGCGACGCGGCGGAGTCGCCCGCCACGATGCCGTCGCGTGGGGATACGCGCGCGCCGCTGACGCGCGCGGCGTCGACATCGTCGAGAATTGCGAGGTGACCGGATTCCGCATCGAAGCAGGCCGGGTCCGCGGCGTCGAGACGACGCGTGGGTACATCGCCGCGAATCGCGTCGGGCTCGTCGCCGCGGGTCATTCCTCGGTGCTCGCCGCGCTCGCCGGCTTCCGTCTGCCGATCCAGAGCCACCCGCTGCAGGCGCTCGTCTCGGAGCCGCTGAAGCCGGTGCTGCCCTGCGTCGTGATGTCGAACGCGGTCCATGTCTACGTGAGCCAGTCCGACAAGGGCGAGCTCGTGATCGGAGCCGGCATCGACGCCTACAACTCCTACGCCCAACGCGGCGCCTTCCACGTGATCGAGAGCCAGATGGGCGCCCTCCTCGAGCTCTTCCCGACCTTCTCGCGCCTCAAGATGATGCGCAGCTGGGGCGGCATCGTCGATGTCTGCCCCGACGCCTCCCCGATCATCGGCAAGACGCCGATAGAGAACCTCTTCATCAACTGCGGCTGGGGCACCGGCGGGTTCAAGGCGACGCCGGGATCGGGCTGGGTGTTCGCCCATCTGCTCGCGACCGGCGAGCCTCACCCGCTCGCGGCGCCCTTCGCGCTCGAGCGCTTTTCGACCGGTGTCCTCGTCGACGAGCACGGCGCAGCGGCGGTGGCTCACTGATGCTGCTGATCCCGTGCCCCTTCTGCGGCCCGCGCGACGAGGTCGAATTCCGCTACGGCGGCGAGGCCGGGATCGTCCGACCGAAGGACCCCGATGCGCTCTCCGACGCCGAATGGGCCGACTATCTCTATATGCGCCATAATCCCAAGGGTCGGCTCGAGGAGCGCTGGTTCCACGTTCACGGCTGCCGTCGCTGGTTCACGATCGCGCGCAGCACCGCGACGCACGAGATCGAGCGCGAGTGAGCCAGCCCTTCCGCCTCCCGGCCGGCGGCCTGATCGACCGCACCCGCACGATCCGCTTCGTTTTCGCCGGACGCGCCTATCACGGTCATGTCGGCGACACGCTCGCCTCGGCACTGCTCGCCAATGGCATCCACTTCGTCGCGCGGAGCTTCAAGTACCACCGGCCGCGCGGCATCGTCAGCGCCGGGCCGGAGGAGCCGAACGCGCTCGTCCAGCTCGGCCTCGGGCCGCACGAGGAGCCGAACGCGCGCGCGACGACGGTCGAGCTCTACGACGGGCTCGTCGCGGCGCCCGTCAACGCCTGGCCGTCGCTCCGGTTCGACGTCGGCGCCGCGACCGGACTCGCCGCGCCCCTGCTCGTTCCTGGCTTCTACTACAAGACCTTCAAGGGCCCGCTCTGGCGGCCGCTCTTCGAGCCGCTGATCCGGCGCATGGCGGGGCTCGGGACGGCGCCGACCGAGCCCGACGGGGACCGGTACGAGCGAATGAACGCGCATTGCGACGTGCTCGTCGTCGGCGCCGGCCCTGCCGGACTGGAAGCGGCGCTCGAGGCGGCGCGCACCGGCGCGCGCGTGGTCATCGCCTGCGACGCGCCCCTTCTCGGCGGCACCCTCGTCGACCGCGCCGAGCGTGCCGAGTGGCTCGCGAACGCCGTGGCGGAACTCTCGGCGTCGAAGGACGTGCGCATCCTCGTCCGAACGACGATCTTCGGCTACTACGACGACAACTATCTCTGCGGCGTCGAGCGGGCGGCGTCGGGAGAGCCGGGACCGCGCGAGCGCCTCTGGAAGATCCGCGCCGGCCGCGTCGTGCTCGCGACCGGGGCGCACGAGCGGCCGCTCGTCTTCGCCGACAACGACCGTCCCGGAATCATGCTCGCCTCGGCAGCGCGCGCCTACATCCACCGCTTCGGCGTCGCGCCAGGGCGCCGGGCCGTCGTCTTCGCCAACAACGACGACGGGCTATCGGTCGAGCGCGACCTCGCCGCCGCCGGGGTCGAAGTCGCGGCAGTGCTGGATCTTCGCGATGGGGAAGCAGTCGTCGCGACCGAGGGCCGCAGGCGGCTGCGCCGGGTCGAGACCGCTTCCGGCCGTCGAATCGACTGCGACCTCCTCGTCGTGAGCGGCGGCTGGAACCCGGCGGTGCATCTGTTCTGCCAAGCGGGCGGGACGCTTCGCTGGGATGACCGCCTCGCCGCTTTCCTGCCCGACAGGGCGCGCCAGAAGCTCGAAATCGTGGGCGCCGCGGCAGGCGAGGGACTGTCGCCTCCCGGGAACGCGCTGTCGGTTCCGCCCCGACGCCGCCGCGCGAAATGCTTCGTCGACTACCAGACCGATACCACCGCCGACGACATAGCGCTCGCGGCGCAAGAAGGGATGCGTTCGGTCGAGCACATGAAGCGCTACACCACGGCGGGCCTCGGCACCGACCAGGGCAAGACCGGAAACGTAGCCGCGTTCGTGCTCCTTGCGGCGGCGCGCGGCGTCTCGCCGGCCGAAACCGGCACGACGACGTTCCGACCGCCCTACACGCCCGTGACGTTCGGCGCGATCGCCGGCCGCGACGTCGGCGCGCTCGCCGATCCCGTACGCACGACGCCGCTTCACGACGAGCATGTCGCGGCAGGCGCGGTGTTCGAGGATGTTGGACAGTGGAAGCGACCGCGCTACTACCCGCGCGCCGGCGAGGACATGGAGGCCGCCGTCGCGCGCGAATGTCGCGCCGTCCGCGAGAGCCTCGGCATGCTCGACGCGTCGACGCTGGGCAAGATCGTGCTGCAAGGTCCCGACGTTGGATCCTTCCTCGACCGCATCTACACGGGCCGCATGTCCACGCTCGCGGTCGGACGATGCCGCTACGGCATCATGTGCCGCGATGACGGAATGGTGTTCGACGACGGCGTGGTCGCAAGGCTCGACAAGGAGCGCTGGCTCGTCAGCACCACGACCGGGAACGCCGCTTCCGTGCTCGACTGGTTCGAGGAATGGCTCCAGACCGAATGGACCGAGCTCGACGTTTCCTGCACCTCGGTGACGGAACATTGGGCGGTCGTGACTTTCGCCGGCCCGCGCGCCCCTGCCCTCTTTCCGGAGCTCGGCGACATGCGGCCGATGCGCGTCGTCGAAACGACGCTCGACGGCATTCCAGCGCGGATCGCCACCGTCAGCTTTACCGGCGGCCCCTCGTTCGAGGTCAGCGTGCCGGCGCCTTACGCTGAGGCGCTCTGGCGTGCAGGGCTCGCGGCCGGGGCAGTCCCGTTCGGCACCGAGGCGATGCACGTGCTGCGCGCCGAGATGGGCTACTTCATGGTCGGTCAGGAGACCGACGGCTCGACGACGCCGCTCGATCTCGGCCTCGAGCGCCTCGTCGCCTGGGACAAGGAGTTCCTCGGCCGGCGCTCGCTGCGGCGTCCGGCGCACGCGCTGTCTGGCCGCCGGCAGCTCGTCGGCCTCAAGCCGGTCGCGCCAGTGATCGAAGGCGCGCAGATCGAGCCGGGACCCGGCCACGTCACGTCGAGCTACCGCACCGCCGTCCTCGCCATGGTCGCCAACGGGCGCGCCCGCATCGGCGAGGAGGTCAACGTCCTGTTCGAGGGACGGCGCGTCGCCGCCCGGATCGTCGAGCCGCGCTTTGCGAGCCCCGGCTCTGCGCCCGTTCCTGGACCTCCTCTCAATGTGACAATGCCGCAAATGGCGGCGACGCCGATGGCATCGGTGCGCGCCGCGCCCGAAGCGCTCGAGCGCTTGCTCGGGCTTCGGCCCGAGACACCGAACTCGGTCGCGGAAGGAGACGGGTTCCGCATCCTGTGGCTGGGGCCCGACGAGTTTCTGATCGTCGGCGAGGCCGACTTGTCGGGGACGAGGAACGTCGACGTGACGTTCAATCGGGAGATCCTTCACATCGCCGACCGTGGGATCCTGGCCAAGGGGTGCGGGCTCGACCTCGATCCCCGCGCGTTTCCGCCCGGGCGCTGCGCACAGACCCTTCTCGCCCGGGCGCAGGTGATTCTCGAGGCGAGGCCAGAGGAGATGCTCGTCTATGTGCGCCGTTCCTATGCGCGATACCTACAGGACTGGCTCGCCGACGCGGCGAGGCGCTGAAGCGGGTGCGCGAGAAACGGCGACAGCGCTTTCCGAAGCCAGGGCAATTCCTGCAGCGGATCGTCGCCGCGCTTTGCCTCTTTCTCGTGCCGCAGGTCCTAGCGAAAGCGGAGTCGACGCGAATTCTCGACGAGATGTACGCGACCGCGAACGCGCGACTGTCGAAAGGCGATGCGGCCGGTGCCGCCAGGGGATTTCGTGTCGTCGCGGAGGCCACGCCCGAGCTGCCTGAGACCAATTCGGCTGCGGCGCTCGCGATCGCGCTGGCCGATTGGCGCAGGCGGGACGATGCGGTCCCCTATGTGCGGCGCGCCCTTGCGGCGGAACCCGCCAATCCCATCGCCGCGATCGTCGCCGTCATCGCCGACCCGGCGCTTTCGGTTTTGCGGGATGACGATGCGCTCTATCTGACGCCGCGGGCGTCGGAACGGCTTTCGGGTGCAGCCGAGCTCCTCGCTTCTCCCTATCCCGGGCTCCGAAGCGGGCCGCTCGCCCTCGTGCGGTTCGCCCGCTCGGGCGAGACTACGGGCGATCCTTATTTCCCGCAGCGCATCCCGGGTTTCCGCTCCCTCGCACGCGCCGCCTCCTTCGCCGCCATGTTCGTCGTCGACGTCCCGGAGAGCAGGTTCGCGGTCTACGATGCCCGCATCGTCGCCAGCATGAAGAGCGCCGTGGACGCGCTCGCGCGCAATCAGCGGCGGCTCGAGGAGCTGAGGGCGCGGCTTCGCGAGGTGCAGGCCGACCTCGTCCTGAACGGCTCCGGCGATCGCCCGAGCCGCCTCGCCTTCGCAGAGCGGCGCGCGGCGGAGCTCGAGGCATCGGCAGCCGAACGCGAGCGGCGCCTCGTCCTCCTCGAGCGGACGGAGGGTACCGACGGCAAGGCAGAGATTCTCCGGGAGGAACGCGCGTGGATCGAAGCGCTCAAACGCTCGGCCGCGAAGGAACGGCGCCGCGCCGAAGCCATTCGAACCGGCCGGGAATAGCGGTTTCGATGACGGGCGCCGTCCGACGCGCCCGTCCACGGAGGCCCCGGACGGCTACGCGCTGCGTCGGTTGCGGAAGGTCTGGAGCGCGATCTCGTCCTGGCGCTGCTGAGCGCGCCGCGAAAAAGCGATCTTCTCGCGCTTCTCGCGCGCGGCGAGCGCGATCTCGTACCGCTTCACTTCCTGGAAGGCCTCGGCGAGCGCTTCGCGTGCGCGCTCCATCTGCTCGCGGGTTTCCGCGATCGAGGTCTCGAGTGTCTTGCGGCGTTCCAAGGCGACGGCGGACCAGGCCGCCCATGATCGTGCCGCTTGCTCGTTCGTTGCCGCCACCTGCCGCTCGCCGGCGGTCTCCTGGTCGAGCTTCTGAAGCTCGGCCTTCAACCGGTCTTCGAGCCGCTCGAGCTCGGCGACCTGCTGACGGCGTTCGTCGAGCTGCCACTTGTAAAGCCGGATCAGGCTGTCGAGCGCGCTCATGAGCGGCCTCCGAGGATAGCAGCGAGGCCGGCGTAGCCGCTCTCGAGATCGGCGCGCTCGTCCTTGCCCTGCGCAAGGAATTTTTCCAGCGCGGGATAGAGCTCGATGGCCTCGTCCACCTTGGCGTCGCTGCCGCGGCGGTAGGCGCCGAGGCGGATCAGTTCCGACATGTCTTCATACGTCGACAAGCATTGACGTGCGGCGCTCACCAACCGGTTCTCCTCCTCCGTATTGCAGCCCGGCATGGTGCGCGATACCGAGCGCAGAATGTTGATCGCGGGATACCGCCCGCGCTCGGCAATCTGACGTTCGAGCACGACGTGGCCGTCGAGAATTCCGCGGACGGCGTCGGCGATCGGCTCGTTGTGATCGTCACCTTCCACGAGAACGGTGAAGAGTCCGGTAATGGCGCCGTCGCCCGTCCCGGGGCCCGCGCGCTCGAGGAGGCGAGGCAGCTCGGCGAAGACGGTGGGCGTGTAGCCTTTCGACGCCGGCGGCTCCCCGGCCGAAAGGCCGATCTCGCGTTGCGCCATCGCGAAGCGCGTCACACTGTCCATGAGACAGAGGACCTGAAGCCCCTGGTCCCGAAAGAATTCCGCGACCGAAAGCGTGAGATACGCCGCCTGACGCCGCATCAGCGGACTCTCGTCCGAGGTCGCGACCACGAGGACGCTGCGCGCGAGCCCCTCCGGGCCGAGATCCTCGGCGATGAATTCCTGGACTTCGCGCCCGCGCTCGCCGATGAGCCCGATCACGATCACGTCGGACGCCGTGTACCGTGCCAGCATCGAGAGCAGGACCGACTTGCCGACGCCCGATCCGGCGAAGATGCCCATGCGCTGGCCGCGGCAGCAGGAGACGAAGGTGTTGAGCGCCCGCACGCCGAGATCGAGCTTCTCGCCGACCCGTCGCCGGCTGTGCGCTGGCGGCGGCTGGTTTCGGAAGGGATAGGCCGCAGTCCCTGCAGCGAGCGGCCCCTTGCCGTCGATCGGCTCGGCAAAAGCGTTGAGAACCCGGCCGAGCCAGCTCCGATGAGGGAAGACCGCGGAAACGCCGGCGCTCATCTCGACCCGGCAGCCGAGCCCGATGCCTTCCAGGGCGCCGAACGGCATCGCCAGCGCACGCCCATCGCGGAACCCCACCACTTCGCACGGCAGGCGCCGCCCGTCGCGCGCGATGATGTCGCAGCGCCCACCCACGGTGAGCGCTTTCGGCATGCCGGCGATCTCAAGCAGCATTCCCATGACCGCGGCGACGCGCCCGTAACGGCGCTGTTCAGGGATCGCGGCGATCTCGGCGCGGAGTTGAGCGAGGGCGCGGGCCATCGCGGCGCAGCTTCGCCTCTTCAGCTTAACCCCAGGTAAAGTAGGAGGACCGCCGCCAGACCACTAAACCGGCACCTCACCCGGCGACCGGCCGATTTGCGGGGCGGGTCCGACACCGGGACGCGAACCGTCCCGACGCAATTCTTTCTACAGGGAAACCCTTTGTTAACTCACTCCATCAACACTGATTAAAGGGTACCTGAGAAACACGCGAAAAGCGGAGGTTCAGAATGCGGGTTCTACTCGTCGAGGACGATTCGGCGACGGCGCAGAGCATCGAGCTCATGCTGCGCGCTGAGGGGTTCATTTGCGACACGACTGACCTCGGCGAGGACGGGCTCGAGATCGGCAAGCTCTACGACTACGACATCATCATTCTCGACCTCATGCTGCCGGACATCGACGGCTACGAGGTTCTGCGCCGCCTCCGTGCCGCGCGCGTCAAGACGCCGATCCTCATCCTCTCCGGCCTCAACGAGCTCGACGCCAAGATCAAGGGCCTCGGCTTCGGCGCCGACGACTTCCTGACGAAGCCGTTCGACCGCCGCGAGCTGATCGCCCGCATCCAGGCGATCGTGCGCCGCGCCAAGGGTCATTCCGAAAGCGTCATCCGGACGGGCAAGCTCGTCGTCAATCTCGACAGCCGCGTCGTCGAGGTGGACGGGCAGCCATTGCACCTCACCGGGAAGGAGTACGGCATCCTCGAGCTGCTTTCGCTGCGCAAGGGGACGACGCTCACCAAGGAGATGTTCCTCAACCATCTCTACGGCGGCATGGACGAGCCCGAGCTCAAGATCATCGACGTGTTCGTCTGCAAGCTCCGCAAGAAGCTCGCGCAGGCGACCGGCGGCGAGAACTACATCGAGACCGTCTGGGGCCGCGGCTACGTGCTCCGCGACCCGCCCCCGGTCGAGCAGCAGATGCGCCGCGCCGGCTGACCCGCTTTTCGCCTCCAAGACCGAGATGCCCCGCCTGAGGCGGGGCATTCTTTTTCGGGCGCGACCGCGCCCTACCCTTCGACCCTTCTGCCGCGCGCGAAACTCGCCAGCGCCTCGACGAGGTGACCGATGTCGGCGGCAAGACGTGAAAAGTTTTCGTTCTTCACGATCCGCTTCTCGTCCATGTAGAGGCGCCGGTTGACCTCGATTTGCAGCGAGTGTCGGTTCTCCGCCGGACGGCCGTAGCGCCGCACGATCTCGACCCCCTTGTAAGGATCGTTCACCTTCACGTCGTAGCCCCGCCCTACAAGAACCCGCCGGACGAAATCGGTGAACTCCGGCGCGCAGGTCGTGCCGTCGCGATCGCCGAGCACGAACTCGGCGCGCGCCGCGTCCGGATCCGACGACATGGCGTTGCCCCGCTCCGGCATCGAGTGGCAGTTGACGTGCCACACGACGCCGAACTTGCCGTGGAGCCTGTCGAGCACGGCCTCGAGCGTCTCGTGATAGGGCGTGTAGTACGTCCTGATCCGATGCTGCACCTCCTCGACCCCGAGCTTGCGGTCGTAGACCGGAAGCTGCGGCTCGGCGAGCCGCCTCACCAGCCCCTGCCCGAGCCGTGTCTTCTCGCTGGGCCGCAGCTCGCCCGGCCAGGGCGCGTCGAGCAGCGCCTCGTCGATGTCCGCGGGGTCCCGGTTGACGTCGAGATAGGCGCGCGGGAACAGCGCTCCGATCAGCGTCGCGCCGTGATCGGGAGCCGAGGCGTAGAGCTCGTCGACCCAGGTGTCTTCGGCCCGGCGCAGGATTTCGAGCGGGCAGGCATAGCGGAAATCTTCCGGATACTCCGTCCCGCTGTGCGGGCTGTCGAAGACCAGCGGAATCTCGGGGGCGCGCGGGTCGCGCCGGAAGAGGACCCCCGGAACGCGGTATTCCATGTCAGCTCCGGTCGTTGAGGTGGCAGGCCGAGAGCCGTCCGGGCGCGATCTCCTTCAGCGCCGGAACGCTCTCCCGGCACAAAGGCATCGCATGAGGACAGCGCGGATGGAAGTGGCAGCCGGGCGGAGGGCTCAGTGCCGACGGAATCTCGCCCTTGATCGGCGCGTAGCTGGTCCGGCGCCGGTCGAGGCGCGGTATCTCGGCAAGAAGCGCCTGGGTATAGGGATGGTTCGGCTCGGCGAAGAGCGC
>JADGGZ010000161.1 GCA_019689675.1 Rhodospirillales bacterium | reverse complement strand
CCCTCGCGGGACTCGTGCCGGCGCGGCGCCTCGCGGTGCCGTTCTACGCCTGCACGGGGCGCGCCGTCCTCGCCGAGGCCGAGCGCGAGGGGCTCATCGCCCCTCTGCGCGCCGCGGGGATCGAGATCGTCACCGATACCTGCGTCGTCGTGGCGCCGATCCTCCCGGCGAGCGGCGGCGTCCTCATGACCAATTCCGGGAAGTTCGCCCATTACGCGCCCGGCAACACCGGCTTCGCCACGATCTACGGTAGCCTCGCGGACTGCGTCGCCTCGGCGGCTTCGGGCCGCGTCGTGCGGGACGAGACGCTGTGGTCCTGACCGGCCGCGTCCTCGTCGACGGCAGCGGGGCCGGGCCGCTCCTCCGCCTCGACGAGCCTTTGAGCTTCTGGGGCGGGGTCGATCCGCTCCGCGGCACGATCATCGACGTGCGGCACCCGCAATGCGGCGCCTCGATCGCGGGCACGGTCCTGGCGCTCCCGGCGGCGCGCGGCTCCTCCTCGTCGAGCTCGGTGCTTCTCGAGCTCGTCGCGCAAGGGAAGGCGCCGGCCGCGATTCTCCTCGGCGAGGCGGACGCGATCCTCGCGCTCGGCGCCGTGGTCGCGCGCGAGATGGGCTGGACGCCGCCGCCGGTGCTCGAGCTCCGCCCCGCCGATCAGGCGCGCCTGCCGGCTGGGCTCGTCCGGGTCGAGCCGGGCGGCCGCGTGCTCGCTTGACCTCCTTGCGCCACTTTGGTTATTTCGTAACCGATCAGCTCTTTGACATTGTGAAACAATGCGGCTGCGCGCAGCCTCTCAGGTTCTTCGCGAGGCTTTCGGCAATCGTCGCTCTCCCCGGAGCGACGTTGAGAGGGCGGAGGCCAGTTACTAGATCTAGTATATGTCCAAATAGGACACTGTAAAGGACCTGTTGTTTACAGTCTCGCGCGTGCGGCCTACCAGATCTAGCGCGGCCCGATCAGCTCCAGGAGAACGCCGCCCGCCTCGTCGGGCGGCACGAGGAGACGGCCCGCCGCCTCGTCGAAATCGATCCGCCAGTCCGCGAGCACGTCGGCGGTGCGCGGCAGGTCGGCGACCATGACCCGGACGACGGCGGAGAAATCCTCGGCCTCGGGGTACATCGATGCGGCGTCGTCGGCATCGGCGAGCACGACCGTCTGCGTGCCGACGCGGAGCGTCAGGACGTCGTCCGTCGTGGTGACGGCGCCGATGCCGAGCGCGCGCTCGAGCGCCTCCGTCATTGGCGCGGTCGCCTCGACGATCACGAGGACGCCGGCGAGCGCGGCGGCGCCGTTGGGGTGCGCGAGCCACTCCTCGTGCAGCGGGACGGTCGGCCCCTCCTCGTGCCACAGCACCACGGGCGGCACCACGACCCGGCGCCGCTCGCGAAAGGCGATGCTGCCCTCCGGCAGCTCGATCTGGCGCAGCACGCTCTCGCCGCCTTCGAGGCCGGGCACGTCGAGCTCCACTTCGAGCTGGCCGGTCGTGAACGCCAGTGCGCCGCACTTCAAGAGCACCGTCTCGCTGGAAATCCCTGTCGCCGGCTCGCGCACCCGGGGGGCGGGGGAGAAGCCGAGCCGCGTCAAGGCCATGCGCGCCTCGTCGAGATCGAGGACGGGAACCGCGATGCGTGCGATGCCGACGGCGCGGATCATCGGCGCGTCACTGCGCTCCGCCCGCCGCGGCCGGGCGGAGCGCGCTGAGGAAGGGAGGAAAACGCTTCTCGAGCCAGGCCTCGATGGCGCGACCGCGGCGGTAGTAGACGAGGCCGGCCGCGATGAGCCCGATGCCGATGAGGCTCAGCGCGAACGGGAAGAGAAGCGAGTCTTCGAAGATCTCGTAGGAGAGATGGCCGAGATAGGCGGCGACGCCGAGGCCACCGAGCACCGCGTAGACGCGGCGCGCGAGGAAGACCGACAGGAAGAGAAGCGCGACGGAGACCGCGCAGTAGACCGCCTTCCACAGCTCGCTCCTGCTCTCCATGGCCGTCATACCGCCCCAGAAGGCGATCCCGCCGAAGAGATGGAGCCAGAAAGCGTAGTCCTCGCCTTGCGACCGGAGATCGACGCCCCATGCGAGCGCCATGACGGCGAGACCGAACCAGAGCGAAACCCAGGCCCGGCCGGTCCATTCCTTCCAATCCTCGCCGAGGATCCAGGGCGCGAGATCCATCGAGAGGAACCAGAGCGCGACCGCGATTGGCATGACGAGAAACGGGAAGCGGAAATAGCGGAGCGCGAGGAGCGCGGCGACGATGGTCGCGACGTCCATCGGCACCCAGCTCGCCTTCACCCAGCGGAAGAAGTTGCGGTAGGGGCCGGGCTCGCCGTCGGTCCACCAGCCGAACGCGCTCTGCAGGGCGAAGGCTGCGAGCGGCGCCATCGCCAAGGCGCAGAGGACGAGGAGCCCGCCCGGAACGCGCAAGCCGCGGCGATGCCAGAGATAGGCCCCCGCGGCGGCGAAGGCGGCGCCGTAGACGAGCGCGGTCGCGAGGAGCGCGCCGTCGCCGAGCCGGCTCCATGCCTCGGTCGAGAAAAGGCCCATCGCGCCGATGACGACGAGCGCGCCCGCGTACCAGAGGAGATGGACGAAGTCGAAGCGCGGGGCCGCGTAGAGCCGGTGCCGCGTCGCGAGGAAGTTCCAGAGCGCATCTGCCGCCGCCTCGTCGATGACCCCGGCGGAGGCGGCGGCGTCGAGATCCTTCCGCGACAGGGAAAGCGCGGCGCGCCGCTCGGTGCTCATTCCGGCTGCTTTCCGTAGCTGCGGAACTTCTCGATGACGCGTGCCATCTCCGCCTCGTCGAGGATGTGCGGCGCACCGGCGAGCGAGGCGCGCCAGTACATGCCGGCGAGCGTCTCGACCTCGACCGCGAGCTTGAAGGCGTCGGCGAGATCGCGCCCCAGCGCGATCATGCCGTGATTGGCGAGAAGGCAGGCGCGGCGGCCCTCGAGCGCGGCGAGCGCGTTTGCCGAGAGCGCCTCGGTGCCGAAGGTCGCGTAGGGCGCGCAGCGTATGTCCGGGCCGCCCGCGACGGCGACCATGTAGTGGAAGGCGGGAATGTCGCGGCGAAGGCAGGCGAGCGTCGTCGCGAACATCGGATGCGCGTGGAGCACCGCGCCGACCTCCGGCCGTGCGGCGAGGATGTCGCGGTGAAAGCGCCATTCCGAGGACGGCAGGCGCCGCCCCTCGGTGCTGCCGTCGAAGCGCATCAGCACGATGTCCTCGGGCTCGAGCCGGAAATAGTCCATGCCCGTCGGCGTCACGAGAAAGCCGCCCTCGACGCGGGCCGAGAGATTGCCCGAGGTACCCTGGCTGAGGCCGGTCTCGTTCATGCGCCGGGCCGTCGCGATGATCTCGCGACGGAGCGCTTCGTGCGCGGCTGCCGTCACCGCCGCTCCGGGAAGAGGCGCCGCAGCCCCCCTTCCGAGGCCGGGCAGATGCCACGCTCGGTGACGAGCGCGGTGACGAGCCGGGCGGGCGTCACGTCGAACGCCCAGTTCGCCGCGGGGCTGTCGGCGGGCGTCAGCCGCACGCCGCCGAGATGGGTGACCTCGCTCGAATCGCGCTCCTCGATCGGAATCTCGCGCCCGTCCCGGAGCGACCAGTCGATAGTCGACGAGGGCAGCGTGACGTAGAACGGCACGCCGTTGTCGTACGCCGCGAGAGCCTTGAGATACGTCCCGATCTTGTTCGCGACGTCGCCCGACGCCGTCGTGCGGTCGCTTCCGACGATGCAGAGATCGACGCGGCCGTGCTGCATCAAATGCCCGCCGGCGTTGTCGACGATGACGGTATGCGGCACGCCGTGCTGGCCGAGCTCCCAGGCGGTGAGGCTCGCACCCTGGTTGCGCGGCCGCGTCTCGTCCACCCAGACATGGACATCGATGCCGCTGTCGTGGGCGAGATAGATCGGCGCGAGCGCCGTCCCCCAATCGACCGTCGCGAGCCAGCCCGCGTTGCAGTGGGTGAGGATCTCGACCCGGCGGCGCACGCGCCGGGCAGCCCCGGCGATGAGCGGCAGCGCGTGCTCGCCGATGGCGCGGTTCACCCTGACGTCCTCGTCCGCGAGCTCGCCGGCCCGGCGCCAGGCGAGCGACGCGCGCTCGGAGGGCGGCGCCTCGGCGAGCGCGCGGCGCATCTGGTCGAGCGCCCAGCGGAGATTGACCGCCGTCGGCCGTGTCGCCGCGAGCGTCCGGCAGGCGGCCTCGAGCGCGGCGTCGGACGGATCGACGCGCATCGCGAGCGCGACGCCGTAGGCCGCGGTGACGCCGATGAGCGGCGCGCCGCGCACGAGCATCGCGCGGATCGCGTGTGCCGCCTCTTCGAGCGTCCCGAGGCGTCGTGTCGTGAACGCGTGCGGCAGCGCCGTCTGGTCGATGATTCCGACCGTGCCGTCCGGCTCCGGCCAGATCGTCCGCATCGGCTTTCCGGCGACTCTCATGGCCGGCTCACGCCACCTTGACGACGAGCTTGCCGAAGTTCTTGCCCTGCAGGAGTCCGATGAAGGCTTCGGGCGCGTTCTCCAGCCCCACGACGACGTCCTCGCGGTACTTCAGCTTGCCGGCCTGGAGCCAGGCGCCCACGTCGCGCAGGAAATCGGCCTGGAGGTGGGAGCGCTCGTAGACGATGAACCCCTGCACGGTGAGCCGCTTTCTCAGCACGTCGAGCATCGGCGGGCCGGGCGGCGGCGTCGGGTCGTTGTAGTGCGCGATGAGGCCGCAGACGACGACGCGCGCGAAGTCGTTGAGGAGCGGCCAGACGGCCTTCTGGGTCGCCCCGCCGACGTTCTCGAAATAGATGTCGACGCCCTTGGGGCAGGCGGCGGCGAGCGCATCGGCGAGATCGGGCGAGCGGTGATCGACGGCGGCGTCGAACCCGAGCTCCTCGACGACGTAATCGGTTTTGGCCTTGCCGCCGGCGACGCCGACGACGCGGCAGCCGTGGATCTTGGCGATCTGCCCGACGACCGAGCCGACCGCACCGGAGGCGGCCGAGACGACCACCGTCTCGCCCGGCTTCGGCCGACCGATGTCGAGGAGCCCGACATAGGCGGTCATGCCCGGCATCCCGAGGATGCCGAGCGCGGTCGAGACCGGCGCGAGGCGCGGGTCGAGCTTCCTTAAGAGCGCGCCCGGCAGCACCGCGTAGTCCTGCCAGCCGCCCTGGCCGACGACGACGTCGCCCGGCGCGAAGCTCGCGTGGCGCGAGGCGACGACCTCGCCGACGGTCCCGCCGGTCATCACTTGGCCGAGCTCGACGGGCTTGGCGTAGGACTTGGCCGCGCTCATCCGCCCGCGCATGTAGGGATCGAGCGACAGGAAGAGCGTGCGGGTCAGCACCTCGCCTTCGCCGGGCTCGGGAACGGGACCCTCGACGAGCTCGAAATCGCTGGGCGAGGGAAGGCCGGTCGGTCGGTTCTTGAGGAGGATGCGGCGGTTCTTCGGCATGCCCCGACCTTAGGCTAAGCTCGGCGGGAACGCACCCCAGGAGAAAGCATGCCGCAGGACATCGAGTTCTGGTTCGATTTCAGCTCGCCTTACGGCTACATCGCGTCGCAAAAGATCGACGCGCTCGCGGCGCGGCACGGCCGCAAGGCGCATTGGAAGCCGTGGCTCATCGGCGTCATCTACAAGAAATACGGCTACGCCCCGCTCGAGATGGCGGAAAAGAAGGCGTATTTCTACCGGGACTTTGTCCGCCACGCCCGCTTCGAAGGGGTGCCTTTGTCGATTCCGGCGACCTTCCCTGAAGGGCTCCTCGCGCCGTCCCGCGCGCTCTACTGGATCGAGGACCGGCAGGGGCGCGAGGCGGCGGCGCGGTTCGGCCGGGCCGCCTATTCCGCCTACTGGGCCGAAGGGCGCAAGCTCGCCGACCCGGAGGTCGTGGCCGAGATCGCGGCGGCCACGGTCGGGGCCGCCAAGGCGGACGTCCTCGCCGCGCTCGAGGACCCGTCCGTCAAGGCCCGGCTCAAGGCCGAGACCGAGGCCGCGATCGCCAAAGGCGTCTTCGGCTCGCCCTTCATCATCGTGGACGGCGAGCCGTTCTGGGGCTCCGACCGGCTGGGCGAGGTGGAGCGCTACCTCGCCGGCGAAGGGCGCTGAGCCGGGAGCGGATCCGCCGTTTCCACGCCGGAAGCGCGCGGGAGGAAGAGCCCCCGCGCGCTTAGCGCTCTCTTTACCGATTTCTTACTAAATGTTCCGGCCATGGCCCCCGAACTCGGTTCGGACAAGCTGGCGGCCCTGCGCCGGTTCCTCGCCACCCTCCCTGCCGACCTCCAGGACCGGCTCGGCGAAGCGCTGTCGCATGCCCGCGAGGCCGACCCGTCCTTTCCGGCCGATCTCGTCCTGGAAGTGTTGCACGGCAGCGCGCCGCCCACCGCCGAGGCGGAACTGTTCGATCGACCGGCGCCCGTCGACACCTCCCGCCGCTACACGCTGAAGGAGCTCGTCTGCCTCGGGATCGAACCGTTCCTCACGGACGAGACGCCCACGGCGGTCGTTCAGGGACGCATCCCCGCGAGCGCGATCGAGCCGTGGTGGGAGGCGATGATCCGGATGGGCGTCGAGGGCATGGACAAGCTCGAGGCCGATCTCGCCGCCGAGTACGAGAAGGGCGGCGACATCGCCGCGTTCGCGCGGGCGGCCCGGCGCGAGGTGAGCGGCTGGAGCGACCGCTTCATGGAGAAGCTCGGCATGGGCAAGACGCTCGTTCCCGAGCTGAGGGCGATGTTCAGGGAGAATTTCGTCCACGAGCACGTCGCCGAGATCACGCGCATCATGCGCTGCTGCGAGCCGATCCTCGTCGCCCTCGCGCGGATCGCGCCTACGGGGCGCGTACACGAGCTGAGCGAGACGGCCGCCGAAGCGGCGAAGCCCGTCTATCTCGCGGCCGCGTCGCGCATGGGCGCCGACAGCGTCTACCTGATGCTGGCGCTCCTCAACCGCCTCGAGAAGCCGTGGCAGATCATGCGGCTCGCCACGTCGCTCGGCTGGACGCGGGCCGCCGGCGCGCCCGCTCGGAACGCCGAGATGACGGCCATCTGCGAGCGCCTCATCCCCGCGCTTGTCGAAACGGCGATCGCCACGAAGGCGGCGACGGCGCAAAAGACGCTCGCCTCGGGCGACGCGGACTTCGCCGAGGTGCGCCAGCTCGTCACCCGTTTCGCGCAGATCTCCGAGGCGCTCTCCACGGAGGTCGATTTCCGCAAGGACAGCGCCTGGGGCGCGCAGATCATCAAATCGCGCGAAGCGATGCGGTCGGCCTTCGACGCCGAGCGGCTCGACATCATGGAGAACATCATCGTCGGCTTCATGCCGAGCGTGCTGGAGGCCGAGGCGCCGCCCGCCGAGCCGGCGATCGCGCATGCGGTCGACGCGGCGCGCCTCCTCATGGCCGTCGTCCACCACGGCGAGCGGCACGGCTTCGCGAGCGACGCGAGCGTGGTCATCGTCAAGATCGCCAAGGAGCTGGAACGGCTGACCGAGATGCTGCTGACCCGCCCGCACGGCCATGAGCCGCAGCTCGACGGCGCGGTGAAGGTGCTCTCGATCCTCTACCCCGACGTGCGTACCCGGGCGCTCGCCAAGCGGGTCGACGAAGCTCTCGGCCGAGCACCTTCGGCGTCCTAGCTCAGCGGCGCAGCACCCGCCCCGCGACCGCGTCGAGGCGCGACAGGACGGCGGGATCGCGCGCCTCCGGCGAGGTGATGAGCGCGTTCTCGAGCGCGCGCTGGCAGCCGTACCCGCATGGCCCTTCATGGCCGGCGAGAAGCGGGACGACCTCGCGCACGAGCTGCCTCGCCCTTTCCGCGTTCTGGAGGAGGACGCCGACGACCATGTCGACCGTGACCGCGTCGTGGCCCGGGTGCCAGCAGTCGTAGTCGGTGACCATGGCGACCGTCGCGTAGCAGATCTCCGCCTCACGGGCGAGCTTCGCCTCCGGCATGTTCGTCATGCCGATCACGTCGCACCCCCAGCTCCGGTAGAGCTTGCTCTCCGCCAGCGTCGAGAACTGCGGTCCCTCCATGACGAGGTAGGTCCCGCCGCGTTTCACCGGCACGCCCGTACGCGCGATCGCGTCCTGGAGCCGCGGGCAGACCGGGCGCGCCATCGACACGTGGGCGACGAGGCCGGTGCCGAAGAAGCTCTTCTCCCGTGCGAAGGTGCGGTCGATGAACTGGTCGACGAGGACGAAGTCGCCGGGGGCGAGCTCCTCCTTGAGAGAGCCGACCGCGGAGAGCGAGATGAGCTCGGTCACGCCGGCCCGCTTCAAAGCGTCGATGTTGGCGCGGAAATTGATATCGGTCGGGCTGATCCGGTGGCCGCGCCCGTGACGCGGCAGGAACACGACGCGCTGGCCGCCGAGCGTGCCGAAGCAGAGTTCGTCCGAAGGCTCGCCGAACGGCGACTCGATCCGGCGCCACTCGACGTCCTCGAGCCCGGCGATCTGATAGAGGCCGCTGCCGCCGATAATGCCGATGACCTGTGCCATGCTTCTTCCTTCAAGGTGCGTGCCGGGCGGCGTGCGCCGCGATCGAGCCTGCAGTCGTGAACCAGATCCGGTCTTTCTTCGCAAGGAGATGGCACAGCGCCCGGCGAAGGTGCTTCAGCCTGTGCGGCCGGCCGATGATGCGCGGGTGGAGCAAGAGCCCCATCACGAGAGGACCCGACTCGGACTGATGCAGGCGCTCGTCGAAGTCGTCGACGATCATGTCGGCGAAGGC
>JADGGZ010000160.1 GCA_019689675.1 Rhodospirillales bacterium | reverse complement strand
AGCCGGACGGCGTTCGGCGCCGCACCGCCATCGATCGCGAAGGCGTCGGCGGCCACGGCCGTGACGCCGTGCTGGCGGACATGCGCGACGAACTCGCCGCGGCTCCACGCGGGCGGCAGCACGAGCCACGCGTGGCTTCCCGCTGGATGCGCCGACAGCTCGAAATCGCCGAGAAGCTCGCGCGCGATCTCCTGCCGCGCGGCGTTCTCGGCCCGGACGGCGCGGACGATGTCGATGGCGGTGCCGTCCTCGATCCATTGCGCGGCGAGCGCGGCGAAAAGCGGCGAGGCCATGAGCGCCGTGGCGCGGAGCGCGCTCGCGAGCCTCACCGCCTGCGCCGGCTGCGGCGCGCGCAGATAGGCGATGCGCAGCCCCGGGGCGAGGCATTTCGACAGCGTCGCGACATGGAAGACGAGCTCCGGCGCGAAGGCGGCGAGGGGAGGCGCGGCCTCTGCGGGAAGGAACCCGTACGCGTCGTCCTCGACGACGAGGAGACCGTGCCGGCGCGCGATCGCCGCCACCGCCTCCGCGCGCGCTGCGGACATCGTCGCCGTCGTCGGGTTGTGGATCGCGGGCGTGCAGTAGAGCGCCTTCGGCCGGGCGCGCCGGCAGATCTCCTCCATCGCCTCGGGAACCAGGCCCTCGCCGTCGAGCGGCACCGGCTCGAGGCGGAGGCGCAGATGCGCCGCGAGAGTGCGGAACCCCGGATAGGCGAGCGCCTCGGCGAGGACGAGGTCGCCTGGCTCGAGAAAGGCGGCGAAGAGCGCGGTGAGAGCGGCTTGCGCGCCGGGCGCTACCACGACCTGCTCCGCCGTCACCTCGAGGGGGCGCAGGCGCAGCCAGGCGGCGCCCGCCTCCCGCTCGGCCTCGCCCCCGGCGCTCGGGCCGTAGCTGAGGAGGGACTGGAAGTCCGCGCGGCGCTGCAGCGCGGCTAAGGTCTCCGCGACGCGCTCTGCGAGCTTCGCTTCCGGCGGCTGCGGCGGCACGTTCATCGGGATATCGATCACCGGCCGGGCGCGGCGCTCGGCGGGCGGTGGCGCGGCCGGGGCGGCGGCGACGAAAGTGCCGCGTCCCGCCGCGGCATCGACGAGCCCGCGCCGTCGCGCCTCGCCATAGGCGCGCGTCACCGTCGTGACGTCGATCCCGAGCGCCGCGGCGACGGCGCGGTGCGGCGGCAGCCGGTCGCCGGGTTCGAGGAGGCCGCTCGCGATCGCCGCGCCGAGTTGGTCGGCGAGCGCGAGATAGAGCGGTCCTTCCGCGGGGTCCGGCCGCGACGGGCGCCAGACGCGCGGCCGCCGCTGCGACCGTTTGTTCCTTGCATTCGCGGTCATTTCACCCCACGTCATCCATACAGCAGCCGGCTTGTATGGATCAAGCCGCCCTTAATGTATGGATCGGGGCGCGTCTCCAGACCGGTCGGCGGCGTTGAGGAGGTGGCGATGAGACGGATCGTGTGGTTCTCGGTCGCGTGCGCCGGCGCGATGGCCCTGGTGATGGTGATCTTCTCGGCGACCGTCGGGTTCTCGAGCCTCGGGCTCAGCGGACACGGCGTGGTCGCGATCACGATGGGGATCACGTTCAGCACCGCGCTCGCGATCGCGCTGATGGCGCTCATCTTCTACAGCAGCCGGCACGATCAGGACGGGGTCGTCCACCGCGTCGCCGCCCAGCCGAAGCGCAGGCTCGAGCCGTAGGCTCTCTTCTGGCCGGAAAGCTCTTTCCGCGGCGAGCGGCCCCGCGCCGCTACGGCACGAGATCGAGCGCAGCCCTGTCGCTGCCGTCCATGTAGAACGGCACCGACTGGTGCTCGTGCGCGATCTTCCAGGGGCCGGCGACCTTGCGCAGTCCCAGGGTCCTGCGGAACCAGAGATCGGGCTCCTCGCCGTCCTTCTTGCGGCCGTGCATCCGGACGAGGCCGTGGCAGAAGGCGACGTCCCCGCCGATCGCGAGCTCGAACGCACCCGGCTCGTAGCCGATGAGCCCCTCCCAGGTCGCGAACCAGGCTTCGAGCCCGGATGCGTCCGTCGGCGCCGTCGCCAGCGGCGGCGCGAGAGAGAAGAGAACGAAGCGCGGGGCATGATGCCTCACGACCTCCAGCCCGTTCTTGGCGCGAAGCGCCTTCGTCCGGTCCTCGATCACGGCGCGGATCTGCGCCTCCTCGCGTGTCTTGTCGATGCTGCTCGTCATGGTGCCTCTCCTTGTCTCCCTCCGAGGACGAAGGAGGCGGCGGCGCGCCGACAGCGGACCGGCGCTTTTCGCTCAAGAGTCCTGAAGGCGGTCGAGATGGAGACGGATATGGGCGGCCTCCGCCGGCGTCCGGGCGAGCGCGATCGCCCGGTCGAAGGCGGCGCGGGCCTCCCCGGCGCGGCCGAGTTGCTGGAGCAGCGCGCCCTTGACGCCGAAGAAGTGGAAGTAGTTGGCGAGCCGCGGGGCGAGCGGGTCGAGCATCGCGAGCCCCGCCTCCGGCCCGCGCAGCTTCGCGACGGCGACCGCACGGTTGAGCGTCACCACCGGCGAGGGCTGGAGTCGCTCGAGAACCGCGTAGAGCCGATCGATCTCTGCCCAGTCGGTGTCGGCGAAGCGGGGGGCGCGGGCATGAACCCCGGCGATGGCCGCCTGCACCTGATACGGACCTGGACGGCCGTGGCGCAGCGCCTTCTCGAGAAGGGCGAGCGCCTCGGCGATCATGTCGCGGTCCCAGAGATCGCGGTTCTGGTCCTCGAGCAGGACGATCGCACCCTCGGCGTCGAGCCGCGCCGCCGCCCGCGAATGCTGCAGGAGGAGGAGCGCGGCCAGCCCCATGATCTCCGGTTCCCCGGGAAAGAGGCGCAGCAGGAGCCGCGCGAGCCGTATCGCCTCCTCGCAGAGCGGCACGCGGATATGCGCGGTGCCGCCCGAGGCGGAGTATCCCTCGTTGAAGAGGAGGTAGATCATGGCGGCGACGGTGCCGAGGCGCTCCGCCCGCTCCGCGGCGCCGGGCGTCTCGAACGGGACGTCGGCGTCGGCGATCCGGCGCTTGGCGCGGGTGATGCGCTGCTCCATCGCCGCCTCGCTGACGAGGAAGGCGTTAGCGATCTCCCTCACCGATAGTCCCGACACGATGCGCAGCGCGAGGGCGATCTGCTGCGTCGCCGGCAGGTCGGGATGGCAGCAGACGAAGAGGAGGCGCAGCACGTCGTCGCGGTAGTGGCCGCCGTCGATCTCCTCCACGAGCCGCGTCTCGGCGTCCTCGAGATCCGAAACCGTCTCCTCGGGCGGCAGCCGCTCCTCCCCGCGGCGCCGGCGCACGTCATCGATTCCGACGTTCCGTCCGACGAAGATCAGCCACGAGGCGGGATCGCGGGGCGGGCCGTTCTGCGGCCAATGCTTCAGCGCGCGCAGGCACGCTTCCTGGAACGCCTCCTCGGCGCGGTCGAGGTCGCGGAAATAGCGCAGCAGCGCGCCCATCACCTGAGGCCGCGCGGCGCGAACCGCCCGGTCGATCCAGGCCATGTCGATCACGACGCGGCGATGCTCCCGGCTTCGAACAAGCGGAGCGGCCGGATCTCGAACGAGCCGGCTTCGCCTTCCTTCATGCGCCGCGCCACGTCGATGACCTCCTCGAGCGACGCGCAGTCGACGATGTAGAAGCCGAGGAGCTGCTCCTTCGTTTCGGCGAACGGGCCGTCGATGACGAAGGGCTCGCGCGAGCGGATCGTCGTGGCCGCGGTCGTCGGCATGAGGCGGGCGACCGGTCCCAGCTTTCCCTTCGCCGCCAGCTCCTGCGTAACGGCGGCGCGCTTCTTCAGGATCGCGTCGATCTCGTCCTTGCTGCAGGCCTCGACGGCAGCCTCGTCGTTGTAGCAGAGGATCGCATAGAGCATGCCTGGCTTCCCTTTGTCGGTCCGTCGGTCGAAGGACGGACGAGTGTGCCCTGTCCCGACATTCGCTCGAAGAAAACCTCGGGGAGCCGGGGCTCTTTTTTTCTCGCGACCCGATCGCCTATCGTGCGCCCCATGCAAGAAGTTTCTGATGCTTCCGCTTCAGGCGCCGCCGCCGAGGCGGAAGGGCGGCCCTACCCGGCCGAGGTCTGCGTTCTGCGCGCGGCGCTCGATCGCTGGGCGGCGATCCAGCCGGAGAAGGTCTTCGTGCATTTCGCGGGCGGGCCAAGCTGGACCTATCGCACGCTGCACGAGATCGTCCGGCGCACCGCGGCGGGCTTCCAGCGCCTCGGCGTCCGCCAGGGCGACCGCGTGCTGCTTTGGCTTCCGAACGGCCCCGATGTGCTCCGCTGCGCCTTCGCGCTCAATTATCTCGGCGCCGTCTCGGTGCCGATCAATACCGCCTACAAGGGACGCCTGCTGGAGCATGTGATCGCGAACGCCGACGCCCGGCTCGTCGTCGCCGACGCGAAGCTCGTGCCGCTCCTCGCCACGGTCGGCCTCTACGGAATCGAGAAGATCGTCGCTGCCGACGACGCCGCCGGAGGTGAGATCGCCGGACGCAAGGTGCTGCCGCTCTCGGTCCTCGACGAGGGTGGCGACGCGCCGCGCCCGCCGGAGCGGCCGATCGAGCCCTGGGACACGCAGGCGATCATCTACACCTCCGGCACGACCGGGCCGTCGAAGGGCGTCCTCACCTCCTACATGCACGCCTATTCGAGCGTCGGCCCGCAGACCTGGACCTGCGTCACGCCCGAGGACCGGTTCTTCATCAACCTGCCGATGTTCCATATCGGCGGCAGCTTCATCTGCCACGCGATGCTCTGCGCCGGGGGCTCGATCGCGATGATCGAGCGCTTCTCGACCGACCGGTTCTGGGACGAGGTGCGCGAGACCGGCGCCACCATCGTCTTCCTTCTCGGCGTGATGGCGAATTTCCTGTTGCAGCGCCCGCCGGGACCGGGCGACAAGGATCATCCGCTCCGCAAGGCGTTCGTCGTGCCGTTCTCGAAGGAATGCCTCGGCTTCGGCGAGCGGTTCGGCGTCACGACCTACACGCTCTTCAACATGACCGAGATCGCGACGCCGACCTTCTCCGGCCCCAACCCGACGAAGCCCGGCGGCTGCGGCAAGCGGCGCCCGGGCGTCGAGATCCGCCTCGTCGATGAGAACGACTGCGAGGTGCCGCGCGGTTCGGTCGGCGAGATGATCCTGCGCACCGCGCGGCCCTGGGCGATGAACCACGGCTATCATCGCGACCCCGAGGCGACGGCGCGGGCGTGGCGGAACGGCTGGTTCCATACCGGCGATGCGTTCTACCTCGACGAGGACGGCGAGTACGTGTTCGTCGACCGGCTCAAGGACGCGATCCGGCGGCGCGGCGAGAACATCTCCTCCTTCGAGGTCGAGGCCGAGCTTCTGGCCTATCCCGGCGTCCGGGAAGCGGCCGCGATCGCCGTGCCGAGCGAGTTCGGCGAGGACGAGGTAATGGCCGTGCTCGCCCTCGCGCCCGATGCGCCGCCCTTGGACCACGCGCGCTTCATCGCTTTCCTCGCCGAAAGGCTCGCGCGCTTCATGGTGCCGCGCTATGTGCGCATCATGCCCGAGCTGCCGAAAACGCCCACGGCGAAAATCCAGAAGGCGCTGCTGCGGCAGGAAGGAATCACGCCCGACACGTGGGACCGGCTGGCGGCGGGCATCGAGTTGCGGGAAGACCGACGAGGAGACAAGGAGAAGGGATGCCAGGCACCGTCGTAACGCTCTACATCGACTACAAGAGCCCCTACGCGTTCGTCGCAAAGGCGGGGGCCTACGCGCTCGAGGAGGACTACGACGTCTCTCTCCGCTGGCTTCCCTACACGCTGAACATCCCGTCCTATCTGGGATCGGTCGAGGACCGCACGCCGCATCAGTGGCGGCGCGTGAAGTACTCCTACATGGACGCGCGGCGTTTCGCGAACAAGCAGGGGCTGACGCTGCGCGGGCCGCAGAAGATCTACGACTCCCGCCTCGCCGGCATCGGCATGCTCTACGCGCAGCGCGCGGGCGTCTTCCGGCGCTACAACGACATCGTCTTCGAGCGTTTCTGGAAGCGGGAGCTCGACATCGAGTCCCTGGACGCCCTCTCCGCCGTGCTTGCGGAAGCGGGCGCCGATCCTTCCGGCTTTCGCGCGTTCGCCGAAGGGCCCGGCGGCGAGGAGCACGACCGCATCCGCGCCGAGGCGGAGGAGGCCGGCGTCTTCGGCGTCCCGATGTTCGTCGTCGACGGCGAGCTCTTCTGGGGCGGCGACCGGCTGCCGCAGGTGCGCGAGAAGCTCGCCGAGATGGGCCTCGCCCGCGCGCGCTGAAGGAACGCCATGCCGCCCATCAAAATCTACAGCATGGCCGTGTGCCCCTTCGCGCAGCGCACGCGCATGCTGCTGCTGCTGAAGCAGATTCCGTTCGACGTCGTCGAGATCGACATCAGCAAGCCGCGCCCCGACTGGTTCCTCGCGATCAATCCCAAGGGCCAGGTGCCCGTGATCGAGCATGAGGGGCGCGTTCTGAACGAGTCGAGCATCATCAACGAGTACCTCGAGGAGGTCTTCCCCGAGCCCGCGCTGATGCCGCGCGATCCGTGGCGCCGCGCGCTGACGCGGATTGCGATCGACTACTGCAATCAGACCTTCGTGCCGGCTCTCTATCGGCTTCTGATGAACCAGAACCCGGCGAAGGAGGGCGAGCTGACGGAGAAGGCGCTCGCGAGCTGGCGCTGGCTCGACGAGTTCCTCATGAAGCACAACCCGGACGGAACCTTCCTCTGGGAAAGCTTCGGCATGGCCGATCTCTCCTTCGCGCCGTTCTTCCAGCGCTACGTTCTCAATGACTGGTACCGGGGCTTCGTCGTGCCGGAGATGCCGGAATACGCGCGCGTGCGGCGCTGGCGGGATGCGCTCCTTGCGCATCCGGCCGCGGTCGAGACGAGCCTTCCCGAGGCGGACTACATCAAGCTCTACGAGGACTATGCTCTCGGCGTCGGCAACGGCGGCGTTCCGCCGGGACGGACGCGCAGCTCCTTCGACCTCTCGGTGCCGCTCGCCGACCGGCCGATGCCGCCGAGGCGTCTTTCGCGCGCTTGACGACCGCAAGTCGCCTTCGCGCGCGTCTCACCGCTGCTCGGGGTCGAGCGTGAAGAGCTCCTGCGCGCGGCCGACGCCGCGCAGCGCGTAGCGTCCGACCGAGACGAACAGCGCGCGGTCCTCCGGCGCCGATGCGTTGACGAAGGCGCGCGACACGAGCAGATCCTGGTCGGCCGAGCGGCACATCGCAGCGATCCGTGCCACCTCGTTCACCGCGGGCCCGACCACGGTGAAGTCGAGCCGGTCTTCGCTGCCGATGTTGCCGTAGAAGACCTCCCCGGCATGGAGGCCGAGATAGACATGGGTGGTCGGAAGGCCCGCCGTATGGCGTCTCGCGTTGAGCGCCGCGACGTGACGACGCACACGCCGCGCCGCGACGAGAGCGTTGGCGCAGGCGACGCTTCGGTCCTCGGCGGTGAAGAGGGCGAGCGTGCCGTCGCCGATCAGCTTCAGGACGTCGCCGCCCGAATCGTGCAGGCCGGCGATTACGGCTCCGGCATAGTCGTTGAGCAGCGGGATGATGTCGGCCGGCGGCGAGCTGTCGGCGAGCTGCGTGTAGTTCCGTAGATCGCTGAACCAGAGCACCGTCTCGATGCGGTCGGCGACGCCGCGCGCGATCCTGCCGGCAAGCACCCGGCGGCCGGCGTCGCGGCCGAGATAGGTCGTCACCAGAGTGCCGGCGATCCGGGCGAGCGCGGCGCACTTGATGGCGAGGAGCAGCGGCGGAAGGAGAATGTGCAGCGCCTCGATGTGCTTGTCGGCGAAGCCCTCCGGCGCGTCGGTGCCCCAGGAGGAATAGACGCAGTCCATCTCGCCGACGATGCCTTCCGCGGCGAAGTGATGGATGAGGAGGACGCAGTCCGTGATGCCGAGCTGGCGCGCTTCCTCGAGCGCCGGAAAATCCGCGGGCTCGCCGCGCCAGAAGCGCCGCCGCAGCACCCGCTCGCCGGTCTGGAGCAGGTGGTAGAAGGGCGAGCGGCGCCACTGCTCGGCGGGCTCTCCCTCGTTGGTCCGGCCGTACTCGATCACCTCGACGCGCTCGGAGCCGTCGCGAGCGGGGCAGCGAATGGCGATCCCTTCGTGGACTGGGTGCAGCGTGTCGATGATGACGAGCGCGCGGTCGAGCGGCAGCCCCGCCTCCCTGGCGCGTCGGCAAAAGCCCTCGAGCAGAGCGCCTTCACCTGTACCGACAAGTCCGGCCTCGCTGATCCAGGCGGACAGCTCCGCAAGAGAGGCGGTCGTCTCCATGTTCCCCAGGTAGAGAGCCCGCGCGCCGGGGAAAAGGGAACAAAATCGGGGCGCGCTGTCCCCCGTCAGGAGGAAGGCTCGGCCGGTCGGCGCTCGGTCGGGATGTTGGCGCGATAGGGCGCGGCCTCCGCGACGACGCGCGCGAAGGAGGGCCGTTCCATGAGACGCCGCAGATAGGACGCCGCGTTCTTGTGGGTGTCGCCGAACGGCATCACCATGTCGGCATAGAACAGCGCCGGCGCGGCGGCGCAATCCGCCATGGTGAAGACGTCGCCGATCGCCCAGGTCTTCGTCGCCATCGCTTCATCGACTATGCCGAGCGCCGTCCGCAGCAGCGCGCGCGCCTCCTCGACTCCGTGAGCGTCGTCCTTTCCGGGCGGGCGCAGCCGGTCGGTCACGATCTTCTGCATCGGGACGTTCACATAGAGATCGAAGAA
>JADGGZ010000159.1 GCA_019689675.1 Rhodospirillales bacterium | reverse complement strand
GGCCGGGGCGGCCCCGCCCCCGCCGGCGGGGGGGGTGGCGCGCGGGCGCGGGCGCCGCCGGCGGCGACCCGTTCGCGCCGTCGGTCGCGCGGCCCGATGCGTTCGCGCCCGCGCGACTTGCGCTATTGGCCTGGCGCGGCCGCTGGTGAGAGCGCCGGCTCCTCGCCCTTCTCGACCGGATAGCCCGCCTTGATCCAATCAGCCTTGCCCTCGTGATAGTCGCGCACGTGGGCATAGCCGAGCTCGACGAGGCGCGCCGCCGCGATTTCCGAGTTCCGGCACGGGCCGTCGGCGCAATAGACGACGATCTCCGCGTTCTTGTCGGGCAGGAGGCGCGGCGCGAGCGTGTCGATCTCGTCGGGCGGGATGTTGACCGCGCCCGGGAGATGGGCGTGGCGGAAGTACTTGGCCGGCAGCGCCTCGACCAGGACGAGCTTCTCGCCCCGATCCAGCTTCGCCTTCAGCGCCTCGCGTTCGATCTTAGCAATCATGACGAACCTCCATTCGCGTTGACCTGACGCGGAGAAGGATGGATTGTGCATCAGCGCAATTCCATTAGGGTTTTGGCACGTGTCTGTTGCACAGATGCAATGGGACGATCTGCGCATCGTGCTGGCGCTCGGCCGCGCCGGCACGCTCGCAGGCGCTGCGCAGGCGCTGGGCCTCGACCGTTCGACCGTGTTCCGTCGCGTCGGGGCGCTCGAGGCTGCGCTCGGCGTGCGGCTCTTCGAGCGGCTCGGGGGCGCATGGCGCCCGACCGCGGCGGGCGAGGCGGCGACGCGCGCGGCGGAGCGGATCGAGGAGGAGGCGCTCGCGCTCGGGCGCGATCTCGCCGGACGCGACGCGCGCCTCGTCGGCCGGTTGCGCGTCACCGCGTCGGAGACGCTTGCCTTCCGCCTCCTCATGCGCTGCATCGCGGCGTTCCGCCGGGCGCATCCCGGCATCACGGTCGAGCTCACGATCGAGAACCGCCTTCTGTCCCTCAGCAAGCGGGAAGCGGACGTCGCGCTGCGCGCGACGCGCCCGACCCAGGGCGATCTCTTCGGGCGCAGGATCGGCACGATCGCCTGGACGGCCTATGCCGCGCGGAGCTACGCGCAGGCGCACGGGCTGCCGCGCGCGCCGGGCGAGCTCGGCCTCCATGCGCTGATCGGCTGGGACGATCCGAGCGTGCAGGTGCGCGCCGCCGAGTGGCTCGCCGCCAACGCGCCCGAGAGCGCGGTGGTCTACCGCAGCAACAGCCTCGTCAATCAGCTGATGGCCGCGCGCGAAGGCATCGGCATCGCCATCCTGCCCTGCTATTTGGGCGATCCGGAGCCGGATCTGGTGCGCGCCTTCGCCCCGCTCGCCGAGCTGACGCCCGAGCTCTGGCTGGTGACGCATGCGGATCTGAAGCGGACGGCGCGCGTGCGCGCCTTCTTCGACATCGTCGGCGAGGGGCTGACGCGCGAGCGCAGGCTGCTCGAGGGCGGCGGCCCTCAGCCTTCCTCGTAACTCTTGCCGCGGGCGAGGATGTCGGCGGTGCCGAGAAGCGCCTGCAGCCCTGCGAAGTCGAGCATCCGGTCCCTGAAGGCCGCGGTCGTGCCGTGCTCCTTCAAATTGGCGAAATAGTCGGCGAGGTGCTTGGCGACCGCCCGCACGGTGCCGCCCGGAAAGATCACGAGCGCGAAGCCGAGGCGCTCGAGCTGAGCCGCGCTCCGCAGCGGCGTCGCGCCGCCCTCGACCATGTTCGCCATCACGGGGACACGGCCGCGGAAGCGCTCGGCGATGCCGGCGAGCTCCTCCTCGGTGCGCGGCGCCTCGACGAAGAGCATCTCGGCGCCCGCTTCGAGATAGGCCTCGGCCCGGTCGAGCGCCGCGTCGTAGCCCTCGACGGCGATCGCATCGGTGCGTGCGATGACGAGGGGCTCGCGCCCGACGCGGGCGTCGCGCGCCGCCTTGATCTTGCCGATCATCTCGCCGGCCGGCACGAGCCGCTTCTCGGCGAGATGCCCGCAGCGCTTGGGGAAGCTCTGGTCCTCGAGCTGAATCGCCGAGGCGCCGCGCGCGCCGAGGAGGCGGACGGTCCGCTCGACGTTGAGCGCGTTGCCGAAGCCCGTGTCGGCGTCGACGATGAGCGGTAGGTCGATGCGCTCGCGGATGTTGCCGACGACATCGGCGAGCTCGGCGAGGCCGAAGAGGCCGATATCGGGCCGCCCGAGGCGCGTATAGGCGATCGAGCCGCCCGAGACGTAGGCCGCCTTGAAGCCCGCCTGCGCGATGAGGAGGGCGGAGAGAGCGTCGTAGCAGCCGGGCGCGACCACGATCTCGGGGCCTTTGAGGAGGGCGGAGAGGGCGAGCGTCATCGTCACATTCCCAAATAAGATTTCTTGAGCTTGGGGTCGGCCGCGAGCGTGGCGGCCTTGCCTTCGAGAGAAACCGCCCCGCGTTCCAGAACGTAGGCGCGGTCGGCGATCTCGAGCGACTGGACCACGTTCTGCTCCACGAGCAGAACGGCGACTCCGGCCTCGCGTATCCGCGCGATCAGCTCGAACATCTCCTCGACGAGGCGCGGGCTGAGGCCGAGCGAGGGCTCGTCGAGGATGAGGAGAATCGGCTCCGACATGAGGCCGCGCGCGATCGCGAGCATCTGCTGCTCGCCCCCGGACAGCGTCCCGGCGCTCTGGCCGAGCCGCTCGGCGAGCCGCGGAAAGACGGTGAGGGCGCGCTCGAGGTTCGCGGCGCGTCGCGCGCGGCCCCGCCGATAGCTGCCGAGATCGAGGTTTTCCCGCACCGTGAGGTTGGGGAAGATGCGGCGGCCCTCGGGCACATGGGCGATGCCGGCGGCCACGATCTGGTCGGGAGCGGCGCGCGTGATGTCGTCGCCGGCGAAGAGGATGCGTCCGGCGCTCGCCCGCACGAGCCCGGAGATCGTCCTGTTGAGCGTCGTCTTGCCGGCGCCGTTCGCGCCGAGCACGGCGACGATCTCGCCGATGCCGACCTTGAGCGTGACGCCGCGCAGCACCGGCATGGCGCCGTAGCCGGCTTCCACGACGACGACGTCAAGCATGGCTCGCCCCTTCGAGCCGCGCCGCGGCGCCGTGCCCGAGATAGGCTTCGATCACCGCCGGGTTGGCGATCACGGAAGCGGGCGGTCCCTCCGCGATGATCCGGCCCTGGCTCAGCACGTAGACGCGCTCGGCGAGGCGCGTCACCGCCTCCATCACGTGCTCGATGAGGAGGATCGTGATGCCGCTGTCGCGGATCGCGCGGACGACGGCGACGATCGCGTCGATCTCGGTCGGGTTGAGCCCGGCCATGACCTCGTCGAGAAGAAGGAGCTTCGGGCGGGTGGCGAGAGCGCGCGCGAGCTCGAGCCGCTTGCGGCCGGCGATGGTGAGCGCCTGCGCCGGCTGGTCGAGCCGGTCGGCGAGTCCCACGCGGGCCGCGACCTCCTCGGCCGCGGCGAGGGCGCGGCGGCGCGAGGCCTCGTGGAGGTGGGCGCCGACGGCGATGTTCTCGCGCACGCTGAGCCCGGCGAAGGGCTGCACGATCTGGAAGGTGCGGACGAGTCCGCGCGCGGCGATCGCGTGCGGCGGAAGGCCCGCGATCTCCGCCCCGTCGAAACGGACGCTGCCCTCGTCGGGCGTCTCGAACCCCGAGACGATCGAGAAGAGCGTCGTCTTGCCGGCGCCGTTCGGCCCGATGAGGGCGACGATCTCGCCCCGCCCCACGCGCAGCGATGCGCCGGCGACGGCGACGAGGCCGCCGAAGCGCTTGACGATCCCTTCAGCCTCGAGCACGGCGCCTCGCAAGGCCGGTGATCCCGTCCGGAAGGAAGCGGAGCATGACGATGAGAAGAACGCCGTAGAGGACGAGGTTGAGCCCGGGCGCGCCCCCGGTCGCGTGCCGCGCCAGCTCGCCGAGCGCGTGGAGAAGGATCGCGCCGAGGAGCGGCCCGAAGGCGGTGCCGAGCCCGCCGATGATCGGCGCCAGCAGCGCCTCGACGCTCATCGTCGGCCCGAACGCGATATGGCTGTCGGCGAAAAGGAAGATCTGCATGTAGAGGACGCCTGCCACCCCGGCGATCGCGCCGGAGAGCGCGAGGGCGAGCGTCTTCGTGCGCAACGGGTCGATGCCGAGCGCCTGCGCTGCGGCCTCGTTCTCGCGGATCGCGATGAGCCGCGCGCCGAACCGCGACCGCTCGAGCCAGAGCGCGACGAGGCAGCCGAGACAGACGAGCGCCCAGGCGAGCCAGTAGAAGACGCGGCGGTCGGCGAACTGAAAGTTGCCGGCGCCGGGCGCCAGCGCGATGAGGATTCCGAATCCGCTTCCCGTGTAGTCGAACGAGGCGACGAGAATGCGCGCCACCTCGGCGAAGGCGAGGGTCACGAGCGCGAAATAGGATCCGCGCAGGCGATAGCGGAAGACGAGCGCGCCGAGAGCGGCGCCAACCGCCGCCGCGATCGCGATGGCGGCGATTGCCGCCGGCCAGGCCGGCACGCCGTGGCGGACTTGCAGGATTCCGGTCGCGTAGGCACCGAGGCCGAAGAAGAGCGCGTGCCCGAAGGAGAACTGCCCGCCGTAGCCGCCGAGCACGTTCCAGGACTGTCCCAGGAGCGCGAACAAGAGCGCCATGAGGAAGAAGGTGAGCCAGAACTCGGAGCTCGTGACGAGGGGCACGACGCCGAGCGCGGCGACGAGCGCCGCGCCGAAAACCCAATGTCTCACGCCAGGCGCGCCCCGAAGAGCCCGGTCGGGCGGAGGAGGAGGACGAGGATGAAGAGCGCGAAGATGCCGATCTGGCCGAGACTCTCGCCGAGGAAGAGTCCGCAGAGCGCCTCGACGACGCCGAGGAGGAGCCCGCCGACGAGCGCGCCGAGGAAGCTCCCCATCCCGCCGAGCACGACGGTGGTGAAGGCCACGAGAACGAAGGCGTAGCCGACCTGCGGCGTCACGTAGAAGGTCGGCAGGAGCAGGCACGCGGCGGCCGCGACGCAGGCGGTGCCGATGCCGAAGCTCATGGCGTAGATGTGCTCGACGCGAATGCCGACGAGGCGCGCGCCCTCTTTTTCGCGTGCCACGGCGCGGATCGCCTTGCCGAGATCCGTCCAGCCGACGAGAGCCCAAAGGAGCGCCGCCAGGACGAGCGCGCCGACGAACGCGATCGCGCGCGGCAGCGGCACGAGCGCGACGCCTAGGTCCACCACCTCGAACGCGTAAGGCACGTCGATCGTGCGCGTCGTCGACGTCCAGAAGAAGAGCGCGAGATTGTCGATGACGAGGGCGAGGCCGAGCGTGACGAGAAGGATGTTCTGGTCGCGCCCGTGGCTCGCCCAGTCGATGACCCAGCGCTGCAGCGCATAGCCGAGCGCGAAGAAGCCGAGCAGCAGGACCGGCAGCGCCGCGTAAGGGTCGAGCCCGAGCAGCGTCTTCGCGAAGAACGCCGCGTAGAGCGCCAGCATCAGAAGGCTTCCGTGCGCGAAATTGATGATGTGAAGAACGCCGTAGATGAGCGTCAGCCCGAGCGCGACGAGCGCATAGATCGCGCCCGTCGTAAGCCCGTTGATGATAGAAGGAAGAAGGAGGCTCACGGCTCTTCCCTCTCCAGCTCGCGGAAAAGGGAAGGGGCGAGGGCGGCCGCGAGCCCTCCCGGCCTCTGCCGAGTGCCCTCGCCCTCCCTTTGGTGCGGGCCCTTCCCTTTCCCGCGGAGGGGATAGGGGGATTGCGGCGCGTTCGTTCTCACCCCTTGCGCGGCACTGGGAAGAGCGGGGCGGCCGAGGCGAACTCCTTCGGGTAGATCACCTCGATCTTCTTGTTGCGAATCTGCGTCGTCACAATCTGCGCGCCCTGGTTCTGGCCGTTCTCGAAGCGCGTCGGGCCGTACGGCATGATGTGGTCGGAGAAGGTGGAGCTCGCGAGGGCGTCGATCACCTTGGCGCGGTCGGCGCTCGCCGCGCGCTCGATCGCGTCGGCGATGAGGCGCATGCAGGAGTAGTTGAGCATCAGCTCGTAGGTGAGATCCCAGCCCTTCTTCTCGACGCTCGCGGCGAACTTCTTCGACAAGGGCTTCGTCGGGTCGAACCAGTGATTGTTGTCGATGATGTTCTCCGCCGCATCGGGGTACTCGCGGGCGAAGCGGATGTTCGACGCGGCGCCGCCGAGCACGGCGAAGATCGCCTTCGGCTGCACGCGCTGCTGGCGCAGCGTCCGCGCCATCAGGATGAACTCGTTCTTGTAGTTCGACGGGATGACGAGGTCGGGGTTCGCCTGCTTCACCTTGAGCGCGATGTTCGTGAAGTCGCGCGTCGGCGTCGGGTGGCCGATCGTGTCGAGGATCTGGAACCCGAACTGCGGCAGCCGCTCGTTCATGAGCTTCGCCATGCCCGAGCCGAATGCGCCGTCCTCGTGGACGATGAGGACGGTCTTGACCGGGTTGCCGGCGGCGGTGTTGAGCGCGACGAGGTTTTCAAGCCCCTGCGCGGTGACGCGGCCGAAGCCCGGCGCGAAGCGGAACGTGTTCTTGAGCCCGCGCTGGACGATCTGATCGACGACGCCGACATCGACCACGTGCGCGAGGTTGTGCTTGGCCGCTGCCTGGGTCGTGGCGAGCGCGATCCCGCTTCCGAACGGACCCAGCACCGCCGCGACGCCGGCCTCGGCGAGGCGGTCGATCTCCGCCGCGCCGACCTCGGGCTTCGACTGCGCGTCGGCGAGCACCGCCTCGAGCTTCGCGCCGCCCATCGACTTGATGCCGCCCGCCGCATTGAGCTCCTCGATCGCGAGGAGCGCGCCCTTGCGGCCCTGCTCGCCTTCGTAGGCGAGCGCGCCAGTGACGGGGTGGAGGAGCCCGACCTTCACCGAAGGCGCCTGCGCCTTCAGGATCGCCGGCATTCCGAGCACGGCGCCGCCGGCGGCGGCGCCGGCCAGCACCTCGCGTCGCGTAGGTGTTCTCGTCATCGCTTTCTCCCTGATCTTCCCCGTCTTGCGGCAACGCCCCAGAGGCGCCGGTGGGCGATTAAACACGTGTGCCGTCGGGGATTCCAGAACGCTTTGGACGCTGCCGTTGCCCGGCGTTACAGCTTTTGTCGATTTGTTACGGATCGGCCTGCGCGCCGGCGTCGTTTTTCGCGGCGACGGAGGAAGGCATGCTTGGCCCGACCGCGCAGCTCAGAGCCGAGATCGAGCGTCTCAGCAGAATGATCGCGCAGATCGAGCGAAAGCCCCGCTCCGAGTGGCGCCTCTGGTTCCCGACGTTGCGCGATCTCGAGCTCGAGCGACAGATGCTGGCGCAGGTCGTCGCGGCGCGCCGGATGCTCGCCCTCGAGAAGGTGGTGGACTTGCGCCGCTGGCGTGATCCGACCGGCAAAAAACGACAATAAAAACAAAGACTAAGTGCCCGTCAGGGGTTTACGTAAACTTAATCGGGCCGCTCGTACGCTGGTCTCGGCGTGCAGAAGGCGGAAACCATCGAGGAGGCGCGACCCAACGGCCCCGGCGACGGCGACCGCGTCACGCATTTCGTCTTCGAGCACAAGGTCTTCGCTCTCGAGCACGCCTATTTCGCGCTCGAGCCGCGGTCGCGCGAGCCGGTCTACTATGTGCGCCTCGGCGAGCTCCAGGCGGTGCTCCCGCTGCCGATGGTGCGGGCCGAGTTCGGCATCGAGAAGGATTCGCCCGACGGCAAGCTGCTCGACGTCGTCGCGAAAAGCCTTCGCTACGTCAAGGAAATCCGGCCCAACGACTCGATTCCGAGCGAGCTCCTCGACGGCAGTGCGTCCTGGTCCGTCGAAGAGAAGCATCGTCTGGCGGCCAAGGCGCGGGTCGTCGGCGTCATTGCCGAGCAGATCGGACGGCGCAACCTTCTCGACCTTCTCGGGGAGGAAGGCGAGGAGGCGAAGCGGCGCGTTCGCGAGGCGATGATCGAGGCCGCCGGCAAGGCCGGTCTCGGACCCGAGGCCGCCCGGAAGGCGCCCGGCCTTCTCGAGGCGTTCGCGCGCGAGTACGCCTATATCGAGGCGCTGCGCGACCGCTTCGGCGAAGTTCGCAGCATCCTCAATGCGATCGCCCAGATCGCGAAGGGGGCGAAGACGACCGATCAGCAGACCCTGCAGGACGTTCTGCGCGTTCAGGCGCTCCTGCGACCGCCGATCGCCGACATCGAGGCGACCTTCACCGCGCTCGACGCGCAGACGGCCTCGATCGCGACCATCCTCGGCAAGCCGGCGGCGCAGATCGAGCTCGTTCGCCGGGTTCGCGACGACATCCGCTTCCGCCTCCGGATCTGGGACGATCTCGTCGCCAAGTGGCGCGACCGATCGGAGGGAGACTCCTCGCAGAGCGTCGAGTCGCTGGTGAAGGAGACCTACCGCTTCGCCGCCTTCCATTTTCCGCAGACGCGCGACTGGCGCCGCGGCTGACCCACGCGGCGCGCCCGTCTCGGGGCGCGGCCCTCGCCTTCGAAGACGCCGGAGAAAGCGCTGCTCGCCGGTGGGTGCGGCGCGCCGCCGAGCGGGGGGTTAACCGCGCTGCATCCAGCGCGTCATGCGTGCAGCCGGCCAGACCCATAGAAGGCCGGCGACGAGGTAATAGAGCGTCTGCACGACGAGATTTTCGGGCAGCACCGTCACCGCCAGGTACATGGCGAGAAACGCGTAGATCGCCAGCCCGAGGACGAGGACCGTCGTTCCTATTGCCAAACGCATCGTGGCGCCGATAGCCCTACAAGGCGGCCGGCGCAAGCGGC
>JADGGZ010000158.1 GCA_019689675.1 Rhodospirillales bacterium | reverse complement strand
GCGGTGGCGACGTTGCCGAGCGAAACTTCGGAAGCGGCCCGGGCGGGCGATCCCGCCGTCGTCGTCCCGACCCCAAAACCGCCTCCCCCGACGCTTCCGCCGAAGCCGGCCAACCGGCAAGGAGCGCATCGCACGCAAAAAGAACCCGATGTCGCCCCGCTACCCCCGAAGATCGTCGCGACGGCCGGGCCGCGCACCGTGGAAATCGCCGAGCGTCGGCCCGAGCCGCCGGCCTGCAAACCCTATACGGCGCAGACGTCGCTCGCCGGCGACAGGTTGCCGGTCCGCGGCATCGCCTGCCCCGAGCCCGGCGGCGGCTGGCGCATCGTCACCGAGCGCGCCGAGCGCGACTGACTCGGGGTCAACGGGTCACCAGCTTCAGCCCCACGATTCCCGCGACGATCAGGAGGAGGCAGGCGAGACGTGCGGCGTCCCGGGGCTCGCCCAGGAACGCGATGCCGTAGAGCGCCGTGCCAACAGCGCCGATCCCGGTCCAGACCGCATAGGCGGTGCCGATCGGCAGCGCGCGAAGGGCGAGCGACAGGAAGAGAAAGCTCAGCGCCATGGTCGCGAGCGTGAAAAGGCTGGGCAGAAGCCGGGTCCATCCCTCGGTCGCTTTCAGGCCGACAGCCCAGGCCACCTCGAACAGCCCGGCCAAGAAAAGCCACAACCACGCCACTCCGGTTCCTCCTTTCGCGCCGTTGATTTCCGCGCCGGCCGCACTCATCGTCCCCCAAACCATGTGTTGCACGGAAACCGCACGGCGGCTCCCGCGCGAAGCCTGTGCCTCGGCCGCGACCGAATGGGAGGTTTCGGTCGAGCCGGCGGCGCGCTCGTCCTACGCGTTCTGCGGCGTCCATAACCGCCCGGTCCGGACTTGTCCGGATCGTCGCCGGACTCGCCCGCGGAACGGCAAGCCGGAGTTCCGCGTTCCTCGCGCGCCCTCGTTGCCCGTCTGCAATCCGAGGGGCTATCCTCGCGCGGCATTCCGGCTCGACGCGAATATGTAACCAGAATATCGAGGGAGGATCCGGTATGGCAGGCGAGTCCATTTCGCTCCGCGAGCACGGCTTTCGCAATGTCGGGATGGTCCATTCGAATTTGACCGTGCCGCGACTTTACGAGCATGCGATAAGGCGGCACGAGGGCCATCTCGGCGCGGGCGGCAGCTTCGTCGCCCGGACCGGCATTCATACCGGGCGATCGCCGAAGGACAAGTTCATCGTCGAGGAGCCGTCCTCGAAGGCCGACATTTGGTGGGGCGAAACGAACCGTCCGGTGTCGGAGGCGCTCTTCGACAGCATGCACAAGCGGATGCTCGCCTATTTCCAGAACCGAGAAGTGTTCGTCCAGGACTGCTTCGGCGGTGCCGATCCTCAGTATCGCCTGGCGGTGCGGCTTGTGACGGACAGCGCCTGGCACGCCCTGTTCGCGCGCAACATGTTCCTGCGCCCGTCCCCCGAGCAGCTCGCGCGCTTCTCGCCCGATTTCGTGATCCTTCACGCGCCGAAGATGGTCGCCATGCCGGAGATGGACGGCCTCAACTCGGAGACGTTCATTCTCGTCAATTTCGCGAAGAAGCTCGTGCTCATCGGCGGCACCAGCTACGCGGGCGAGATCAAGAAATCGGTGTTCGGGTACCTCAACTTCTTCCTGCCGACGCGCGACGTACTGCCGATGCACTGCTCGGCGAATGTCGGCCCCAAGGGCGACAGCGCCATCTTCTTCGGCCTCTCCGGCACGGGCAAGACCACGCTTTCCGCGGATGGCTCGCGCACGCTGATCGGCGACGACGAGCACGGCTGGAGCCCGAACGGCATCTTCAACTTCGAGGGCGGCTGCTACGCGAAGACAATTCGCCTCTCGCCCAAGGCCGAGCCCGAGATCTACGCGACGGTCCGTCGTTTCGGGACGGTGCTCGAGAACGTGCCGCTCGACGAGGAAACGCGCGAGCCCGATCTCGACGACGCGAGCCTCACGGAGAACACGCGCGCCTGCTATCCGCTGGATTTCATCCCGAACGTCGACCTCTCCGGGATGGCCCCGCACCCTTCGACCGTGATCATGCTGACGGCGGACGCTTTCGGGGTGCTGCCGCCGATCTCGAAGCTGACGTCCGAGCAGGCGATGTACCACTTCCTCTCGGGCTACACGGCGCGCGTCGCCGGCACCGAGAAGGGCCTCGGGAACGCGCCTTCGGCGACGTTCTCGACCTGCTTCGGCGCGCCTTTCATGCCTCGGCATCCTTCGGTCTACGCGAAGATGCTGGGCGAGCGCATCGCTCGGCACGGGGCGCAGTGCTGGCTCGTCAACACCGGCTGGTCGGGCGGGGCCTACGGCGTCGGCCAGCGGATGGCGATCGAGCACACGCGTGCGCTCGTGCGCGCCGCGCTCGACGGCCGCCTCAAGGAGGCGCCGGTCAAGAAGGAGCCGCATTTCGGACTCTACGTGCCGGAAGCCTGCGCCGACGTACCCTCCGAGGTGCTCGACCCGCGCAACACCTGGTCGGACAAGAAGGCTTACGACGAGACGGCCCGCGAGGTGGCGAAGCGTTTCGAGGCGAACTTCAAGCAGTTCGAGCCCTTCGTCGGTAACGACGTGCGCGCGGCAGCGATCCGGGCGGCCGCATAAACGGCCTTCCTCCTGAGCGGGCAAGCGGGAACGACGGCCTGCGAAACATCCGCCCGACGCCGCTCCCGGTGCCGGGCCGGGGACAGCATCGTCTAGCGCTCTTTCGTCGCCTGATCGACAGCCGAGGTTTTCTTAAGTCGCGGCGCTGCATGGATGCGCCCCGCGGAAGAGCTACTGTCGGTTTTTTTTACAGTCGGGTGCCGGAAGCATCGGAGGAGCAGGAAAATCGGCGCTATATCAAGAGTTTGACAAGCTGGCGTATCGATTGCAAGGGACGAACGAAGCTTCTAGGTGGAAGAGACGACGTCGATGCGCACGTTTCTTGCCGGGTTCGCCCTCTCGCTGCTGATCATGCCCGCGTCGGCGATGGCCGACGTCGTGACTTGGAACACCTACAGCGGCTCGGGCAGCAGCCCGAGATCCAGCCAAGGCTCCGGCACCAACACCGAGATGACCTTCACGGCCTCCTCCGGAGAGGTGCTGAAAGCCCGCGCGTTCTACATCGACAAGTCGAACGGCGTTGCCAATCGCGCCGCCCCCCTGAAGAAGGCGGAGCTGAAAATCTACGACCAGGGGCTCGGGGTCACCTCGAATGGTGAATGCCTTTGCAGCCCCGAGCATACGCTCGACAATGTCGGCAAGAACGAGCTGATCGTCTTCCAGCTCCCGAGCGACAATTGGGATCCGCAATCGGTCACCCTCGTTCCGTTCGGCGATCCGCTCGACACGGACGTCACCTTCCTGATCGGCGGAACCCTGGCGCAATTTCCCAGTCTCGCCAGCTTCGAAAACAAGTCGATCAACGACCTCCTGAACGCCGGCTTCACGGAGTACACGAGCACGACCAGCACAAACGGCACGCGGACCGTGTCCATACCCGGTGACGCAACGGGTCGGTATCTCATCGTCGCCTCTTGGCTCAACGACACGAAGCCGAACGACGACTTCAAGATCAAAACGATCGCGTCCAAGCCCGGGACTACGACCCAGGTCAGCGAGCCGGCGACGATGGCGCTCCTCACCTTCGGCCTTTGCGCCTTCGCGGCGTACCGGAGGCGGACGCATTACGGCGGGGCATGAAAGCGCGTTCGTTCGCCGCCGCCCTGCTCCTCTCCGCCCTCGTCGCCGCGCCGGCCGTCGCGACGACCGAGGGCGCGCAAAAGTATCTCGCCGAAGCGCGCACGGCGCTCGAGAGAGGCGATGCCAAGACCGCTCTCATCCACGCGCGGAACGCCCTCGAGGAGGATCCCGACAGCAGTGAGGCGCACCTTCGGCTCGGGATCGCACTGAGCCGGCTCGGCGAGCTCGATGACGCCGAGCGCGAGCTTCGCATCGCCTACGAGGATGACGAGGACGATGGGGAGGCCGCTCTCGCACTCGCCGAGCTCCTCTCCGGGCAGGAGCGGTTCGGCGAGCTTCTCGACCTGATCGAAGCGGGAGACCGGGCACCGGGAATCGAGGCCCGCGTGCGGGCGGCGCGCGGCTGGGCGTATCTCGGCCTGGAACGCGCGGGCGAGGCGGAGCGCGCGTTCAAGGAGGCGCTCGCGCGCGATCCCGCCGCGCCCGCTTCCGTCCGTGTCGGCCTCGCCCAGGCGCGGTTCATCCGGGGCGATACCGACGAGGCGGTCGCGCTGCTCGAAGAGGCTCTCGCCCAGGAGCCGAAGCTGGCCGACGGCTGGCTTTTCCTCGGACGGATCCGCGCCTGGCGGGGCGACCACGACGGGGCACGCGCGGCGCTGGACAAGGCGATCGAGATCGCGCCGCGGAGCGAGCCTGTCCGGCGGGCGCGCGCCCTTCTCGCTCTCCAGCAGGGTGCGGACACCGCGAGACCCGAGGTCGACGCGCTTCTCCAGCAGCGTCCCGATCATCCGTTGGGCAACTATCTCAGCGCCGTTATCAAAGTCCGCCGCCAGGACTGGGAGGGCGCGGAGCAGTCCCTGGCCGCGATCGGAAAGCTCGAAGGGATCCCGCCGGCGCTTCTCCTCTCCGCTCGCGTCCAACTCGCCCGCGGCCGCCTCGCGCGCGCTCAGGATGACGTCTCGCGATATCTAACGATCAATCCTCAGGATGCCGGCGCGCAGGCGCTCTATGCAGAAATTCTCATGAAGCGCGGCAACGCGGCCAAGGCGGTCGCCTCGCTCGAGGCCGCTCTCGCAGCAGCCCCCGACAGCTTCGAGCTCGCCAGCGTTCTCGTGGCGGCGCTCCTGCAGAACGGCGAGCACGACCGCGCCACCGCGATGCTCGATCAGCTTGCGGCGAAGGCGCCGGCGACCCCGGAAGCGCGTCTGCAGCTCGCCGCTCTCCAGGCGCGGTCGGGAAATCCGAAGGCCGCGCTCTCGGAAGTCGAGACTGCGCGCAGCCTCGCCCCGCTGCCGTCGCGCGGGCATGCGATCGCGATCGCGTCCTATCTCGGCGCCGGCCGCTTCGCCGAAGCGGAAGCGGCCGCGGAGGCGTACCGGCAAAGCGATCCCCGCAACCCGATCCCCGAGAACCTCCTCGGCTACATCGTCGGCCAGACCAAGGGCGCCGAGGAAGGCCGAAAACACTATCGTCGCGCGCTCGAGCTCGACCCGAGCTTCGCACCCGCCGCCATAAATCTTGCGCAGACCTACCGCGCCGCCGGGGACATGGCCGGGGCGCGCGCCGAACTCGACCGGTTCCTCGAGCGCGAGCCGGACAGCTTGCCGGCATTGATCGCCCGGGCCGAGCTCGAGCAGGGCGCCGACAAAGCCAAGTGGCTCGAGCAGGCGCTTCGCGTTCCGGCCAAGGCGCTCGAGGCGAGGCTGCCGCTCGTCCGGCTGCTCATCGACGCCGGCATGACCCAGCAGGCGCTCGAGCTCGCGCGCGAGCTCGAGAAGACTTGGCCGAACGACTGGCGCGCCGCGGCGGCTTTGGGGGACGCCCAGCTGGGCGTCGGCGATGCCCGGAGCGCCGCTTCGACCTACGCTCGCGTCCTCAACATGACGAGCAGCGCCCCCGAGGCCATGATCGCCTATTCGAACGCGCTGGAGCTGTCGGGCGAAAAGGATAACGCGCGTCTCGCTCTCGAGCGTGGCCTCACGGAGCTGCCGAAGAACCGCCGCCTGCAATCGCAATATCTGACCTTCTGCGCGCGGAACGGGTGCCTTTCCGAGGCGATCGTATTCGCGCGCGAGCTGGCAACCGGCTCGAGCGCGCCCGAGACCGCGGCCTTCCTTGCGGAACTGCAGGAGGAGGCGGGCCTCTTCAGCGACGCGAAGTTCGCCTGGAAGCGGGCGATCGACAACGGCGGCGGGCCCGAGTTCGTGCGCCGGCTGGCGCAAAGCGAGGCGAAAGCGGGCAACCTTGCGGCGGCGCGCGACACGATCGCGGAGCACCTCGCCGCCCACCCCGAAGATCGGGAAGCGCGTTTTCTGCTGGCGAGTTTTGCCATCGCCCTCGGCGACACCCAAACGGCGATCGCGGAGCATGAGCGGCTCCTCGCGAACGATCCGCAAAACCCGCTCCTTCTCAACAATCTCGCCGCCCTCTACGACAAGATCTCCGATCGGCGCGCGCTCGAGCTCGCGGAAGCGGCTTATCGCGCGGTCCCGCGATCGCCGGTCGTCGCTGACACGCTAGGATGGATTCTCTTGCGCAACGGCGATCTCGGGCGGGCTCTGCCGCTGCTGGAGCAGGCCGCCTCTGCGGAGGACGCAGCAACCTCGAAATACCGCTTCGCCGTCGCCCTCCACCAGGCGGGACGCGACGACGAGGCGAGGCAACAGCTCCAGGCGGCTCTTGCGAACCCCGGCTTTCCCGAGACCGCGGAGGCGCGGCAACTCTTGAACCGACTCGCGCGCTGAAGTTGCGCCTATATTGAAGGCGGTGATCCTCCGCCTTCTCAGCATTCTCCTCGCCGCCGCCCTGCTGTTGCCGGCCCTCCGCGCGGCAGAGGCGCGCGTTCGGCCGTTCGCGGCCCACGAGTTCCGGCTCGGCATGCCGCTCAGCGACTTCCGGCGGCTCCAGCGATTCGCCGAGCTCGACCCGTCGGAGCGCCTCGTTTGCTCGGACGACGCTCCGCCGCGCTTCGCTGCCCTGGTGCGCCCGGCTCAGGAACTGATCGAGGCCGGGGCCATCGAGTGCGCACTTTTTCCGACGAGCGAGGATCCTCCTCCCGATGCCGGCACGATGGAAATGTTCGGCGAGCGGGTCCGCGCCAATTTCCTCTTCTTCCGCCGGGAAGGTGAGCCCGTACCGCGGCTGACCCAGATCATGATCGTGATGGACAATAGCCGTTTCGAGCGAATCACGACGGTCTTCCGCCGAACCTACGGCGACAGCCCGCGAATCGACGTCATCGGCGGCATTCTCATGTCGGGCGCCTCGGTTTCGAACGTCATCTACACCTGGGAGAACCCGCTGAGCACGATCCAGCTCGAAATGTACGCGATCTCGATCGACCGCGCCCGGGCCACGTTTCTCTACCGCGACAACTGGGAAGAGCTGCTCGCTGCCGTCCGCCGCTTGAGGTTCGGCGGATGAGGGGCTGACTGGCCGCAGCGAACGGCGGCTCCGCCTCTTTCCTGCGGCCGCGCGGAATCCAAAGGTTTACCTATGACGGCCAACAATCGGAGCCCTTTTTGAAGCTCCGCGCGGAAGCCGAGGGCGAAAGCAGAAGCGAGGTCTCGTACGCGTATGGCGACATGGCTCATCACCGGCGCGGCCGGATTCATCGGCAGCAATCTCGGCGCCCACCTCCTCGAGCGCGGCGAGACGGTGATTGGCCTTGACGACTTCTCGACCGGGACGCGCGACAACGTGGATCGTCTTGCGGCCTCGGCCGGCGCGAGGTTTCGATTTCACGAGGGAAGCATTCTCGACCCCGCCCTCGTCGCGCGATCGCTCTTGGGGGTCGATGTCGTGGTGCACCTGGCGGCCCAGGTTTCGGTGCAGCGTTCCTTCGAGGACGTCGCGTACACCAATGCCGTCAACGTCGCCGGGTTCCTCGAGGTGCACGGGGCGGCCGAGAAGGCGGGGGTGCAGCGCTTCATCTACGCCTCGAGCTGCGCCGTCTACGGCGACAATCCCGCCCTCCCCCTCCGCGAGGAGACGCCGCCGCAGCCTCTCAGCCCCTATGCCGTATCGAAGCTCGTCAACGAGCAGTACGCGGAGGTGCTGCGTCTGCGCTGCGACAAGATGGATGCGATCGGCCTGCGCTTCTTCAACATCTACGGGCCCTGGCAGGATCATCGCGGCGGGTACGCCGCCGTCATTCCGCGTTGGATCGACGCGTGTCTGCGCGGCGAGCGCCCGATCGTCTTCGGCGACGGCGGCGCCACGCGCGACTTCTGCTTCGTCGGCGACCTCGCGCGCGTTATCGAGACGATCGGACACAACGGCGCCGGCGGAAATTTCCGCGTCTTCAACGTCGGCACCGGCGTCGCCACCAGCCTCGCCGAGCTGTACGCCGCCATCGTCGGGGCTCTCGGCGCGCGCGGGGTGAAGCCGCCGCCCGAGGGCCCGCTGCACCAGCCCTGGAGAGCCGGCGACATCGTGCATTCCCGCGGGTCGGTGGAGCGGCTGCGGCGCGAGATCGGCATCGTTCCCAGCACCGACCTCGCGACCGGGATCGGCAGGATCCTCGAGGAGCAGTACGGTCTGCGCCCCTGAGATGCGGCCCGTGTGAGGGGAGTCACAGAGCCCCGGCGCATAGAGGCGCTAGGTTGCCCGCCGACGCCGACCCGTTTCATCGGCGCAAGGCGGTAGAGGACATGAACCTGCTTCTCGGGCGCTTCTTCGGCTTTCTCGCGGTCATCGTTCTGGCCCCCGGGATTCTTCTTGTGGCGCTGGCATTGAGGTGCACGACGGGCCCGGGGGTTTTCCGGGAGGAGACGTCCCTCGAGGGGCCGCTGCCGATCGGAACCCGGCTTTTCGTGACGCCACGCAATCCTTTGGGAGATTTCCTGCGGACGACCCGTCTCTGCTATCTCCCCGTGCTCTTCGACATTGCCGCCGGGCGCGTTCACCTGGTCATGACGTACCGCCCGGAGACCGGTCTCCGCTTCGCCCTTGCGGCGCCGACGGAAGCGGCGCGCCCCTGACCCCGCGCTTCAGGCCGAGTCGCGGGGCCCGGCAGAAGCCTCGGCGTCGACCCGGTAGCCGGCGACGACCCACTCCACCAAGTGCGCGACGACAAT